>NZ_DATBKY010000292.1:0-52581 GCF_036555685.1 Actinophytocola sp. | reverse complement strand
CTCGTGATCGTGGTGGATCGCCGCATTCCGGCACTCGTGCCGGCGATCGACGAGGCGCTCGCATCGGGGGTGTTGCGCAATGCGGGTGAGCGGCTCGCGTTCCGGCACCCGCTGATCCGCACGGCGTTGTACGACGGGATCGCGGAGGCCGTCCGCCCCGCGTGGCACCTCGACACAGCCCGCGCACTCGCCAGGGCGGGCGTACCGCACCGGCGGGTCGCCCAGCAGCTGCTACACGCATTCAGCACGCCCAACGCCGGCCAGCTGGACGAAACGCTGCTGAGCTGGCTCGCCGACGCCGCGCCGACACTTGTCGCCCAGGCCCCGCGGACCGCGATCGACGTGCTGCGCCTGGCATGCCGCCGGTCGCCGGTCACGAGCACGCGGGGTGCGGCCCTGGTCGGCCGGCTGGCAGACGCGCTGTTCCGGGCGGGGGAGCACGCCGAGGCCGAGCGCATCGCATCCCGAGCCATGGAGCGCGTCGCCGATCCCGAGGCACTAGCTGATCTACATTGGACAGTTTCGCAGTGCCGGGCGCTGACCGGCCGGACGGGCGAGTCACTCGAGTCGCTGACCCGCGCACTCAGGCGGCCGAATCTGACCGACCGGGAACGAGCGCGGCTGCTCGTACTGGTCGCTCGGGCCCAGCGAAACCTAGGCGAAGTAACGACGGCCGATGAACTCGCCCGAGAAGCCCTTGCCGTGGCCGAGCAAGTCGGCGACAGCTGGGCGATCGGCTGGTCCCTGCACGTGCTGATCATCGTCGCGATGATGCGGGGCGACGCCTCCACCGCCCTTCCGCTGTTCAAGGGTGCGCTGGACGTCGTCGAAGGCGACACCGCCCTCACAGACCTCGGCCTGCTGTTACGGGTCAATGAGGCAGTTGCGCTCGGCGACCTGGACCGCTATGACGAGGGCATAGCTGCGGCTACGCGAGTGCGCGAACGCGCAGACAATGCCGGCAGCCTCGTGCGGCTTGCCCAGGCCCAGAGCGCGCTCGGTGAGTTGTTGTTCAGAGTAGGGCGCTGGGACGACGCCCAGGCGGAAGTCGAGACGTTGCCGGACGAGTTCAAAGATCCGGCCGTGATCTGTTGTGACCGAGGAGTGGCCGCGGTGATCGCGTTTCATCGCGGCGATCCGATCACGGCACGGAGACACCTGGCGTCTGCCGCCTCCAGCGCGGAAAAGATCGGTACACGTGTCATCGCGACGTTGGCCGCCGCGCGAAGCCTAGAACATGAAATCTCCGGCGATACCGGCAAAGCACTGGGGTTACTCACTGCCGGTGTGGCCGACAACCTCGAGGAACTCGACGAGATGGAGGACCTGCTTCCGGAAGTCGCTCGGCTGGCCGCACGAACCGGATCCGCCGAAGTCGCCGCCGATGTCGCCATTCGAGCCGAGGCTCTGGCCCGACAGGCGGACATACCCCATCGACGTGCCGCCGCGGCCTACTGCCGCGGCCTGCTCGACGACGATCCGGCGCTGCTCCAGGACGCGGCCGACCTCTTCGGCGACGCGGGCCTCCCGCTGTTGCGTGCCAAGGCGTTGGAGGCGGCCGCCGTCGGGCACGCGATCCAGGGTCATCGCGCCTCCGCGCGCACGGCGTTCACCCGGGCGGACGACCTCTACGACCAGCTCGGCGCGCACTGGGACCTGGCCCATCTGCGTGCCCGGCTGCGCCGGTACGGCGTCCGTCGCGGGCCCCGATCGAAGCACCGCCAGGATCGGACGGGTTGGCACAGCCTCACCCCGACCGAGACCAGGATCGCCGCGATGGTCGCCGAGGGACTGTCGAACAAGCAGATCGCCGAGCAGCTGGTCCTGTCCACCCGCACGGTCGAGACGCACGTGTCGCACATTCTGACCAAACTCGCCGTCCGGTCTCGAGTGGACATCACCCGCGAGGCGGGCAACCACCTCCGGACATCGGGTTGAGCACGGCCTGAGCGGTCACGACGTCGGGGCGGCGGCGGGCTGGTCCGGGTCCTGCTCGTCCGACGCGGCGCGGAGGTACTCGTCCACCAGCGCGGTGTCCGGTTGGCCGGCGCGCAGCTGCTTCGCCTTCTCCAGGAGCTCGACCGCGTCGGTCAGGACTTCGGCCACAGCGGGATCGGACAGGGCCGCGGCGCCCAGGTGTTGCAGGCAGCGTGCCTCGCCCTGTTCCTCGCCGATCGCCTGGAACAGCTGGCGGGCCTCCTGCCACATCGGCACCGCCTCGGCGAGATCGGTTGCCGCCAGCGCGATCCCGCGCAGCTCCACCGCCTGCGCCCGGCAGCCGACGTCGTGCCGCTCGCGGGCCATCGCCTCGGCCTTCTCCAGGTAGCCCAGCGCCTTGTCGTACGAGCTCTCCGCCAGGTGCAGCGCGCCCAGGTTCAGCATCGCGATGCCGGCACCCGGATGCCGCTTGCGGCAGGCGATCTCCTCGAGCTCCCGGCGCGCCTTCTCGCGGTCCGCGGTCCGGGTCGCGGCCATTCCGAGCAACGCCTTCTCCACCCGCACGCGCGTCACGAGCTCGGCCGCCAGGTCGTTCGCGGTCGGGTCGCGCGCCTCGCCGGCTGCCAGGGCCAGCGACGCCATCGCCTGCTCCCGGTGCCCGACCATCCGGTGCGCGGTCGCCCGGCGCGCCGCGGCCAGCGCGGCGAGACCGGAGCGGTCCGCTCGGTCGGCCAGCTCGCCGAACGCGGCGCTGACCTTGAGCAAGCCGTCCGCCTGCTGCTCGCGCACGTACCAGTACTCGAGCGCGCTCGCGATGCGCGCCAGGTCGTCGATCACCGCGAGCAGTACCGCGGTGTCCTGGTAGTGCTCGGCCGAGAACAGCGGGCGCAGGGACGGCTCTTCCTCGTGCAGCCACGCCGCCGCCCGGGCGCCGACCGACCGCACGTCGAGCTGGTTCGCCTGGCGTACCACGCGGTCCGCGTGGTGGCGCACCAGCGCGGGCACGGCGACCCGCGCGATCTCGAGGTTCTTCTCGGGGGTCTGGCCCGTGATCGCCCACCGGATCTCCAGCGGCAGTCGGTACCGGTCGCGCACCCGGTACACGAACCCCCGCACCCGCAGCTCCTCGAACGGCGCGGGCAGCGAGTCAGCCGAGCCCGCGTCCGCGTCCGGCACGCGGGCGGCCACGAGCGCCCGGATCGCGTCTCGGGTCAGCGCGGTCACCGGGAGCTCGGCCAGCGCGTGCAGCAGCCACGCCGCCGCGGGGCTCAGGCTGTCCTCGGTCCGGACCTTGATGGCCCGCCAGATCCCGACGAGCGGGTTGCGCTCGTCGGAGTGCAGCGACGACAGCAGCTTGGCCACCTCGGCGTCACGCTCGGATCCGGACGTCTCCCGTGCCACGGCCTTGATCGCGCGAGGCCGGCCGCCGCAGACCGCGACCAGCTCGTCAATCGGGTCCCGAGTGGACGGGGGGGCCGGCTGTGCCTCGTCGGGCCGTGGCCGGAGCACGTCGCGTAGCCGCGCCAGGAAGGACCGGTGCCGCCGGTCGGGCAGCGGACGGGGCGGCTCCTTCGGCACCGTGTCGGTGTCGGCGTACCAGATCTTGCGCATCCCGTCCGCCGACAGCGGAGCGACCGGCACGCGGCTGCCCGGTACGGCCGCGCCGATCGCCATCTCGCCGGCGATCACGAGCCACGGCTGGCGGTTGTTCCGCTCCGTCCACTGTGGAAGGAGCCAAGAGATCTCGTCCGGCGCGGTCACGTTGTCCAGCAACAGCACCGAGTACCGCTTGGCGAGCACGTCGTGCAGCCGCTCGGCGGCGTTGGCCAGGACCTCCGGCGTCCCGTTCGCCGGCTCGTCCAACCGGAACATCGACAGGATGCGACCCGCCGTGGCCCGCGCGTCGTCCGGGCTCCGGCTCGACCGGCTGCGTAGGTCCAGCCGGACGACATACCGGTCCTCGATCCGCCGCTCGTCGATCAGCGACTGCACCGCCGCCTCGGCGACCGCGGACGTGCCGACGTCACGAGCCCCGCACACCACCGCCACACCGGTGTCCAGCAGCGTGCGTACCACCATCGCCACCTCGGCGTCACGTTCGTAGACCGGGCCCGGCGGCCGCCACTCCGGCGGGTCCGGCTCGGCGGGCCAGGTCACCGTCGCCGGCGCAGGCGGTTCGGGCAATGCCGGATGCCGCCACTGCCACAGCTTGATCCCGGCCCACCCCACCGCGATCAGCGGCATCACGCCGATCCCGATGATCAGCAGGTACCAGCCGATCCGCTGGCCGACCTCGGTCGCGTTCGCCTGGTTGCCGATCAGCTCGCCGGCCAGCGCAGCGAGGAACCAGCCCAGCGCGCCGAGCGCGAACACGCCGATGCGCCTGAGGAACGTCTTGACCGTGGGGTTGCCGTCGCTCATTCGGTGGCACCTCCGGCGAGCCCGGAGATCACCTTCGGCCAGGTGGCCAGCAGCAGCGCGACGGGAATCACCGACGCGACGACGGCCCCGGCGGCGACCGTGCCGGTCGAAATGCCGAACTGCCGCGCCTCGCCCCACAGCAGCAGGTTGAGCGGCGTCGACCGGGGGCCGCTGATCAGGAAGCCGACGATGAAGTCGTTCCACACCAGGACGAACTCGAGCACGCCCACCGCGATCAGCGCCCGCATGTACCGGGCGAGCCAGGTGCCGTCCAGCGCGGGCCGGCGGGTGCCCGACGGATCCGGCGGCGCCGCCTGGAACGCGGTGCGCAGAACCAGCGTGGCGAACGGGAGGCCGGCCGCCGCGTGCACGAGGGACAGCGGCGTGCGGGCTCCGGCGATGCCCAGCGCGTCGAAGATGTCGCGCAGCGGCCCGGCGTACATCTGCACCGGCGCCACGGCCAGGATCACGAGCAGCAGGGTCAGCGAGCGGGTGAGCCACCTCGGCATCCCGCCCCAGGTGAGCAGGTAGGCCGCCGGAACCGCCGCCGCCACGACGAGGGCGGTGGCGAGCACGGCGAGGAACACGCTGCCGAGGACGGCCGGCCACAGCCAGCTCGCGCTCACCTCGGCGAACGACTCGAACCCGAGGCCGGAAAGCCGCCACCAGCCGGCCGATCCGGCCGCTCTCGGGTCGTGGAAAGCGGTGGCCAGCAAGATCACTACGGGCACCAGCCAGAGCACCGCGAGGCCTATCCCGACCAGCCAGCTCAGCCACCGGCGGTTCGCCGACGTGGTGGTCGCGGGTCCGCTGGGCTCGGCGGGCGCCGGGATCTCCTGCTCGGCCCGGCGCTGCCGCATGGTCGCGAGGCTGAGCGCACCCACGATGACGAACAGCAGCACCGCGAGGGCGGCGGGCGCGCCGGTGTCCGCGCTGCGCGAGGTCATCCGCCACCAGTGCAGCCCGACCACGTCGACGTCGTCCTGCATCGAGCCCGGCGCCGCGATCAGCACCAGGTCGAACACCCGGATCGCGGCTACCAGCACGGTCAGGAGCACGATGTAGGTGACCGGCCCCGGGTTGGGGAGTCCGGAACGGCCGAGCAGCACCGGCTCGCCCCGCGGTTGCGCGTCCAGGCCGGCCCGGAACAGCACCACGACGAAACCGACCCAGGTCCAGGCGAACGACGACGCGAGCACGAGCCAGATCAGCCCGGGCCCGAGCCACACGACGTCCCCGCCGAACAGCGCGCCGGCCATGCCGCGCTCGGGTGCCGGGTCGAAGATCATCCGGAACAGGGCGCCGGAGACGAGCGCGGAGACGCCGAACGGGAGGATCAGCAGGTACAGCAGGACGCGCCACAGCCCGTGGACCACCCTGCTGACGACCGCGATCCCGTAGCCGAGCGCGACGACGATCAGCGCGATGCCCACCCACAGCACGCTGTTCCGCGCCGCGGCCAGCGCGTCCTCATCGGTGACGACCGTGACGAAGTTGCCGATCAGCGGGATGTCGGCGTGCAGCGCCCAGACCACGGTCCACACGATCGGCACCAGGAGCACGAGCAGCAGCACGACCGCGGGCACGCCGAGCAGGAATCGCGTCGGCTGGCCCTGGTCGCCGGTCTGGTCGAGCGCACGGCCGGCGACTTCACGCCCGGCCACCTCGAGCTTGAGGCCGGGCTGGGGTTCGACGTACCGCGGGGTCATCCGGCGTCCTCCGCGATCGTGACCATCTTTCGTGCGGCCTCGCGTGCCGCGGTCGCCGGTGGCGTGCCGTCGGCGAGGGCGCGCACGAGTTGTTGCAGGACACGGCCGAGCCCGTCGCGACCGCCGACCGGGCCGAGCTGGTCGGCGAGCCGGAAGCGGATCGGCTGCTCCCGCACCTCGCGGGCGAGCCGGCGCTCGGTGGTGCTGTAGTAGCGGTCGTCGGTTTCCGGGTTCGCCGCGATGAAGCCGCCGGTGTCCCGGATCCACGGCATCGGTGCTTGCGGTTTCGCCAGGTAGCGCAGGAGGTCCCACGCGGACTCGCGCGCCGGCTTGACCACGACCAGCAGGTCGCCGGCCACGGCGAGCGGGGGAGAGGTGCCCTCACGCGCGGGGAAGGTGAACGTGTCCACTTCGCCCTCCGGCGCGCCGAACCGGCGGATCACGGACTCGGCGTAGTCCGGCGCGACGACCATCGCGGCCCGCCGGTACAGGAACGCCTCCTGCACGGCGTCCGGATACTGCAGGACGAGCGCACGGTCGAGCCCACCGGAGACCGCGCCCGGCACGACCCACATGCCGGCCAGCATGCGCAGTGCCTCCTCGACGTCGCCGCGGCGCCACAGGTCGGGGTCGTAGGACGGCTCGCTCAGCTTGTCGTAGGTGGCCGGAAAGTGGCGCAGCAGAACGTTTTCGAATGAGACCGCCAGCAGCCAGCTGTCCGCACAGCCGAGCGCGAGCGGCGCGATCCCGGCGTCGCTGAGCGCGGGGTCGTCGATGATCCGCTGGTTCAGCTCCATCCAGTCCGACCACGTCTGCGGCGGCCGGAGGTCGTGCTCGTCGAACAGCCGCTTGCGGTACCAGACCACCGACGAGTGCGCGAGCTTGAACGGAAGCGCGAAGTGCCGGCCGTCCCGGGCGCCGGCGATCCCGTCGTACGCCGGCTGCCACACGTCGTCCGGCAGGGGCGCCAGATCGTCGATGCTGGCGCTGACCGTCCCGGGCTGCGGCATCGCCACCACGTCGGGCCGCCCCGCGGTGCGGGCACCGAGCGCGGAGGCGATGTCGTCGCCGAGCGGGACGAGCTCGTAGCCGTACCGGTAGCCGGCGAGCACGGCCCGGAACGCCTCGAGCTCGGCGGCACTCCACGCGACGCCCACCCGGACGTTGTCCCCGACGCCGGCGGTGCTCGCCAGCACGGAGCAGCCGGAGAGCGCCATGGCCGCCGAGCCGAGCCCGCCGGCGCGGAGCAGGGCACGCCTGGACAGCCCGGTACCGCGGACACACGCGGCTTGTGGCTCCGCCATCCCACCCCCAGCGACGCGGACGGATTCCGCGCTCACCTTACGCGCACGATGGATGACGGAAGCGAGCCCTTCCCCGAGCGGTCAGCCCACGAGCTGGTCCTCGCTGGACGGCACCGCGGCCGCCACCGGTGCCTGCCGTATTCCTGTGTGGACGAACGCGAAGCCGGCCAGGGCGGCCAGCAGCGCCGTACCCAGGAGGTAGGGGACTGTGGGGGCGATCTCGTAGAGGCCGGTACCGAGCAGCGGGCCGCCCATGAACGCGAGCGCGCTGCTGGAGCCGACGAGCCCGGCGACGGCGCCCTGCTCCTCGCGGGTGGCCAGGAGCGTCGGCGCGGACATGAACCCCGGCGTGCCGAACCCCATCCCGGCGCCGAGCACGGCGACCCCGGCGTCGAGGAGGATCTCGCTCGACGCGAAGGCGACGACGACCATGCCGGCGGCCATCACGACGGTGCCCACCCGGATGAGCCGCACCGGGGCCCACCCGAGGCGGGGCACCGCCAGGACCTGGACGAGGATGACCATCCCGGCGCAGGCCAGCAGGACCAGGCTCGTCACCCGACCGGTCTCCTGCGTGCCCAGGTGCAACCGGTCCTGCACCAGGAAGCCGACGGTCATGAGCACGATCGCGAGCGCGAGGTACAGGCCGAACCCGACGGTCAGGAACGGCCACATGCGACGGTCGAGCGGGCTGATCCGCACCGTCGCGGGACGTGCCCGGCCGGCCGGCGGCCGCGGCAGGCCGCGCCAGACCACCACGGCGATCACGCCGAGGACGACGGGTGCGGCGTAGATCGGCACCAGCAGGCCGGCAAGGCTCAGCACGCCGCCCAGCGCGGGCCCGACGGCCAGGGCGAGGCCCTGCGCCGCGCCGATCATGGACATGCCGCGCACGCGCTCCGCCGTGCCGGAGGTCATGTCGGCCACATAGGACTGTGCGGTCACCGGCGTCGCCGCCCAGGCGAGGCCGAACACGACGCCGCGGCTGAGCAGGACCAGCGTGAACAGCAGCGGCACGGCGAGCACGCCGGTCAGCCCGACCTGCGCGATGATCGCGAACGCGAGCAGGCCGGCCAGCGCGCCCAGCAGCGAGATCAACAGCACCGGCCGGTGTCCCCACGACGCGCCGCGGCGACCCCAGAACGGGCTCGCCAGGACGACACCCGCGCCGCCGACCGCCCACACGGTGCCCAGCGCGAGCTCGCCGAAGCCGAACTCGCGGGCGAGCGGCGGAAGGATGGGATTCAGCATCTGCTGGCCCGCCATGAGGCCGAACACGGCCAGGCACGCCAACAGGATCGGCCGTCGGGTGCTCATCGTTATTCCGCCGCCTTCTCGTGTTCGGTGCCGGCGCGCGGGGTGATCGTCAACATGTCGCCGGCCTCGACGACTGCCAGGCGGTGCCACCGTCCGGCGGGGACGATGAAGGACCGGCCCGCGGTCAGCGTCGCCGCCGGCGCGTTCCCGCGGTCGCGCAGGTGGACATGCAGCTCGCCGGAGAGCACGACGAGCACCTCGTGCCCGGTCGGGTGGCGCTCCCAGACATCCGCGTGCACCGCCCGGTCGCTGTCCGCGTGAAACGCCCCCACGGTCCAGAGTGCGGCGTCGGCCGGACCGCCGGGTCTTGTGCCCGCGTCGGCCACGCCGCCGTGCCGGAGGTGGATCCGGTGGTCGTAGAGGTCAATCGAGTCAAGGTTTTCGAACATGTTCCGAAAGTATCACCAGCCGCGTCGACGTGTCGAACGCGATTGGCGACCGCGTGCCGGTTTCGCGCCGGATCGCGGGGAGCAGCATGATGTGGTGATGCCACGACCAGCGACGTCGCACGGCCGCACCGGCCGGCCGCCGACCACGTCGCGCGAGCGGATCCTCGCGGCGGCGCGCCGGATCATCGACCGGGACGGCTGGCAGAAGCTGACCATCCGCCGGCTGGCCGCGGAGCTCGGCGTCGGCGCGACGACGCTGTACCACCACGTGCGCGACAAGGAAGACCTGCTCGTCCAGCTGCTCAACCACTACGCCGAGCAGATCGAGCGACCGCCGCTGCCCGCGGACCCGAGAGAGCGCATCGTCCTCGCGGCCACCGTCATGCACGACGGCCTCGCCGCGTGGCCGCAGGCCGCCGAGATGCTGACGGCGGACAACCTCCTCGGGGAGTCGGCGCTGTGGATGGTCGACACGATCGTCGGCGGCGCGCTCGACTGCGGCCGCACGCCGGAGCAGGCCGTGGAGCTGTACCGCAGCATCTGGTACTACACGGTCGGCGAGATCCTCGTCCGCGCACACGCGAAGCGCCGCGCCGCGCAGGACCGCCCCCGCTACCGCGACGTGATCTTCAAGAACCTCGACGCGTCCCGGTTCCCGAATCTCGCGCCGCTCGCGAACCGCTGGCCGGAGCTGACGGCCCGCGACACGTACGCCGAAGGCCTGCGCGCCTTCGTCGACGGGCTGCTCGGCCACGAACACTGACCGGGAACCGCCTTCGGCCCCGAACTCCGGCCGACCGGCACACCACCGGCCCTGGCGGCGCCGACCGCTCTCACGCGGCCGGCTTCGCGCGGTCAGGCGCCGGACGGGCCAGAATTGACGCGTGGCGATCGAGTTGCTGGAGCCGGCGCGGGCCGCGGCGCTGCGTACCCAACGCCTGACCTATCCGGAGGTCGGTGCGACGGCCGGCGACCTGCCGCGCGGCTACCGGGTGATCACCCGCACGGCTGCGCTGCCGGCCGGGGTCGACCTCGACGGGGCCGCCCGGGAGCTGTTTCGATGGCAGGTGCAGCAGCGCGCCGGTCTTCGCGTCGCCGTGTCGGACGAGCGGGTCGTGCCGGACGCCGTCGTCGTGCTGAGCTTCGGGATCGGCCCGCTGGCGGTGCGGGCGCCGTGCCGGGTCGTTTACGTCGTGGACGAGCCGCAACGCCGCGGCTTCGCCTACGGCACGCTGCCCGGCCATGCCGAGAGCGGGGAGGAGGCGTTCGTCCTGGAGCGCCGGGCCGACGGCAGCGCGACCTTCACGATCACGGCCTTCTCGCGGCCCGCCACCGCACTGGCCAAACTCGCCGGTCCACTCGGCCGGCGGGTCCAGGACCTCGCCACCGCGCGCTACCTCCGCGCGTTCGAGTAGGCGCCTTCGCCGGTCAGGGCCGCGACAGGCAGCGGTCGATCGCCTTCCGTGCTGCCTCGAGCACCTCGGCCGTTGCCTGGTCGCCGACGCGGCCCGCCCGGGCGGCCCACCCGATGTCGTCAGCGGTCGGCATGTCGTTTGCGGCAGGCCGACAGGAAGGCGACGCTCGCCACGATGAACGGCACCACGTAGTTGACCGCGATCCGTACCCACGTGCCCGCCGTGGCGTGCCCGCCGATGATCACGTCGGCCTGGTTCACCACAGACAGGACCGTGCCCACGATGGCCGCGATGGGGCCGGCGGTGTGTGCGGTCCGGCCGCGCAGGATCAGTCCGACCGCTTCAACCCGTGTCGACCAGATCGGCGTCGACGCAGTCATCGCTCACCTCTCTCGCAACTGCCCTACCACGACAGCTTCCACGCCGGCCGCTCGCATGTCAGCACATGGACGCCACTGCGGCGCGAGAACGGCACGATGCGAGACATGAGCTTCGGCCATCGGCGGCGCATCCGCCGCAGACCAAGATCACGCTCAGGTGGCCGCGCCCGCCGGAACGGCATAGCCTGCGGCCGTTAGTGCAGCTACACGTCTTGGAGCGCCATTCATGCGTCTGTCCACGCGTAACCAGCTCAGCGGAACCGTCGACTCGGTCGAGCCCGGCGCCGTGATGTCGATCGTGAAGGTCACCCTCACCGGCGGCCAGCAGATCGTCTCGTCGATCACCAGGGACGCGGCCGAGGAGCTCGCGCTCGAGCCCGGCAAGCCGGTCACCGTCCTGGTGAAGTCGACGGAGGTCATGCTCGGCGTCGAGTGACCCGGCTCGCCGGCCGACGAAGCTCGAGGTTCGCGGCCTGGGCGGCGGAACCGGGAGGCTGGCTATCATCGCGCAGGTGACCGCGGCTGGTGTTGTGCTTGCGGGTGGGCGTTCCACCCGCATGGGTACCGCCAAGGCCGACCTCGAGTGGCACGGGTCCACGTTGCTGTACCGGGCCGCGGCGGTCCTCGCGCGTTCGGTCGACGGGCCGGTGGTCGTCGTCGCGGCGCCTGGGCAGGCGTTGCCCGCACTGCCGGGCGGGGTCGCGGTCGTCGAGGATCCGGTCGAGGGGCTCGGGCCGATGCAAGGGCTCGCTGCCGGGCTGGCGGCGGTCGCGGACCGGGCCGACGTCGCGTTCGTGTGCTCGACCGACCTGCCGTTCCTGCACCCCGCGTACGTGCGCCGGGTGCTGCGTGGGCTCGCCGGCGACGCCGAGGTGGCGCTGCCCGTGGCACGCGGGTTCCGCCAGCCGCTGGCCGCCGCGTACCGCACGCGGATCGCCGGGCTGGTGGCCGACCTGCTGGCTCAAGGCAACCAGCGGCCGGGCATGATCTTCAAGCACTGCGAGGTCGTGCAGCTGGACGACGCCGCCCTGCTCGACGACACCGCGCTCGCCAAGCACGACCCGGAGCTGGACTCCGTGGTCAACGTGAACACGCCGGAGGACTACCGGGCCGCACGTGACCGGGAGCCGCCGGAGGTCGTGATCGAGCGGTTCGGCGCGCTGGCCAAGGGCGGCGGGCACCGGCCGAGAACCTTCCACGCGGCCACGATCGGCGCCGCCGCGGCGGCGGTGGGCCTCACGTTGGACCGCCACGTCGTCGCCGCGCTCAACGGCGACCAGGTCACCCGCGACGCGCTGACACCGCTGGTCGCGGGGGACACCGTCGCCTTCCTGTCGGCCGACGCGGGCGGCTGACGGACGGCGAGGCATACAGTCGACACATGGCCCCGGGTGGATTCTTCGGACGCGCGCTGGTCGTCGACGTCAGCGGCCGCGCCGCCACGGGCACCCCGCTCGAGCTCGACGACCGCGTCCTGCGGTCCTACCTCGGCGGCGTCGGCCTGGGCACCTGGCTCCTGCACCGGCTCGCCCCGCCGCAGGTCGACCCGCTGGCTCCCGAAGCCCCGCTCGCATTCGTCTTCTCCTCGCTGGTAGGCACACCGCTGACGACGAGCGCCAAGTTCGCCGTGGTCGCCAAGTCCCCGCTGACCGGCCTGCTGACCGACGCGCTCGCGTCCAGCCAGTTCGCGATCGCCGGCAAGCTGACCGGCCACGACGCCATCGTGATCCGCGGCCACGCCGACGAGCTGTCCGTGCTCCTCGTCGACGGCGACGGCGCGCGCCTGGAACCCGCGCCCGAGCTGGCCGGGCTGCCGGCCGCGAACGCGGAAACCCAGGCACGGCAACGGTTCGGACGCGGCTGGCGCACCGCCGCGATCGGCCCGGCGGGGGAGCGCGGCGTGCGCTACGCGACGATCAGCCACGACGGCCGGCACGCGGGCCGGGGCGGCCTCGGCGCCGTGCTGGGCGCGAAGAACATCAAGGCCGTGCTGGTCAAGGCCGCCACCAAGGTCGGCGTGGCCGACCAGGAAAGCGTCCTGCGGGCCGCCCGCGACCTGCGCAAACGCAGCTTCGGCCCGGCCACCGCGAAGTACCGCGAGCTCGGCACGCTCGCGAACCTGCTGGCGTTCAACGCGGTCAGCACGCTGCCCACCCGCAACTTCACCGCCGCCACGTTCGACGGCGCGCCCCGGCTCGCGGCCGAGGAGCTGCACGAGCTGCGCGGCGTGGCCCGCAACAGCTGCGCCTCCTGCTCGATCGGCTGCGAGCACATCTACGCCCGCAAGGGTGGCGGCAGCCAGCGGATGGAGTACGAGAACGTGTTCGCGCTGGGCCCGCTGTGCGGCGTCGACGACCCGGACGACGTGTTCGCGGCGAGCGCGCGCTGCGACGAGCTCGGCATCGACACGATCTCCGCCGGCGGCACGATCGCGTGGGCCATGGAGTGCGTCGAGCGCGGCCTCATCGACGAGCCGTGGCTGCGCTTCGGCGATGGCGCCGCGTTGCTGCGCGCGCTCGACGAGATCGGCGGCCGCAAGCCCGGTGTCGGGGAGCTGCTCGCGCACGGCTCGCGGCGCGCGGCCGAACTGGTCGGTCACGGCTCGATCGACTTCGCCGCCCAGGTCAAGGGCCTGGAGATGCCCGGCTACGAGCCGCGCAGCCTGCAGTCGATGGCGCTCGGTCTGGCGGTCAACGCCCGCGGCGCCGACCACAACCGCTCGGGCGCGTACGAGGCCGACCTGTCCGGGAACGTCGACCGGTTCGCCGGTGGATCCGCGCACGTCGCGGCCGCTGTCGACACCGAGGACCGCGCGGCCGTGATGGACTCGATGATCTTGTGCAAGTTCCTCCGCGGTGTGTTCGAGGACCCGTTCGCCGAGTGGGCCCGGCTGCTCGCGCTGGTCACCGGCTGGGACCTCGACGCGGCCGAGCTGCACGCCGCCGCGCGCCGGATCGTCCGCGCGAAACGGGCCTTCAACCTGCGCGAAGGTGCCACCGCGGCGGACGACACGCTGCCCGCCCGGATGCTCTCGACACCGCTCGAACTGGGGTCCGGCCGGACCGTCACACTGACCGCCGATCGCCTGCGTGCGATGGTCGCCGGCTACTACGCCGCGCGAGGTTTGGACCAGGACGGCAGAGTGGCGCCCGCCGATCTGGCGGATCTTCTTCTGGACGCCTAGCGTCGGCCTCACGACCGGGTCACAGCCATAGTCGTATGCTGTATGCAATACCATGAGAACGGAGCGACATGACGACTCTTGAGGAACCGGAGACGTCGGTGCGGACCGTTACCGCCGAGATCGACGGCCGGTCCGTGACCGTGCCGGAGGGCACCACGATCTACGACGCCGCCAAGCAGGTAGGTGTCGACATCCCGGTGCTGTGCCACAACGAGCGCTACGACCCGGTAGGCGTGTGCCGCATGTGCGTGGTCGACACCGGCGGGCGCGTGCTCGCCGCCGCGTGCGTGCGGCCGTGCGAGGACGGGATGACCGTCAAGACGCGGACCGAGGAGATCGAGCGCAACCGGGCGGTGCTGACCGAGCTGCTGATCTCCGACCAGCCGCCGCGCGCCGAGGACCCCAAGCAGACGACGACGGCCGACAACATGCTGCTGGACCTGGCCGACCGGTTCGATGTCGCCCGCGAGACGACCGACCTGCCGTGCGGCTCGGGCCGCGGTCACGACTCGTCGAACCCCGTCATCGACGTCAACCACGACGCCTGCATCCTCTGCGACCGCTGCGTGCGCGCGTGCGACGACATCCAGGGCAACGACGTCATCGGCCGCTCCGGCAAGGGCTACTCGACCACCATCGCGTTCGATCTCAACGACCCCATGGGCGCGAGCTCCTGCGTGACGTGCGGCGAGTGCGTGCAGGCCTGCCCGACCGGCGCGCTGACCAACAAGCCGATCAACAACATCCCGATCCAGCCGCGCGAGCAGCTCGACGCCGTCGACAGCGTCTGCCCGTACTGCGGCGTCGGCTGCGCGCTGACCTACTACGTGGACCGCGAGCGCGGCGCGATCGCCTTCGCCGAAGGCCGCGACCAGCCGGGCTCGCAGAGCCGGCTGTGCGTGAAGGGCCGCTACGGCTGGGACTACGCCGCCTCGCCGCAACGCCTCACGGTGCCGCTGATCCGCCGCGAGGACTCCTACCCGAAGGGGCCGCTGTCCGCCGACGTCCGCGGCGACATGTACAACGACCGCGGCCGTGGCCTGGAGGGCGGCGACCGCAGCGGTGGTGGCCGGGGCAAGGGCGGCAAGAAGGGCCGCCGCAAGCCGGGCGGGCTCGTCGACTACGACGAGGTCCTGCCGCACTTCCGGGAGGCCACCTGGGAGGAGGCGCTGAGCCTGGTGGCCCGGCGGCTCAAGGAGATCCACGCAGAGGGCGGGCCGGGCGCGATCGCCGGCTTCGGCTCGGCGAAGTGCTCCAACGAGGAGGCCTACCTCTTCCAGAAGCTCATCCGGGCCGGGTTCGGTACGAACAACGTCGACCACTGCACGCGGCTCTGCCACGCCTCGTCGGTCGCGGCGCTGTTCGAGGGCGTCGGCTCGGGCGCGGTGTCCACGACCTACGGCGACGTGGCGAACGCGGACGTCGTGATCATCACCGGGTCCAACCCGACCGCGAACCATCCGGTCGCGAGCTCGTTCTTCAAGCAGGCCCGCCGGCGCGGCACCAAGATCGTGTACGTCGACCCGCGCGCGAGCACGGTCGCCGAGCACGCCGACTACCACTGCCAGGTCAAGCCCGGCACGGACGTGGCGTTCTACAACGCGCTCATGCACGAGGTCATCCGCCTCGGGCTGATCGACCGCGAGTTCATCGCCGCGCGCGTGTCGAACTACGAGGAGCTGGCCCGCACGGTCGCCGACTACCCACCCGAGCGCGCCGCGCAGATCACCGGCGTGGACACCGACCTGATCCGCGAGGTCGCCCGCGTGTGGGGCGAGGCGGGCGCGGCCGTCATCTACTGGGGGATGGGCATCTCCCAGCACACCACCGGCACCGACAACGCCCGCTGCCTGATCGCGCTGTGCTCGATCACCGGCAACGTCGGCCGCCCGGGAACCGGGCTGCATCCGTTGCGCGGGCAGAACAACGTGCAGGGTGCCTCGGACGCCGGGCTGATCCCGATGTTCTACCCGGACTACCAGGGCGTGGACAAGGACGGGACGCGCGAGCGGTTCGAGCAGGCGTGGGGCACGAAGCTGGACCCGAACCGCGGCCTGACGGTCACCGAGATCATCGGCTCCGTGCTCAAGCCCGGCGGGGTGCGCGGCATGTACATGCTGGGCGAGAACCCGTTCCTGTCCGACCCGAACATCAACAAGGTGCGCAAGGCCCTCGCGGCGCTGGACTTCCTGGTGGTGCAGGACATCTTCCTCACCGAGACCGCCGAGTTCGCCGACGTGATCCTGCCGGCGTCGTCCTACCTGGAGAAGGACGGCAGCTACACCAACACCGACCGCCGCGTGCAGCTCGGCCGGAAGGTGATGGACCCGCCGGGCCAGGCGCGAGTGGACTGGGAGGTCATCCAGGACATCGCGCAGCGCGTCGGGCTCGACTGGTCCTACACCTCCGCGAGCGAGGTGTTCGACGAGATGGTCGCGCTGATGCCGTCGTACGCGAACCTGCAGCACGGCAACCTCGGGCTCTCCGGCAAGCTGTACCCGAACGCCGACCCCGAGCACACCGACGGGACCGTGGTGCTGTTCGACGAGCGGTTCAACACCGACGACGGGCTCGCGCACCTGGTGCCGGCGCAGTGGCTGCCGGCCAAGGAGCTGCCGGACGCGGAGTACCCGCTGGTGCTCAACACCGGCCGGCTGCTCGAGCACTGGCACACCGGGTCGATGACGCGCCGCTCGTACGCGCTGGACACGATCTCGCCGATCGCCGAGGTGTACATGCACCCGAAGGACGCGGCCGACCGTGGCCTCGCGCACGGCGAGATGGTGCGGGTGCGGTCGCGGCGCGGGGTGATCGAGCTGCGGGTGCGCATCTCGCACCGCGAACAGCTGGGCAACTGCTTCATCCCGTTCCACTTCCGGGAGGCGGCGGCCAACCTGCTGACGATCGACGAGATCGACCCGTTCGGCAAGATTCCGGAGTTCAAGTTCTGCGCGATCCAGGTCGAGGCCCTGGGCGCCGACCACGCAGAGAACGGAACGGCAAGCGTCCTGGGAGCGCAGGAATGAAGTCCCGTGGCCGTCGACCGCACCCGAGGGGAACGGGGCGCAACCCAGCCACAGTAGGTGCCGAACTGGACGGAACCAACGATGGTGACCACAAGGTTTAGTTCCGGGGAGGCGGAATGTTGAGTCCCGAGCGGGCGGCACAGGCGAGGGCGCGCCGCGTCCCTGGGGTGGAGGCGCGGGCCGGGAAGTTCCCCGGTCCGTCGCTGATCCCCGCGCTCAACGCGATCCAGGCCCGGCTGGGCTGGCTGCCGCGCGAGGAGCTCGAGGAGCTGGCCCGCGAGGCACGGCGGCCGCGGTACGAGATCGAAGGGCTCATCTCGTTCTACCCGCACTTCCGCACGACGCCGCCCGCGAAGGTCGCGCTGCACGTCTGCCACGACCTGTCCTGCTGGGCGCGGTCCGGCGAGGACCGGATCGCGGAGCTGCGCGCGCGGTACGGCGAGGACACCGACGTCGAGTTCGTCGAGGTGTCCTGCCTCGGGCGCTGCGACGTGGCGCCGGCCGCGTCGGTCAACGAGCATCCCGGCGCGATGTCCGATGTGGATTCGCTGGTGACCGCGGCCCGCGACAAGGGCGTCGGCGAGCCGGTCGCGACCCCGAGCCGGACCGACCCGTGGCCGAACGACCCGTACCCGGCCGGCACGGGCGTCGCGGAACGCTACGCGTCCCTGCGTGCGCTGCTGCGCGGCGAGCTCCGGGCCGACGAGATCGTGGCCACGCTGTCGGAGTCCGGGCTGCGCGGAATGGGTGGCGCCGGCTTCCCCACGGGCAAGAAGTGGGAGCTGGTCGCCGGCACCGACGACCCGGTCAAGTACGCGATCTGCAATGCCGACGAGTCCGAGCCGGGCACCTTCAAGGACCGGCAGATCCTGGCCGACCAGCCGCACCTCGTGCTCGAGGGGCTGCTGCTCGGCATGGCCGTGGTCGGCGCCGAGCAGGGCTGGGTGTTCATCCGGCACGAGTACGGCCCCGAGGAGCGGGCCCTGCGCGCCGAGATCGAGGCGCTCCGAGCGGGCGGCGTCATCGGGCCGGACGCGTGCGGCAGCGGCCGCCGGCTCGACCTCGAGATCTTCGTCTCGCCCGGCGGCTACATCCTCGGCGAGGAGACCGCGCTGCTGGAGTGCATGGAAGGCCACCGCGGCGAGCCACGGAACAAGCCGCCGTTCCCGGGCACCTACGGCCTGCACGGCCGGCCCACGCTGATCAACTCGGTGGAGACGTTCGCGGACGTGCCGGTGATCCTGCAGCGCGGCGCGCAGTGGTGGCAGGACCAGGGCGCCGGCGAGTCGGTCGGCTGGAAGTTCTTCGCGGTGTCCGGCCACGTCGAGAACCCCGCGGTGTACTGCGTGCCGATGGGCACGACCGTCCGCGAGCTGATCGACGTCGCCGGCGGGGTGTCCGGCGGCCGGGCGGTGGGCGCGGTGCAGCCGGGCGGTGCGTCGTCGAACTTCATCGGCGCGGACCAGCTCGACCTGCGGTTGGACTTCGGCACGCTCGCCAAGGCCGGCACGATGCTCGGCTCGGGCGCGCTCGTCGTGCTCGCGGAGGGCACCGACCTGCTGGCCGCGTCCACGAACGTGCTCCGCTTCTTCCGCAACGAGTCCTGCGGCAAGTGCGTGCCCTGCCGGGTAGGGTCCACAAAGGCCCACACGCTGCTACGGGAGGTGCTGGACGCCGGCTCGCCCCTCGACGACGCGCGGCGCGGGCGGGTCCTGCAGCTGGAGGAGGCCATGCGCAAGACGTCGATCTGCGGGCTGGGCCAGGTCGCGCTCGGACCCGTGGTCTCGGTGCTGGGCCTGGACAAGGGCGGCGCGGCCGCGCGCCCGCAGCCGCGTCCCGAGGGTGACGGGGGGCAGCCGCCGAGGTGAGCGGACGCGAGTTCTTCTCCACCCGCACCGTCGCCGAAGCCCTTGCGGGGTTCCGCCCCGCGCACCGCACGCCCGTCGAGGACGTCCCGCTGGCCGCGGCCCTGCACCGGGTGCCCGCGGCGCCGGTGTCGGCGGCCGCGCCGCTGCCCGGCTTCGCCCGTTCCACAGTGGACGGCTTCGCCGTGCGCGCGGCCGACACGTACGGCGCCTCCGAGGGCTTGCCGTCCTATCTGGACCTGCTCGGCACTGTGCGGATGGGCGCCGAGCCGACGGTCGCGGTCCGCCCGGGCGGCTGCGTAGCGATGCCGACCGGAGGAGTGCTGCCCGCGGGCGCGGACGCGGTGGTGATGGTCGAGTACACCGCGGAGACGATGCCCGGCACGATCGAGGTCACCCGGCCGGTCGCGCCCGGCGGCGGGGTGGTTCGGGCGGACGAGGACGTCGCGGCCGGCGGCACGCTGGTGCCGGCGGGCCGGCCACTGCGCGCTCCCGACCTGGGGTTGCTCGCGGCCGCCGGGGTCACCGCCGTCCCGGTGCACGCCCGGCCGCGCGTCACGATCATCTCGACCGGCGACGAGGTCGTGCCACCCTCGACGGTGTCGCCGGCACCGGGCCAGGTGCGCGACGCGACGGCGTCCGCGCTCGCCGGCCTGGTCGCCGACGCCGGGGGAGAGCCGGTGCTCGCGGGCATCGTCGACGACGAGCCCGGCGCGCTGAAGTCCCGGCTGACCGAGGTGCTGCCGGAGTCGGATCTCGTCGTGGTGTCCGCCGGCTCGTCGGTCGGCGCCCGCGACGAGACCGCGGGCGCGGTGGCCTCCGTCGGCGAGATCTGGTGCCACGGGCTCGCGATCAAGCCGGGCAAGCCCACGCTGCTGGCGGACTGCGGCGGGATCCCGCTGATCGGGCTGCCCGGCAACCCGCTGTCCGCGCTCGTCGTTTTCGGCCAGGTCGGCATCCCGCTGCTGTGGCGACTGTCCGGTTGCGACGCTCCACCCCCCGTACCGAGCACGCGCGCGCGGCTGTCGCGCGACCTGGCGTCGGCGAGCGGCCGGCTGGACATCGTGCAGGTGACCGTCCACGAAGGAGTCGCCGAGCCGCTGTTCGGCCCGTCCGCGCTGCTGTCGGTGCTGACCCGCGCGGACGGCTACGTACGCATCCCCGAGCCGGCCACCGGGCTGGACGGGGGCACGGAGGTCGAGGTCGTCCTGTACCGATGAGTCCTGTGTCGAAAGGTCCGGAGAGCCCGTTCGTCTCCGACGTGCCGGCCGCGCAGGCGATCGCCGCGTGGCGGGAGGCCCGTGCGGCCGCGGGCTGCCCGGCCCGGATCGACGTGGTCCGGCTCCCGGTCGGTTCCGCGGTGGGCCGCGTGACCGCCGAGCCCGTGTGGGCGGCGCGGTCCTCGCCCGCGTTCGACTCGGCCGGCATGGACGGGATCGCGGTCCGCACCGCGGACACCGTGGGCGCGACCGAGACCACGCCGGTCCTGCTGGCCGACTACGAGGTCGTCGACACCGGCGACCCGATGCCCGCCGGCTACGACGCGGTCGTCATGCGCGAGCACGTGCACCGCGCGGTCGACGGCAAGGCCGAGCTGCGCGCGGCGGTCCCGCCGTACCAGCACGTGCGCTCGATCGGCGAGGACATCAGCGCCGCCGAGCTGCTGTTGCCGGCCGGCCACCGGTTGCGCCCGGTCGATGTCGCGGCCTGCGCCGCCGCGGGTGTCGTGTCGCTCGCGGTGCGCCGGCCGCCCGTGGTGGCGATCATCCCGACCGGCGACGAGATCCGCGCGGTGGGCAGCGAGCTCGAGCCGGGCGACATCCTCGACACCAACTCGCTGATGCTTGCCGCCCAGGCACGGGAGGTCGGCTGCGAGGCGCGGGTCGCCGACATCGTCGCGGACGACCCCGCGCTGATCACCGCGGCACTGCGCGCCGCCGCGGCCGAGGCGGACCTCGTCCTGCTCATCGCGGGCTCGAGCGCGGGCCGCGACGACTACACCGCCCGCGTCGTCGCGGACGCGGGAACCCTTGCGGTGCACGGGGTCGCGGTGCGGCCCGGCCACCCGGTCGTGCTCGGTGCGGTCGACGGGACACCGGTCGTCGGCGTGCCCGGCTACCCGGTGTCCGCGGCGCTGACGTTCGACATCTTCGCCGCACCGGCGCTGGCCGAACTGGAGGGCGCCGCGCCGCGCGAGCGCCCGTCGACGACCGCCCACCTGGCGCGCAAGCTGCCGTCCACCATCGGCATGGACGACTGGGTGCGCGTGCGGCTCGGCCGCGTCCGGGACCGCGTCGTCGCGACCCCGCTGCCGCGCGGCGCGGGCGTGCTCACGTCCCTCGTCCGCGCCGACGGCCTGCTGGTCGTCCCGTCCGGGGTGGAAGGTCACCACGCGGGGGAGAAGGTGCGGATCGAGCTCCTGCGCGGCCTGGCCGAGATCGACCGCACCATCGTGGCGATCGGCTCCCACGACCTGGTCCTCGACCTCGCCGCGTCGGCCCTCCGCGCGCGGGACCCACTCATGACGCTGGCGTCGTCGAACGTCGGCTCGCTCGGTGGCTTGGTTGCCCTGCGCGACGGCCTGTGCCACCTGGCCGGCTCACACCTGCTCGACCCGGCCACGGGTGAGTACACATTGCCCTATGTGGACCGGCTGCTGGGCGGCAGCACGGCAGTGGTCCGGCTGGTGCACCGCGACCAGGGGCTGATCGTCGCACCCGGCAACCCACTGGACCTGACCGGCGTCGAGGACCTGACCCGGCCGGACCTGCACTACGTGAACCGCCAGCGCGGCGCCGGCACCCGAGCGCTGCTCGACCACGAGCTCGCCCGGCGGGGCATCGACCCCGCCGACGTGCCCGGCTACGCCCGCGAGGAGCACACGCACCTCGCGGTGGCGGCCGCCGTGGCAGCGGGCCGGGCGGACGTGGGCATGGGCATCCTCGCCGCGGCACGTGCCTTCGGTCTCGACTTCGTACCGGTCGCCCAGGAGCCGTACGACCTGGTGGTCAGCGACATCGACGACCCGCTGCTGGCGCCGCTGTGGGATCTCCTGTCGAGCCCCGGCTTCCGCACCGCGGTCGAGGACCTGGGCGGCTACTCCTGCGCGGAGACCGGCAGGCGGATCCGCTGACCTCACGACCGCGGGAGCTTCGGGTAGCGCCGGGAACCCGTTGCAAGCAGCAGCCCGATGCCCGTCGAGTGCGCGTCGGCCTCTGACGACCACACCTGCTCGACCTGCCGCGAACGCGCCCGTCGACCGGCCCGGGCCGGATAGGGTGTCGCGGGTCGAGCACGTCGGGGCGTGCACGGAATTTCGGCGACGACGGCACCGCGGTGGCTTCCGGTGCGTCCCACCGACGGCCGAGCTGGGCGACGAGCGCGCGAGGGGAACGATGGCGGACGGCTACGACGTACTGACCGGCGAGCTCGAGGGGCACGCGGGCAAGGTGGACGGCCTGACCGACCGGCTGCGGACGGCCGTGGACGCGGCGAACACGGTGACCATGAACAACGACGCGTTCGGCGTCGTGTGCCAGCCGTTCGCGGCGATGCTCCAGCCGTTCGAGGAGATGGGGGTCCGGGCGCTGCGGCAGGGGGCGGACACCATGGCCGACATCGCGGGCAAGGTGCGGGACACCGCGCGCGACTACGGCACGACCGAGACCGCCGAGCAGGACCGGTTCCGGACCATCGAGGGGGAGATGTAGATGCCGGACGGGAACCCGCTGGTCGCGGCACCACAGGAGACCACCAACGCGGTGACCGGCATCGGCATCGCCGAGGCCTGCGTCGACATCGCGGGTGGCGTGTCCGACGGGAGCTGGGTGGAGGCCGGGCTCGGTGTGCTCGGCGCCGGCCTCGAGGTCCTGTCGATGGTGATCGACCCGCTCGGCACGCTCGCGTCGTACGGCGTGTCCTGGCTGATCGAGCACGTCCGGCCGCTGAAGGAGGCGCTGGACTGGTTCGCGGGCGACCCGCCGGTGATCCGGTCGTTCTCCGAGACCTGGGGCAACGTCGCGGCCGAGGTCGAGAACGTCGTGCAGGAGTACGGCGCCGAGGCGGCCGGCGGAACCGCCGGCTGGACCGGCACGGCGGCCGACAGCTACCGCGGCCACGCCACGCAGACGGCCGACGCGCTCGCCGGCGCCGGCACGCTGGCGGACGGCATCTCCGCCGGCGTCATGATCATGGGCGAAGTCGTCGCGTTCGTCCGCGAGTTCATCCGTGACATGGTCGGCGAGCTGGTGGGCCGGCTCATCGCCTGGGCCGCCGAGGTGGCCGCCACGCTCGGACTCGCCACCCCGGCCGTCGTCGCGCAGGCCACGGCCGCGATCACCAAGGTGGTCAACAAGGTCGCCGATGTGGTCCGCAAGCTGGTCAAGACCATAGGCAACGTCTCACCACGCATTCGCAAGATCATCGACAAGCTCGACGAGATCTTCGAGAAGCTGGCCAAGCTCACCCGCCGCGCCGACGGCCACGCGCCCGGCACCACCAGCCCGAGCAGCGCCACCTCCCCGTCGCACGCGCCGGACACGCACGCACCGGACGCGCCCGACACGACGCCGTCCGGGACACACCCCGACGGCACCGGCCCGGACGGGTCGACCACGCCGGCGGGCAGCCGCAACGGCGACTCACCATCCACATCGGACTCGCCGAACCGCCCGAAGGACCCGGAGCGCGAGTCCGTCCCGGAGGAGGAGCGGGTCTGCGAGAACGACCCCATCGACGTCGTGACCGGCGACATGGTGCTGGCCCACGACGACATCGAGCTGCCGGGCGTTCTCCCACTCGCGCTGCGCCGCACGCACGTGTCCTCCTACCGCGCCGGAATCTCGTTCGGCCGCACCTGGGCATCGACGGTGGACCAGCGGCTCGAGGTCGACGGGCAGGGCGTGATCTTCCTCGCCGAGGACGGTATGACGCTCGTCTACCCGGACCCGGCCGAGGGTGATCTCGAGGCCGTGTTCCCCGTCGCCGGCCCCCGGTGGGCGTTGTCGCGCACCGCGAACGAGTACGTCATCCGTCCACATGGGTCGGTCACGACGCTGCACTTCCCGGCGGGGCAGCAGGTTTGCCCGCTCGCCGCGATCACCGACGACAACGACAACCGCATCGACTTCGACCGGGACGCGGGCGGTGCCGTGACGGCCGTGCGGCACTCCGGCGGCTACCGGCTCGATGCCGTCCGCGCGGCAGGCCACCTCGCCGGGTTCCGGATGGGCGAGGTCAGCCTCGTGCAGTACGCCCACGACACCGATGGCCGGCTGACCGAGGTGACGAACTCCTCCGGCCGCCCGATGCGCTTCGACTACGACCACGCCGGGCGCCTCACGAAGTGGACCGACCGCAACGGCGAGTGGTACCGCTACGTGTACGACGCGCAGGGCCGTTGC
Source organism: Actinophytocola sp. (assembly GCF_036555685.1). Lineage (GTDB taxonomy): Bacteria > Actinomycetota > Actinomycetes > Mycobacteriales > Pseudonocardiaceae > Actinophytocola. The sequence goes on along the minus strand of NZ_DATBKY010000292.1, from coordinate 28,231 downwards.
GTGGCGAACGAGGGCTCCGGCGGGTTCCTCAACGGCACCTTCACCTACGCCGACGACCGCACGACGTTCACCGACGCGCTCGGCAACGCGACCACCTACCGGATCAACGAGCACCACCGGGTCGTCGAGATCACCGACGGGCTCGGCCACACGACGACCCAGGAGTGGGACGGCGACAACCGGCTCGCCGCACGCACCGATCCGCTGGGGCACACGACCCGGTTCACCTACGACGACACGGGCAACCTGGTCGCCACCACCCGGCCGGACGGCGCGCAGGCGCTCGCCGAGTACGACCCGGCCGGGCGCGTCACCGCGTTCGTCGCCCCGGACGGCGCGACCTGGCGCCACGAGTACGACCAGCGCGGCAACCTGGTCACCGACACCGACCCGACCGGCGTGGTCACCCGGTACACCGTCAACGAGCACGGCCACCGCGTCGCGATCACCGATGCGCTGGGCAACGTGCGCCGCATCGAGACGAACCCGGCCGGCCTGCCGCTCGCGGTCGTCGATCCGAACGGTGCGCGCACGCGCTACGACCGTGACATCTTCGGCCGCGTCACCGCGGTCACCGACCCGCTCGGCCGGATCACCCGCTGCGCGTGGACGGTCGAGGGCCGGATGCTGTCGCTCACCCGGCCCGACGGCGGAACCGAGCGCTGGCGCTACGACCCCGAGGGCAACGAGGTCGAGCACGTCGACGCGCTCGGCAACGTGACCCGCACCCGCACGACGCACTTCAACCTGCCGACCGAGGAGACCCGGCCGGACGGCAGCACGTTCCGCTTCGCCTACGACGAGGCGCTGCAACTCGTCTCGGTCACCAACGCCGCCGGCCTGACGTGGGAGTACACCTACGACGCGGCGGGCAACGTGGTGGCCGAACGCGACTTCAACGGCCGCGAGCTGACCTACCGGCACGACGCGATGGGCAGGCTGGTCGAGCGCACCAACGGCGCCGGGCAGACCGTGCGGCTCACCCGTGACGCGCTCGGCCGGATCACCGAGCGCCGCGGTCCGGACGTGCACACCCGCTACTCCTACGACCTCGTCGGCCGCATCGAGCGGGCGACGGGCGACGGTGCCGAGCTCACCTTCACGCGCGACGCCGCCGGCCGCGTCCTGACCGAGACGGTCAACGGCCGCACGGTGTCGTCGACCTACGACCCGCTCGGCCGGCGCATCGGCCGGCGCACGCCGACGGGCATGGAGAGCCGCTGGGGCTACGACGGCGCGTCCCGGCCGGCGCAGGTGGCGGTCGGCAGGCACACCATGTCGTTCCGCTACGACGCGGCGGGCCAGGAGATCGGCCGCGAGGTCGACGACCTGGTGCTGACCCAGGCCTGGGACGTCAACCGCCGGCTGGTCAACCAGGCGATGACCGCGAGCGGCGGCGGCGCCGTCGTCCGGCGCGGCTACCACTACCAGGGTGCCGAGCTGTCCGCAGTGGACGACGCGGTCGCGCCGCGCCGCTACGGGCTCGACCGGCTCGGCCGGGTCACCTCGGTCGAAGGTCCGCAGTGGACGGAGCGGTACGGCTACAGCGCCACCGGCAACCTCGCCAGTGACGCCACGTCCGCGGGCACGCTGACGATGACCGCCCGTGATGCCGACTACTCCTACGACCGGCAGGGCCGCGTCGTGCTGCGGCGCCGCAAGCGCCTGTCGCACAAGCCGGATCTCTGGCGCTACCAGTGGAACTCCGACGACCGGCTGGTCGGCGTGACGACGCCGGACGGCGTCCGGTGGACCTACCTGTACGACCCGCTGGGCCGGCGCATCGCCAAGCAGCGCCACGCGGCGGACGGCTCGGTGGCCGAGCGGATCGACTTCGCCTGGGACGGCTCGGTGCTCGTCGAGCAGACCCACTCGGCCGGCCACACCACGTCGTGGGAGTACGACACGGCGTCGTTCCGCCCGCTGGCACAGACCGAGCGCGTGCGCACCGCCGACCAGACATGGGTCGACCAGCGGTTCTACGCGATCGTCACCGACATCGTCGGCACGCCGACGGAGCTGGTCGACGAGCACGGAACCGTGGCCTGGCAGGGGCGGGCAAACCTGTGGGGCGACGGTGTGGGGGCCGGCACGGCGAGCACGCCGCTTCGCTTCCCCGGCCAGTACTTCGATCCCGAGTCCGGCCTGCACTACAACTACCTGCGCCACTACGACCCGGTCTCCGCGAGCTACGTCAGCCCGGACCCGCTCGGCCTCTTCGGCGGTCCCTCGCCGCACGGCTACGTGCACAACCCGACCGGCTGGACCGACGCCCTGGGCCTGACCGAGTCGAACGGCCAGGAGTTCCTCGATCCGGAAGACATCAACTTCTCCCAGCGCACCGTGACCGAGAACAGCTACGCGGACGCGATGCGGGCGGGCGAGTGGGACTGGGACCGCAGCCCCATCCACGTCATGGAGGTCGACGGCCAGCTGGTCAGCTACGACAACCGCCGGCTCAACGCGGCGCGCGAGGCCGGGGTGCCGGTGCGCGTGGAGCGGGTCAACCCGAACGACGTGTTCCCGGACCCGCAGACCGGCCAGCCGACGCGCAAGACCTGGGCGCAGAAGTTCCAGGATCGCTACCGCGACCCACGAAACCGCGGGCCGAACGGGGAACCGGTGCCCGACCAGGGCTTGCGCGACCGGCCGACCGCGCTGCCGCCCGGCGCCTGTGGCGGGCGAGGACGGAGGAGGCGTTGATGACCGCGCCCATCGACGACCTGTGGAAGGCCGGCCGGCTGCCCATCGAGGACGCGGTCTTCTACGCCGACGGGCGGTCGGTCGCGGTCGAGGTGAGCGGCGACCGCCTGGTGGCGGTGGAGGAGTTCGACCTGGCCGAGCTGCTCGAGGAGGACCCGGAGTGGCTCGCCACGGTCGACGTCACCGGTGAGCAGGAGCTGCCCGGCGGAGCCGGGTTCCTGGTCCGCGGCGAGGGCGCGTACGGGTCCGAAGGGTTCTTCGGCCGCCTCGACGCGGAGCGGGAGCTCGTGTGGGTGTGTTACCTGTCCGAGGGCAACCCGTTCGTCGACATCGCCCGCGGGGAGGGCACGGCGACGTTCACCTCGACGTCGGGCGTCACCGTGACCGTCGACCTCGACCGTCCGGTCTGACCGGCTACGACCGGCCGGCCTCGCGCTTGAGCTTGCGCCAGCCGCCCGCCCGGTTGTTGGCGATGATCTGACGGAACATGGCCAGCAGCGCGGGCTTGTTGATCGGCTCGCCCTGGCGGACGGCCACCGTCCGCGCGGTCTTGTTGTCGTGGCCGGCGGTGATGATGCCCTCCGGGTCGGGCACGATCGCGCCGTCGTAGAGGAACACGTTCACGTGTGTCTTGGCCGCGAGCAGCGCGCACACGTTGCCCTGCAGCACGAAGTACGGCTGGACCGTGCGCTTGATGGTCTCCTCGACCTCCGGGTCCGCCTCGTGCACCAGGTCGCGGACCTCCTGGCAGATCTCCTGCTGCCAGTCCGGCAGCCGGTTGATGTAGTCGTCCACCCGGGGATCGACCTCGTGGCTCATGCGCGCCATTGTGCGCCCACGTCCCACCGGGCGCGGCTAGCCGCGCCCGGTGCGCGCCTGCAGCCGGTCGATGAGCTCGGACGCGCGGGCCTTGGTCAACCCCTCCGGCACCGCCACCCCGGCCTCCTGTGCGAGCGTGTGCAGGTAGGACTCCTGCGGTCCCGTCATCGGCTCGTCGCCGGTGATCCAGTCCTTGGGGTCCTTGTCCGGCACGGGAACGACTTCGCTGGTCACGGGCACTCCCTTCGTCGAACGCGTGTTCGAGATACCCGTGCTCGTCGTGCCTGAAACGCGAAGCGGAACACCGCCTATCACCGTGTGCGCACGCCGGATAACCCGTTGTCATGCTACGAACCGCATGGCTCGATCGGTAGCCACCGATCTTGGCTGATTAGATCGTCGGTCCCGCGCTCATAGCGCCTTACGCTGCACATATGGCGGAAGGCAAGCGCGATTCCGGGATCACGTTGGCCGAGGTGCTGGCCGCGTTCTCGCTCGCGACCGATCTTGGGCTGGGGCAGCCCATGGAGCACCTGCTGCGGGCGTGGCGCATCGCCGCTCGGTTGGCTGATCGGCTCGGTGTGGCGGGGGAGCAGCGGGACGCGTTGTTCTACGTCGCGATGTTGTCCTGGGTGGGGTGCGTCGCCGACGCGCCCGAGGTCGCGGCCTCCTTCGGCGACGACATCGCCTTCCGCGCCGAGAGCTACGACGTCGATCTCGCCGGCCTGCCGGGGGCCGGGTTCTTCGTCCGCCACGCCGGGGCCGGCAAGGCGCCACCGCGCCGGGTCCGGGCGGCGGCCTCGCTGGTCCTCACCGGTGGCCGGCGTGTGGTGCGGGGCATCCAGTCGCACTGCCTGACGACCGCGACGCTCGCGGAGCGGCTGGGCCTCGCCGACGAGGTGGGCGCCGCGCTGCGCCAGTTCTTCACGCGGTGGGACGGCCGCGGCATCCCGGGGGGCGCCGGAAACACCGGTGTGTCCCCCCTGGTGCATCTGTTCCATGTGGCCGATGTCGTCGAGGTGCACTACCGGCACGGCGGCGTGGACGCGGCCGTCGACGTGGCCAGAGCGCGCCGCGGCGGGCAGTTCGCGCCGGCCGTCGCCGACGCGTTCTGTGCGGACGCGGGCCGCCTGCTTGCCGAGCTCGACGGCGACGGCGACGCCGACGGCGACGCGTTGCGGGCGATCGCGGCGGAACCCGCACTCGGCCGTCGACTGTCCGAACGGGAGCTCGACTCCGCGCTGGAAGGGCTGGCCGACTTCACCGACCTGCGCAGCGGCCGGCGGGCCGGGCACTCCCGCGGAGTCGGCGAGCTGGCCGGCCAGGCGGCCCGCGTGATGGGGCTGCCGGCCGGCAACGTGACCGTGCTGCACCGGGCCGGCCTCGTCCACGACATCGGGTTGCACGGCGTGCCGGTGACCATCCTCGACAAGCCGGGCCCGCTCACGGTGACCGAGTGGGAGCGGATCCGGCTCAGCGCGTACTACACCGAACGGGTCCTCGCCCGCCCGGCCGTGCTGGGCAGGATCGGTGCGGTCGCGGCGCTGGCGCACGAGCGCGCCGACGGCAGCGGGTATCACCGCGGGCTCGGCGGCGCCGCGGTGCCGATGACCGGGCGCATCCTGGCCGCCGCGTGCGCGTACCGGGCCATGCTCGAGCCGCGCGCCCACCGCCCGGCCCACCCGGCGAAGGCGGCCACCAGCCTGCTGCGTGGCGAAGTGCGGGACGGACGCCTCGACGCCGACGCCGTCGACGCCGTGCTGTCCGCAGCCGGCGTGGGGGAGCGCCGCCGCCCGACCGGGCCGGCGGGCCTGACCCCACGCGAGGTGGAGGTCCTGGTGCTGATCGCGCGGGGTGCCGCGACCGGCGACGTGGCCACCCAGCTGGGCATCTCGCGCAAGACCGCCGGCACCCACATCGAGCGGATCTACACCAAGACCGGAGCGTCCTCGAGAGCGACGGCCACCCTGTTCGCGCTGCGCAACGGGTTGCTCGATCCGCTCGATCTGTAGGGAGAACACCCGACGACACGGCGCTTGCCCGCTCCTACCGTTCGCTCAGCCGAACCGAGGAGGAGTTATGGCAAGCAAAGCGGTCATCAGCCTGAGTACTGGCCTGGAAGATCCGGAGAAGGTCACCGTCGCGTTCCTGGTCGCCGTCGGCGCGGCCGAGACCGGCCGCGAGACGCTCATGTTCATGTCCAAGGAGGCGGTCCGGCTGGCCGTCGCGGGACACGCGATCGGTGTGGCGTGTGACGGTTGCCCGCCGCTGGCGGATCTGGTCAAGCGGTACGAGGCCGCGGGCGGGCGGTACTTCGTCTGCCCGATCTGCTTCAACGCCAAGCAACTGGACAGCGAGACATTGATCGACGGAGCGGAGCTGGGCGGCACCGTTCCGATGTGGAACTGGATCGGTGACGAGCCGGCCACCACGTTCAGCTACTGATCTGTCTGCTGTGGAGCGGCGGCACGCGGTGCCGCCGCTCCACAGTGGTCACAGAGCGCGCAGCTGCTTGATCGTGTCGCGGATCCAGTGCGCCTCGACGGGGATCGACGTGTACCCGGCGACGAGCGGGTCGGGACTGTCCGAGCCGAGGGACAGCACCCCGGCCTGCCGGAAGCCACCACAGCGGTCGCGGATGAGCATGGGACCGCCGGAGTCACCGGGCACGACCGTCGAGTTGTCGTCGATGCCGACGGTGCAGACGGTCGTGGGCCCGAACGCCGGCGGGTTCTGGAAGATCTCCGGACCGCAGCCTTCCGCGTCGGTGAGCACCTTCTGGCCGGTCTCCTGCAGCACGTCGGGACGGGTCACGCAGGTCGGCGGGACCGGGATGTTGGTGCAGCCGAACCCGGCGATCACCACGTGCGACCCGACAGGTGGCTCGGCCGTGGCGAGCCGGACGGTGGGGCTGGACTGCGGGGTCGCCAGCCGGACCAGCGCGATGTCGTCCCGGTTGTTCGCGGCGGGGTCGTAGTGCCGACCGACGGCGTGGCCGAGCGTGGCGATCTTCGGCGCGGCGGCCCAGTCGGGGATGTTGGCGCCGACCACGGCGACGAGCCCGCCCTGGGGAACGCCGACGACGCAGTGGGCGGCGGTCATGAAGATGTCGGGCTCGATGAGCGTGCCGCCGCAGCGCGGGTTGTCCGGCGTGCCGGCGAGGCGCAGGGAGACCATGAACCGGTACTCGCTGAAGTCGGCGTCGTGGCCCTTGTAGATCGCCTGCGCCGGGGCCGCGGCCACCAGCGCGGCCACGAGCGCGAGCAGGACGCCCAGGAGCATCGCCCCGGCTCGGCGGGGTCTGACAGGCATGCGTTTCCTCCCTCGTACGGCATCCGGTCGCCGCCAAGGGTGCGGCGGAGGTCGTCGGGGATGATGTCGGAATCATGAAATGGCTGCCCGCGGGGCCGGCGGGGTGACACGATTCGTCGCGGAGTTGAGCGATGACGGTTGAGTTCCGGTTGCTCGGCGACGTCGCGATGTGCGTCGGCGGGCGGCATGTCGACGTCGGCCACGCCCGCCAGCGCTGTGTGCTGGCCGCGCTGCTGGTCGACGCGAACCGGGTGGTCCCCGTGCCGACCCTGGCCGACCGGGTGTGGGCCGGGCACCCGCCGCAAAGCGCTCGCAACGCGCTTTCCGGATACGTGTCCCGCCTGCGGCGGCTGGTCACGTCCAGCGGCGAGGCGCGGCTCGTCCGCCAGCCGAGCGGCTACCTGCTCACCGTCGAGCCGACGGCGGTGGACCTGCACCGGTTCCGGCACCTGATCGCCCTGGCCCGCTCGGCGCCGGACGGGTCCGAGGCGCTGACGTTGCTGACGGAGGCGTTGCGGCTGTGGCGCGGCGACGCCTTCGCCGACCTGGACACCCCGTGGCTCAACGGGGTCCGCGACGCGCTCGACGCCGAGCGCCTCGCGGCCGAGCTCGACCGCAACGACCTCGCCCTCGACCTCGGCCGGCACGCGAGCCTGCTGCCCGAGCTGACCGCCCGCGCCGCTACCGACCCGCTCGACGAGCGGCTCGCCGCGCAGCTCATGCTCGCCCTCTACCGCAACGGCCGGCAGGCCGACGCGCTGCACCACTACGACGGGTTGCGGCTACGCCTGGCCGAGGAGCTCGGCGCCGACCCGTGCCCGTCGGTACGGCAGTTGCACCAGCGGATCCTCGCCGCGGATCCCGCCCTCACCGTGGCCACCGGCAGCACGGAACCCGTACCCCGCCAGCTCCCGGCGCCACCCGCGGCCTTCACCGGGCGGGCCGGCGAGCTGGAGCGCTTGCACGCCGTCCTGCCCGCCGACGCACCGTCCACAGTGGAGATCGCGGTCGTGTCCGGGACACCTGGCGTCGGGAAGACCGCGCTGGCACTGCACTGGGCGCACCGGGTGGCGCCGCGATTCCCGGACGGCCAGCTCTACGTCAACCTGCGCGGCTTCGACCCGGCCGGCTCGGTGCTCGGCCCCGCCGCAGCCGTCCGCGGGTTCCTCGAGGCGTTCGGCGTGCCACCGCGGTCGATTCCGGCTGGGATCGACGGCCAGGCCGCGCTGTGGCGCAGCACGCTGGCGGGCAAGCGCGTCCTGGTCGTGCTCGACAACGCCCGCGACGTCGAGCAGGTCCGCCCGCTGCTCCCCGGTACGCCCGGCTGCCTGGTCGTCGTCACCAGCCGCAACCGGCTGAGCGGCCTGATCGCCGACCACGGCGCCCACCCGATCACGCTCGGCCTCCTCGGCCACGGCGAAGCCCGCGACCTGCTGGCCGCCCGCGTCGGCATCCACCGAGTCACAGCGGAACCCGGCGCGGTCGACGAGATCATCGCCCGCTGCGCCCGGCTTCCCCTGGCCCTGACCGTCACCGCCGCACGCGCCGCCACGCACCCGGGGTCTCCGCTCGCGGACCTCGCCGCCGAGCTGACCAGCACCGACTCGCTCGCCGACCTGCGCGCGGTCTTCTCGTGGTCGTACCGGACGCTCAGCCCGGCGGCCGCGAGGCTGTTCCGGTTGCTCGGCCTGCACGTCGGCCCCGAGCTCACGGCGCAGGCCGCGGCGAGCCTGGCCGGCCTGCCGGTCGTCGACGTGCGCCCGCTGCTGGCCGAGCTCGCCGACACGCACCTGGTCACCGAGCACACCCCGGGCCACTTCACGATGCACGACCTGCTGTACGCGTACGCCATCGAGCTGAACCAGGAACACGACAGCGGCGCCGAGCGACACCGGGCGACGAACCGGATGCTCGAGCACTACCTGTACACCGCGCGGGAGGCGGAGCGGCTGCTGCGGCCCGACGGCAGGCCGGTTCGCCTGACGCCGGCCCGGGGTGGGGTGACCCCGCAGCGCCTGGCCGATCACGAGCAGGCGATGAGCTGGCTCGCCGCCCAGCACCCGGCACTGGTCGAGGCGGTGCGCAAGGCGGAGAGCGCAGGGGTCGCGACCCAGGTGTCGTGGACCCTCGCGACGTTCTTCGACCGGCGGGCGCACTGGCACACCTGGGCGGCGGACGGCTACGACGACGCGTACGGCCAACTGCGCCGGGCGCTGGACCTGTTCGAGGCGCGGGGCGACGACGCGGGCCGGGCCAGAACGTTGCTCGCGCTCAGCTGGATCCGCGACCGGCAGGACCGCCTGCCCGACGCGATGGTCCACGCCCGGCAGGCTGACGAGCTGTACCGGGACACCGGCGATCGGCTCGGTCAGGCGCGGTCCGCCAACATGCTCGGCTGGTTCGAGGCTCGGCTCGGCGACCCGGGCGCCGCCGAGCACTGCCGCCGGGCCGTCGTCCTGCACCAGGAGGTAGGGGACCGCTACGGCGAGGCGGCGAGCTGGGACTCGCTCGGCTACGCCCACCACCGCGCGGGCGAGCCGAGCGAGGCCCTCGACTGCTACCGCCAGGCCCTGAAACTGCACCGCACGGTCGGCCACCGCTACGACGAGGCGTACGTACTGATCCACATAGGCGAGACCCAGTCCACCACCGGCGAGGAGGGCCTCGCGACCGAATCCTGGCAGCAGGCGCATGCCATCCTCACCGAACTGGACCACCCGGACGCCGAAGCCCTCCACGCCAGGCTGGAGACCAACGGCGACCGTCAGGGATGGCCGGGGCCGTAGTCGGGACGTGCGGAGAAGGTGATCGCCTGCACGACTTCGGACACCTGTCGCGGTAGCTGGTCCAGCGGTAGTTCGAGCGGCTCGCCGGTGAGGGCCGTGGCGCCGAACTGCCGCTCGAAGGCGGCGCGCGGCCCGGTGATGGTGGACGAGATCCCGCGCAGAGGGGAGACGGTGAAGCCCTCGGCCTGAAAGTAGTCCCGCACGGCCGAGACGGCCGCTTCGTCCGGCCGCATGGCTGCCACCGTCTCCGCGGTGATCTGCTCCCATCCACTCATCGGCCGGCCGGCCGGTCGCAGCACGACCTCGGCGGTGAGCTCCGGATCGTCGTCACGCATGAGGTCAGCCTGTCATGGCCGCGTCGGCGGTCAGCGTTCCAGACCCTGACCGCTCGCGGTTCCCGTCGCCGCCAGCTCGTCGGCGTCCACACCGCGCTCGGCCGCCGGCCCGCTGCCGGCGGTCTGGGCTTCGCGCACCGCGGCGTGTGCGTCGACGAGTCCCCATCCGGTGGCCACGTCATAGCCGGGCCCGGCCGGATCGCCGTTGCCGTTGACGCCGGTGGTGACGTCGACCGCGGTCCTCGTGAGGATCCCCTTGACCGCCTGTGGTGTGAGGTCGGCTCGTACCTGCTTCAGCAGTGCACACACCCCGGCGACCTGCGGTGCGGCGGCCGAGGTGCCACTGAACCCACCCCAACCGTCGTTCGTGGTGGTCTCGTCGCCGTCGGGGAAGGCCCCGCCGGCCCGATCCCGGTCGATCTCGTCGCCCGGCTGCACGGGCAGCATGATGGAGATCGCCTTGGGCCGCATGCCGACCAGCCCGGAGACGTCCGGCACCTTCCGATTCGGGTAGACCGCGCTGACTCCACCCATGGCGTAGTTGGACGCGTGCAGCGTGCCGTCCTGCTCGAGCATGACACCGCCCGCGGAGACGACGTCCGGATGCTGTCCGGGGAACCCCAGGCCGCTCCCGTTTCCGGCGGAGAACACGACGACGATGCCCGCCGCCACGGCTGTCGCGATCGCTGCCGCGAGAGCCTGGTCGGCGGCGGTCAGCGGACCGACGGGCAGGTTTCGGCCCCAGCTGCAGCTGATGATGTGCGGGCGCAGCGCGACCGCGACGTTGAACGCGCCGATCGAGTTGACGAAGTTCACCTTGACCATCGTGAGCTCGACGTCCGGCGCCACGGCGAACAGGTTGGCGGACTCGCCGGTCCCGTGGCCGACCTCGTCGTCGGCCGGGCTCGTCGTGGCCGGTCCGAGCACGACGGGGCCGGATCGATAGCCCCGCCGTTCGAAGTACGGGTGTCGATACCAGCCGCTGTCGACCATCACGGCCCGTACACCCCGGCCCGTGACCTCCGCCCGGTGCGCCCGATCGGCGTTGACGCCTGCCGAGATGTCACCGGGCACCGTGAGATGCCAGTACTGCCTGGTGGGCGCGAATGCGGACTCGTGGAAGTAGATCGGACTCTCGATGGCGACGCCCTCGAGAACGTCCGCGGCAGGGCTGCGATCGGTGGGTATGAGCCCGTACATGTCGGTCAACGGGCAGTCCACGTACGTCGCGGTGTCTGCCACCCCACCGGCCTTGACGACGGACCGCTCGTCCGCGCGAAGGGGGACCTGAAAATAGTCCTCGTACAACTGCGGCGGTCCCGCCAGGTTGATCGTGGTCGGCGACTCGTGAATTACCTGGAACCCCGCCTCCCGCAAGAGCGCTGCCGCGCTCCGGGTGACTTCCTGATCGGAGTGGAAGTTGGCGACGTTCTCCGTCACGTCCTGCGGTGTCGCGGCGAACAGCGACACGCCGCCCACGGATTTGGGGGACGCCTGGGCGTACATGACCTCCGGGAGAACCGGCGCCGCGTCGTTTGCATTTGTCGACATGGTTGCCTCCTGTGTTCGCGAGCCCGCCCGCGATGGCGGGGGCACGCGAACATCTCGCGATAATATTAATGTCGCTCGAAATCCCGGCCATGTTCCATGGACCCGCGCCGTCGACATCCGGGTTCCGGTGCCCGATGCCAGCAGTTTGCGCTGGTAAGCGAGTTGCCGACCGCGGCTTTTCCATGCATCCATGAAATGATCGCGTACAGCGCGGCGATTTTATCGACGTAGCACTGCGCGATCTCGGAGAGCCCCATGACAACACTCGTATGCATCCACGGCCGAGGCCAGCACGGAAATAACCCCAACGAGCTGCGCCGCAGGTGGATGGCCGGGCTGAACTTCGGCCTCACCATGGCGGGCCGCAAGACGGTGGACGCCGAAAAGGTTGTGTTTCCTTTTTACGGCGATCTTCTCGAGAAAAAGAAGAACGAGGCCGTCCGGACCGGCGCGAATATCCAACTCGCCTTCGACGACGCGGTGGGCGAGATGCGCCTCGACCCGCTCATGCCACAGCCGATCGCCGAACTGGAGTCGGACCTTCTGAAGTCCATGGGCGAGCAGGCCGGCGTCGAGCTGCTCCAGTTCGACGGCTTCGCGGACGCGCTGCTCAGAATCCCGGCCGCCCGCCGCATCCTGCAGTTCCTCGCGGACAAGACGAACATCGACCAGGAAGTGATCGAGTCGTTCCTGACCGACGTGGCCGTGTACTTCCGGACCGCCCGTGAGGACGTGCTCAACCTCGTACGGGCCGAGCTGCCGAACAACGGTGAGCCACTAGTGATCATCGGCCACAGCCTCGGCAGTCTGGTCGCCCACGATCTCCTCCAGGAGCCGTCCATATCGTCCCGGACGGACCTGCTCGTGACGGCCGGGTCACCGCTCGGTCTGCAGGCGTGCTACCGCAACCTGCTCGCCGGCGGGCCCAGGCACCCCGCCGTGCCGAAGTGGTCCACGGCGTACGACGTCGACGACGTCGTCGCTCTCGGACACCCTCTCCAGCCGCTCTACGGCGTCCCGCTCGACGACCTGACGGTCGACAACCCGCCGCAGAAGGCGCACAGCATCGAGAGCTACCTGAGTCACCCGTCAGTCGCGGCGGGCATCGCCGACGTGCTGACCTGAGACTTCCGCCCGGCCCGACCGGCAAGGCCCGCAAGCACGAACCGCGCACCCGCCACGCGAGTATGTTCGCCACTGTCTGAGACGGATGACGCCCGGGAGGCAGCCACCCCGGCCTGTGGCTGCCTCCCGGTCTGCGATGGGGGTGGCTCCTTTGCTGGACCTGCACGAACGGGCTATGCGGCACAGCGTGCTGATCGTGTCGCAGATCGAGGATGACCACTGGGACGTGCCGACGCCGTGTGCCGGGTGGACGGTGCGTGCCCTGCTGACCCACATGACCACCGAGAACCGCGGGTTCGCCGCCGCCGCGCGCGGCGAGACGACCTCCCGGGACGCGTGGGCGGACCGCCCGTTCGGCCCCGACCCGCGCCAGGACTACGCGGAGTCCGCCGACGAGGTCGTCACCGCGTTCGCCACCGCCGCGCCGGAGTTCTGGCTGCCGAACGTCCACGAGACGCATCGGTTCCCCGCGGCGCGGGCCATCGGCTTCCACCTGCTCGACTACGTCGTCCACTCCTGGGACGTGGCCGCCTCGATCGGCCGCCCGCTCACCATCGCCGAGGACCTCGTCGCCGCCGCGCAGGAGGTCGCCGACCGCGACGTACCGGACAACGAACGCCGGCGGCGCCCGAACGCGGGCTTCCAGCCGCCGGTCGCCGGCACCGACGACCCGGACCCGTTCCGCCGCCTGCTGGCCTTCCTGGGTCGCGACCCGGACTGGGCCCCGCCCGCCCCGTGAGCCGCTAGGAGTCCGCCAGCCACGCCAGCAGGCGGCCCCGAGACCAGCAGCGGCCGACGGATTCGGCGCGCAGGGTCGAGTGGTCGAACACGGCCACGCCGACGATGCTGTGGCCGGAGGCGCGGCGATCGCCGAACGTCGGTATCGCCGGCGCGACTCCGACCCCCTCCACCGACACCCACGCCACCGGCCGGTGGGTTGCCGCGTCGTCGAGGCGGTGCAGGAAGCGCAGGCGGCTTTCGAGCGAGAAGCGCGACAGCGCCCAGGTCGTGGTGACGACCGGCAGGGCATCCGCGGGCACCCGGGCCAAGGCCTCGGGCAGCACCTCGACGGCGTCACCGGGCAACAGCAGCGGCGGGACCGTCGCCGCCAGCGCCATCTCCGCCTCGAGCCTCGCCATCCGCTCCCGCTGGTCCGGCCACACGCAGGCGCGCAACCATCGGGCCTCGTCCGCGTCGGTCACGTCGACCGGATCGGGGTCGACGCCGACGCGCGCGACGACCTCGGGCATCGCCCGCGTCGGGATGGACCGGTCTCCCACGAGCGAGCACGACAGCTGTACCGGAGACGCCGGGTCACCCAGCGACTGTCCGTTGCTGTAGGTGATGCCGACGCGGTCGACGTTGAGGTTGAGCCCAGCCGAAGAGCCCACGTCGACGAGCCCGACGGCACTCGCGCCGACCCGGCGCGCCGCCTCGGCGACAGCCGGGTACAGCACGGCGCCGCGTCCGGTCTCGCCGGCACGCACCCGCCGGTGCGCGACGATGGCCACGACCGAGTCGGTCATTCGCAGCAGCGTGTCGATCACCGCCCTCGCTGCGGTGTCCGCGTCCGCTGCGGCATAGGCCGCGGCGAGCGCCGGAGCGCGGCCGGCGAGGGCGAGGTCGTGCAGCGCGGCGAGGATCACCGTGGGGTGCCGCTTGCGGGCCGGCATCGCCTCGATCGCGCGCAGCGCCTCCGCGGACTCGCTCAGGGCTACGGCGATCCGCTCGTAGAGAGGCGATGTGCCGGCGGCGTCGACCTCACCGAAGCGCCGGTACACCTGCGCGAGCGTGCGGGACTTCGCCACGGATACGGCGCTTCCTGCGGTCGGTCCTGGCATTCCGGCGATTCTGCCATTCCAGCGGCCGGCGCGGTACGGAACTGGCCGCCGAGTACGCTCGCGTGCGATTCGGCTGCCGGCTCGGCGACCCCGAGGGGCGCTCGGGTCGCCGTGTCCACTTCGGACGATCCGGTGCACGCTCACGCCAGCGGCACCTCGGTCAGGTACCGCTCCGACTCCTGCTTGTGCATCCGCTCGTCGTGGCCGATCTGGCGCAGCAGGTCCGCCATCGAGTCGAGCGCGCCGTACTCGGTCGCGAACGCGGAGCCGTGGCGCACCGTCTCGAACTCCGGGTGCTCGGCCACGAACTCGGCGTACTCGTGCTCGGCCTGGTCCTCGAAGTCCGCGTTGAGCCGGTAGCTCCACTTCGGACGGAGGACGAACAGCAGCCACGCCGTGTGGTAGTAGCCGACCGCCATGAGCCACGGCAGGAACCGGTGGCGGACACGGCCGAGCCGCACGCCGCTGGAGCGCACGAGCTCGCTCGTGATCAGCAGGTGCCACTCCTCGTTGTCCTGCTGCTCACGGTTCTCCACGATCCGCTCCTGTATCCGCCGAGCAAGCTTGCCGTCGCGATGCTTGCGGGTCAGCAGGCGGTACGCCGCGTTCTCCCAGATCTGGTACGGGATCCGCGCGACGACCTCCAGCACCTGGAACTTCACGAGCGTGCGCCTGCGCCCGTAGATCAGGTCCATCGTGCGGAAGAGGAACCGCGCGGCCAGGCTGTATTTGCGGCGCGGTGCCTCGAGGGTCTCGCGCTGGGCACGCACCAGCGCGTCGCGGTCCAGCTTCGGCGTCTCGGCCGCCGTCAGGCGCACCGGGTGCGCGGGCTCGGCCACGAGCCGGTCGAGCAGCTTGTCCCGGGCCGTGTTCATCGTCGAGGTCATCGTTCGCTCCTGTCCACTGTGCTCATCCGGTCCGTCCGGCGGCGACAGACAACAGAGTCCGTGAAGCGTGCGTCTGATACCACGAGGCCACTGGCAGTCTTGGGGAGCGGAGGACCCCTCCTCCGCACCGGGGCTGCCACCCCGACCGGCGGTCCCGAAGGACGCGGTGGCGGACCCGCTCACCCGGTTCTACATTGGGACCGCGAGTAGGGGAGGCGACGGCCGTGACGAGCCTGCATACCGACATTCCCACCCACGCACAGGTGACGCGCCTGCTGACGACCCGAGCGCCGGTCGCGGTGTCGCTGTACGTGCAGACCCGGCCGGACGGGTCCGGCGACGCGGAGCGGATCGAGCTGAAGAACCTCGCCGGGACGGCGGTGGGCCAGCTGCGGGACGGTGACGCCGAGCGGGGCGCGGTGGCCTCGGTCGAGGAACAGCTGGCCGACCTGGCCGAGGACGACGAGTTCTGGCGCTACCAGGCGCGCAGCCTCGCGGTGTTCGTGACGCCGGAGGCGCTGACGACGTTCCGCCTGCCCAACCAGCTGAGCCGGTCGGTAGAGGTCTCCGACCGGTTTCACGTCAAGCCCCTGCTGCGGTCGATGACCTTCACCCAGGCGGCGTTCGTGCTCGAGCTCACGCAGGGCTCGGTGCGGCTGCTGGAGATCGTGCCGGAGCTGCGTCCGGCCGAGGTGTCCGTGCCGGACATGCCGAGCGACGTGGCGAGTGCGGTCGGCAAGTCCTCGATCGCCGACCGCGCACCCATCCGGCGGTTGCAGGGCAGCGAGGGGCAGAAGGTCCGGATGCGCCAGTTCGCCCGCCAGGTGGACCAGGCGTTGCGGCCCATCCTCGCCGGCCAGGACGTGCCGCTCATCCTCGCGGCGGTCGAGCCGATGGTGAGCATCTTCCGGTCGGTGTGCAGCTACCCGCACCTGACGCCGACGACCATCTCGGCGGGCTCGGGTGACACCGAGCTGATCGCCGACGCGCGCCGGGTCCTGGACGAGACACACACCGAGCAGCTCCGCGGCGCGTGGGCACTGTTCGAGCAACGGACGTCGCAGGGACGCACGGCCACCGACATCGCCGACATCGCGCGGTACGCCACCGCGGGTGCCGTGGACACGCTGTTCGTCGACATCGACGCGACGATCTCCGGCTTCGTCGACGAGCAGACCGGCGCCGTCGAGTTCCGGGAGACCGGGGACGCGGCCGACTACGGCGTGCTCGACGAGATCAGCCGCCGGGTGTGGCTCACCGGCGGCCGGATCTTCGCGGTCCGGCGCGAGGACGTCCCCGGCGGCGGCGAGACCGCCGCGATCCTCCGGTTCGCCCCCGGCGCCTGAACGCGGCGGTTATCGCGGCCGTGCGGCCGGCCACGCGAGGTCGTCGATCGCGACGGATGACGCATGGGCCGCCGAGCAGCGGTCTGGCCGATGTCGCCGTGCCACCGCACCGCGCTCGCGCATGATCCACCGCGAATGCACCGGGCGAATACGGTCATGGCATGTGTGCTGCCAGTGCTTGTCGAGTCGCCGTGGTTCAGGCCGCGCCGAGGCTGTTCGACCTGCCGGAGACGCTTCGCCGCTTCGAGACGCTGCTCGCCGAGGCCACCGCGGGCGGTGCGGAGCTGGTCGTCTTCCCCGAGGCCTTCGTCGGTGGCTATCCCAGGGGCGCGACGTTCGGCGCCACCGTGGGCGAACGCACCGACGACGGGCGCGCGTTGTTCGCCCGGTACCGCAGGTCGGCCGTGGAGATACCCGGTGACACGTTCGACCGTATTCGCGCGACCGTGGCCAGCTGTGAGACCCATGTCGTGGTCGGCGTGATCGAACGGGCCGGGCACACCCTGTACTGCACGGCACTGCTGATCGCGCCGGACGGCACGCTGCTCGGCCACCACCGCAAGCTCGTGCCCACCGGAACCGAACGGCTGATCTGGGGGCAGGGCGGTGCCGGCGACGTAGCGGTCGTCGGCACCGACCTCGGCCGGGTCGGCCTGGCCATCTGCTGGGAGAACTACATGCCGCTCTACCGAACGGCGCTCTACCAGCAGGGTGTGCAGATCTACTGCGCGCCGACGGTCGACAGCCGGGACACCTGGGCGGCCACCATGCGCCACATCGGCGTCGAGGGCCGTTGCTTCGTGGCATCCGCCACCCAGTACGCCGTCCGCGACGACTACCCGCCGGACTTCCCCCTGGGCACCGAGCCGGTCGTCATCCGCGGCGGAAGCTGCGTCGTCGACCCGTTCGGGCGGTTCCTCGCCGGCCCGGTGTTCGAGCGGCAGGAGGTGCTCTTCGCCGAGCTCGACCTAACCGTGCTCGACGGCGCCTATCTCGACCTCGACGTGGTCGGCCACTACGCGCGCCCGGACCTCTTCACGCTCGGCACGGCGACCGCGCCCGCGCGGGCCGCCTCGACTCGACGTGTGCGAAGCGACGGCCGGGAAGATCGCCGGGAAACCTGGCGACCAACCCCAACATGACCGCGACCGTGATGAAGAGGGCGGTGCCGGGCTCACTGCCCGACATCGCGGGCGACGGCTACCGATCCGCCTGGCCGTCGAAGAGGTCGCCTGCCATGCTGCCGTGCGCGGCGCCCGGTTCCTCCGGTGTGGCCTGGGGGTCGACAGGCTCCGCCACGGCCTGGTCCGCGGCGGTGGGCGGGATCGACGGCAGCGGGGCAGTGGGTGGCGCCGAGGCGGCCGGCGTGTTCATGTCCGCTCGCCGGGCGGCCGCGTCGCCGGCGGCGACCCGTTTCGCGGTCGCCGCGTCGAGTGGTAGCAGATCGGTCGGCGGGTCGAGGGTTTCCTCGCCGACACCGCCAGGGACCTGAGCGTCGTCCGGCTGGTGGGCGGCTGTCTCGGTCGACGGCAGGCCGTCGTTCTCGACTGTCATCGAGTCTCCTCGTCCATGATGGTCCGCACGGACTACCCACCGCGGGCCGCAGCCACGCCTGTCGAGGGGACCGGATCACCGGAAATGCCCGGTGCGATGCCGCGGCACGACCTTCAGGCCCCAGCCACTTGGCCGGATGTTCGGCGTAGTCGATGCCGCCGGCCACGTCCGAGGCACGCAGTGTAGGGTCAGCGCCGGTCACAGTTTTGTGTTCGTGTCTCAGCGCGCTCGCGAAACAGTTGTTGCGGGCGTTTCGCGTTCTCAGGTTGGTCGAAGCGGTCCGTCACACAACCCCGGCTCGCCGTGCCCGCGGCGTTCCGCATTCGACCTGTTGAGGAGACAGATATGGCTCAGGGCGTTGTGAAGTGGTTCAACTCGGAGAAGGGCTTTGGTTTCATCGCCCCCGATGACGGTTCTGCCGACGTGTTCGTGCACTACTCGGAGATCCAGGGCAACGGCTTCAAGTCGCTCGAGGAGAACCAGCGCGTGCAGTTCGAGGTCGGCCAGGGCCAGAAGGGTCCGCAGGCCACCGGCGTCACCACCATCTGACCCGGCTTGCGGGCGACGCCCGCGTTCGACGTCACCGGCAGGCTTTCGCGAGTGCGAGGGCCTGCCGGTTTTTGTCCTCGTAGGACATTGCCGAGGCGCCGTCGCCCACTGCCCGTACGGGCCGGGTGACTGACCGGATCGTGTCTATGGCTGGGTCCTGCCACGGCCCTAGAGTCTTGCCGGTGGGGGGAACGTCGTGCCGGCGTCGCGAATGTCGTTGCGCCCACGCACAAAGGTAGGAGCGCGCAAGTGACCAACCCCGAACGCAACTTGGCGGACACTCTCAAGGCGGCGGCGGACGTGGACCTCACCACGGTGCTCGACCAGGACACGAGCCAGGACGAGAAGGCCGCGCAGATCGACGAGCAGCACGCGGCGGCGGAGAACACCCAAGTGGGTGCGCAGTCGAACGACCAGGACCAGAACACCGACACCGACACCACGACCGTTGGCGGGGACGGCGGCAGTGGTGGCGTCGCCGTGGGTGGCAGCGCCGACGGTGGCTCCGGGCTCGGCATCGGTGGCGACGCCGGCGACATCTCGCAGGCGGGCAAGTTCAACATCAACTTCGGCGACTCGACCGCCGGTGACGGTGTCGGTGTCGGCGGCAGCGGCGGGTTCGGCGGCAACGCGGACGCCAGCGGCGGCGCCGGTGGCAACGCGACCGCGGACGTCGACGTGGACGCCGATCAGACCAGCGACCAGGACCTGGATCAGACGAACGCGATCGACCAGGACCTCGACAGCGACCAGACCCAGGTGCAGGACCAGGACGCCGACCTGCACCAGGACCTCGCCGCGGACGTGAGGAGCGACGTCGACCAGCGGCTCGCGGATCTCGACGTAGACATCTGATCCTGAGTGGACGAACGCGGCGGCCGGACGAGCTCCGGCCCGCCGCGGCATTTGTGGGTGCGTTCCCCCGGCTCCTGGCCAAGGCAGCCTCGCGGGCGGCATCGGCGTGGACGGTGCGGAGGACGTCGACGAGACCACCTCCGGCATGGTCGCGTCGCGGCCGGCGCCTGTGGCGACGACCAGGACTGGCGAGGCAGCGGGTCTGCCGGCAGCCTTCCGCTTCCGACCGGTGGTGTGGCGCTGGGGCTGATCGCTCGTCGCACGACGCCGGCCGGGTGAACTCGCGGAACCTGCCGCGTCGTGTGATGCCGATCCGGGCCCGCCGTGACTAGCATCACAACCATGGACTACGAAGACGTCGTGGTGACGTTCACCACGGACAGCAAGCAGCTTGCCAACACCATGGCGGCCGAGGTCGCGAGCACCGAGTTCAGTTGCTGCGCGCACATCGAAGGACCGATCAGGCGGGTCCACCGGTGGCACGGCCGCAAGCATTCGAGCGAGCAGTGGCGGGTGGAGATCGAGGTCGTCGCGGACGGGGCCCGCGCGCTGGTCGACCACATCACCGGCCACCACGGCGACGAGGTGCACGACCTCGTGGTGACCGACAACGTGCGGCACCTGGTGGGCGACGCCGTCGAGTCGCCCTGATTCCGCCGTCACAGCGGCCGCCGGCCGCGTATGAGGGTCAGCGCGCCGGCAGGTAGCGGATCTCCAGCATCGTGCAGCCGGTCTCGGTGCGGTAGGGACCGTGCGGCATGCCCGGCGGTCGAGAGGTGTAGTGGCCGGCGGTGAACGTGCGTCCCAGGGTCAGGTCTTCGAGGACGCCGTCGAGGAGGTAGACCTCCTCGTAGTAGTCGTGACGGATCACGCCCGTGGCCGTCTCGGTGCCCGGTGCCCAGCGGGCGACCCTGGTGAGGGTGCGCTCGTCCTCGCCGCGACTCAGAACACGCTCACTGATGGTCGGCGCGTGCGCATCGACCTGCCACGGCACCTGATCAACCGCGAAGAACTCGTGCTCGGCCTTCATGGCAACCAGTGTCCCGCTGCCACCGATCAGTGCGCGGTGAGCGTCAGTTCCATCGCGCGCGTGAGGCGGTCGCACCGTTCGGGATTCGCGGGTCTGACAACGCCTTTCAGGACACGCCCTGGCCGTTCCCGCCCCCGACGGCGTGCGGCTTGGCCGCGAAGCCGAGCTCGCGTTGTCGCGCTGTGGTGAGCGCCGAGCACGGCCGCGCCCGCACCGCCTCGAGATCAGCCGGTATCGGCGCCGGCGAAGCGGTCGTCGGCCGCGGCGACATGCACCAGTTGCCATCTCGCCCCCGACCGGTTGTGTACGGTAAGTCACCGATCGTGACACTGGGTCGCAGCCGGTCCCGAGGTGCCGGTATGGACGGGCCGGAGGGGCGCATGAGCGCGGTGGTGGTCAGAGCGTCGGTTTGCCCGGCTGGTAGAGCCAGGTCTGGAAGAACGCGTCGAGGTCGCGATGCGTCAGGCGCTCGACGAATCGGATGAACTCCCGCGTCGAGACGTTGCCGTACCGGTGGGTCGTCGGCCACAGCGTGAGCATCCGGGTGAAGGCGCGGTCGCCGATCTTCATGCGTAGCGCCTGCAACGTCATCGCACCGCGGTTGTAGACCAGGTCGTCGAAGATGTGGTCCCGCCCGGGGTCGGCGACCTTGCCGCTCCAGTCCTCCTCCTCGGCGTACGTCTTCGCGAAGGACTGTGCCACGGGGACGCCGTTGAACTTCTCCTGGTAGAGCCACTCCGAGTAGGTGGCGAAGCCTTCGTTGAGCCAGATGTCAGCCCAGCGCACGGGGCTCAGGCTGTCGCCGAACCACTGGTGGCCGAGCTCGTGGGCGAGCAGGTCGCCGTCGACGGCACTGTCGGTCTGGTCGTAGACCGGTCGGCTCTGTGTCTCCAGCGCGTAACCGACGCCGACGTCGGCGAGGATGCCGCCGGTCGAGTCGAACGGGTATCGCCCGAACACCGACGACTCCCACTGGATGATCTGTGCCGTGGTCCGGTTGAACACCCTGCCCTGGCCGGGCTGGGTGTCGATCGACTTGCCGATCGCCGTGATGTTCGGCAGGCCGTGGCTCACGCTGCGCGTGACGTTGTAGTTGCCGATCGCGATCATGCTCAGCTCGCTCGCCATCGGCCTGTTCATGTGCCAGCGGAACGTGGTCTGGCCGTGGTGCGTGGTGGTGTGCCCGGGTTCCCCGTTTGCGAGCACGGTGAGCCCGCGCGGCACGGTGACGGTCTGGGCGTAGGTCGCCTTGTCGTTCGGGGTGTCGTTCACCGGGTAGTAGGTCGCCGCGCCGATCGGCTGGTTGAGCGCCACCGCGCCGTCCTGGGTGGCGACCCAGCCGGAGACGCCCAGCGCCGGGTCGTCGACCTTCTGCGGAACGCCGGCGTAGGTCACCGAGACGACGAACGGGCGGCCCTTCCGCAGACCGTGCGACGGAGTGATCACGAGTTCCTGTGCGCCGCTGCGGGCGAAGGTGGCGCGCCGCCCGTTGACCGAGAGCCCGCTGATCGTCAGGGGCCCCTGGAAGTCCAGGTCGAAGCGGGAGAGGTTCTGCGTGGCCCGGGCGAGGATCGTCGTCGTCGCGCTGATCGCCTGTGTCGTGGGGTCGAACGCGAGCCGGATGTCGTAGTGGCTGACGTCGTAGCCGCCGTTGCCCATGTCGGGGAAGTACGGGTCCCCGGCGCCCGGTGCACCGGGGGAGAACACCGGCGCTCGGCCCGGCGCGGCATCCGCGATCGGGTTCGCCGCGGCGACCAAGCCGATGGTCATCGCGCAGCCGATGATCGACAAGTAGCCGCGGCTGCGGTTGGCGCGTCCCATGACTCCTCCTCGCATCCCCGACCCACGAAGGCGCGAACGGCCTCGTGGGACCCGGTCCGGATTCCGCCACCCTGTGACAGCCGGCTGAGCCAGGCTGTCGTCACCCAGTCCGCGGGTCACACTACTGGGCCGCGGTGAGGCCGCACACCGTCCACACGGAACGTGCACGGGGCCGGAACACGGGGTAAGCGGCACACCGGCGATCTCTCGTCGCGTGCCACCAACGTGGCCGGCGTCCTTTCGCGGGCATATACCCTGACCGGACCGTGTGCGGAGGGTTGAACGGAGGGGTGTCATGAGCGGTGCGAGGGTGCACGGGTTCACCGATGACGCGTTGTCCGACCACGACGCTGTGGCGGTCGCCGACCTGATCCGCAAGGGCGAGATCAGCGCGCGCGAGGCGGCCGATGCGGCGATCGCACGCGCCGAGAAGGTCGACCCCGAGTTGAACGCCGTCGTGTTCGCGGCGTACGACCGGCTCGAACCAGCCACGGTGGACGGACCGCTCGCCGGCGTGCCGACATATGTCAAGGACAACACCGACGTGCGGGGAATGCCGACGAACCACGGCACCGCCGCATACGTCGGCAAACCGGCCGCGAAAGACGGCCCGTACGCCCGCCAGTACCTCAGCTCCGGAATGACGGTGCTCGGCAAGAGCAAGCTCCCCGAATTCGGCCTGAACGCCAGTACCGAGTTCGCCGACGCCGAACCGACGCGCAATCCGTGGAATCCCGAGCATTCGCCCGGTGCGTCTTCCGGTGGATCCGCCGCGCTGGTCGCCTCCGGGGTCGTCCCCATCGCGCATGCCAATGACGGCGGCGGCTCGATCCGCATCCCGGCCGCCTGCTGCGGACTCGTCGGCCTGAAGCCGTCCCGCGGCCGGCACGTCGACGCCGATCAAGCACGCAGCATGCCGATCAACCTCGTCTCCGAGTGCGTCGTCACCCGCTCGGTCCGCGACACCGCGACGTTCGTCGCCGCCATCGAGCGCGACTGGCGCAACGCCGCGCTGCCGCCGGTGGGGCTCGTCGAAGGACCGGCCAACCGCCGGCTGCGGATCGGCGTCCTCACCGACTCGCTGGGCGGCGTCTCCGCTGACGCCGAGACCACGGCGGCCGTGGCGGACACGGCCACGCGGCTGGAGAAAATGGGTCACGACATCGAGCCGGCCACCCTCCCCGTAGGCGACGAGTTCGTCGAGGACTTCATCACCTATTGGGGACTGCTCGCATTCTTTGCGGGCGCTCTCGGCAAGCGAACCATCGACAAGGAATTCGACTCGAGCAAACTCGACGGCTTCACCAAGGGCCTCGCCAGCATCTATCGCCATCGTTTCCATCGCACCCCGGCCACCCTTTTCCGGCTCTCCCGGGTGAAGAAGGCCTACGCCGGCATGCTGACCAAGCACGACGTCGTCCTCTCGCCGGTGCTCGCGCACTCGCCGCCGAAGCTGGGACACCTCAGTCCGAACGTTCCGTTCGACGAGCTGCTCACCCGCCTGCGGCACTATGTCGCGTACACCCCGCTCAACAACGTCGCGGGGGCGCCGGCTATCTCGCTGCCGACCGGTGCCACAGCCGATGGCCTGCCGATCGGCGTGCAGATCTCCGCCGCCCACGGCGACGAGCGCACCCTGCTCGAACTCGCCTACGCCCTCGAGCAGGACCGCCCGTGGCGCCGCATCCAGGACACCGACAAGGAGCGTGCTTGAGCGCGACGCGGTTTCCGGCCGCGCGCTGGATGGTCAGGGCTCGATGACGTGCTCACGGTCGGGCTTGCGATCCGCGGGAGCCCGGCTGTAGTCGCCGAAGGGCCCGTCGCGCCGGGCCACCGCGGCGCCGACGCCGTCGGACTCGGCGAGCTCGATGAAGCGATGCGCGTCCGGGGTGTTTCGCATGAGGCCATCCAGAATCGGGCCGAGGGTCTGCGTCGAGGCTAGGCCCATGTTGTCGTAGGCCTGGTTGACAATGAGCTTCATCGCTGCCAGCTGAGAGGCCGGGATGGTGGCCAGCCGCGCGGCCGTGTCCGCGACCTCGGCCGCCAGCTCGTCGAACGGGACTGCCTTGTTGATCAGCCCGATGTCGGCGGCCTCGCTGCCGGACAGCGGCTTGCCTGTCAGCGCGTACTCCTTCGCCCGGGTCAGGCCGAGCCGGTAGATCCACATGCCGGACAGATAGGCGCCCCACAGCCGCGAATACGGCGTTCCGATCTGGGCGTCGTCGGCGGCGATGACCAGGTCGGCGCACAGCGCGGTGTCGCTGCCGCCACCGACGCACCACCCGTGCACCTGGGCGATGACCGGCTTGGGGCAGCGCCACATGGACATGAACCGCTGGGTCGGCCCGAAGCCGAAGGTGCCCTGGAAGTCCTTGCCCGGATCCCACTTGCCGTCGGTGGTGAGCTCGTCGTCCCAGTGGTGGAACCCGCCGCCGAAGTCGTAGCCGGCACAGAACGCCCGCCCGGCACCACGCACGACGATCACCTTCACCGACTGGTCGTGCACCGCCGTGGTGATGGCGTTCTCGAACTCGTCGGGCATCGGCGGCACGATCGTGTTCAGGTGCTCCGGCCGGTTCAGGGTGATCGTCGCTACCGCGTTCGCCACGTCGAGCAGGATCGTCTCGTAGGTCATGCGCACACCTCTACCACCACGTCCGGCTCTCGAGCGTGAGGTACCGCAGCGTGTGGATCGCGCTCGGCCTGGTCGCGGTCGCCTTCGTCGCGTCGGTCGTGTTCGCCACCGTCGACGCGTGATCTCCGGCCAACCGCCGGCGGCTCCTCACGGGCGGACGTTGCGGACCTCCCGGCTCAGGAGCGGCAGCAGGCCGGCGAGGACGTAGGCGACCCCGCACGCCACGCTGACCTCCTTCGCTCCGTGAACCGCGGCCAGCGGTCCCACGACCAGCTGTGACAACGGGATCGCGACGTAGGACAGCAGGTCGTCGTAGGCGACGACCCGCGACAGGGACTCCTCGGGGACGGCGGCCTGGAGCGTGGTCTCCCACGTGATGGCTGCCACGGTGAAGCCGAGGCCGCCGACGAAGGCAGCGGCGGCCACGATCCACGCGTCCCCGGACAGGCCGACCGCCAGCAAAGGAAGGCCAGCGAGGGTTCCCCAGATCCGCCCGTCGCGCAGCGGACGGCGCAGGACGATCCTGACGGCGACGACGCTCATCACCAGCAGCCCGAGGGCCCGCGCGGTCTGCACCGTGCCCCAGCCCACGGCGCCGTCGTGGCCGGACACCACCTGCGGCCCCAGCACGTTCCACGGCCCGACGCTGAAGGCGTTAACGAGGGCGAACGAGACGGTCATGATGACCACCCAGCGCATCGACCGGAAGACCGACCAGCCGTCGACGAGGTCGCGCCACAGCGGCCGGTTCGCCGCCGGCGGTCGGCTCGCCCCGGGGATGCGCGCGAAGGCCGCGGCGGCGAGGAGGTAGGAGGCGGCATCGGCCGCGAGCGCCCACCCGCCGCCGGCCGTGGCCACCAGGACGCTCGCGAGCATGGGACCGAGGATGCGCGCGGTGTTCTGGCTGCTGGCCAGCAGCGCGTTGGCACGCTGCAGGTCCTGGCGCCCGACGAGTTCGGGCACGATGCCGCGGAGCGCCGGTTGCGAGAAGGCGCTCACGGCGCCGCTCACGAGGGCGAGGCCGGCGATCACGACAAGGTCGTAGTGAGCCGTGATCAGGACGGCGGCCATCGCGGCCATCGCGGCGGCGGTGCACAGGTTGGTCGCGATCAGCACGGTCCGCCTGCGCACGCGGTCGGCGACCGCGCCGCCCACCAGCAGGAGCACAAGGGCGGGAATCATGTTGGCGGCCAGGACGATGCCGAGGTCGGCCACCCTGCCGGACGCCTGCAGCACGGCGAGCGCAAGCGCGACGGTGGTCATGGACGAGCCGGCCAGATCGACGGTCCGGCCGGCGAAGAACCAGCCGAACCGGCCCGTCAACAGGATCCTCACCGGCGTGGGGGCGGCGGTATCGGTCACGCCGACACTGTGGGACACCGCCAGCAGCTGGTGAACTCTTGCGACGAGTGCCGTAAGAATGGCCGGGTGACCCTCCTGCGGTTCAGTCCGGACGCGTTGCACGCAAGCCGGTTCGCGCTGTCTCCTCTCGCCGAGACGCTGAGCGAGCTCACCCGGCTGCGGCAGTCGCTCGACCGGCGGGCCACCGACCCGCGCACCGAGGAGTTCGGCCGGTGGCTCGACTCGGACGCGTTCGCCGGCGGCCTGGTGCGGCTGGTGACCGCCACCAAGTTCCTGCCCGACTTCGTGGCCGTGCCACCGGGGAAGGGGCTGAACAACCGTCTGCGGGACGAGCTGGCGGCGATGCGTGCGATCGGGGACGGGCAGGCACGCGAAACGCTCGCCGAGGCGCAGCGGTTCGCGTGGGGGAGCGATGGGCTCGCGTGGGCCGACGTCGACGGGATCACCGGCCGCGCGGCAGAGTTCTTCGCCAGGTGCTGGGCACGGTTCGTCGAGCCGGACTGGCAGCGGCGGCGCGCCATCCTGGAACGCGACATCCGCCACCGCGCCGGGGTGATCGCGGTCAGCGGTTGGCGACATGCGCTGGACGGCATGGCGCCCGACGTCCAGTGGGTCGGCCACGACGCGATCCAGTTCTCCACCCAGACCTACGCCGACCGCCACATCGGGAGCGACGGCCTGGTCTTCGTCCCGCACGCGGGGTTGTCCGGGCGGTGGACCTGCGAGTCACCGTCGCGGATCGCGTTCGTGTACCCGGCCAAAGGAGCACTGGCCAGCCACTCGCCGGAACACGGCGGCGTGGCCCGACTCCTGGGACACGGCCGGGTCCGCATCCTCACCGAGGTACGAACGCCGGCGACACCGTCACAGCTGGCGGCTGTGCTCGGGGTCTCGCTAGGCACGGTGTCCGCTCACCTGGCCGCCCTGCGCGAAGCCGGGGTCGTGACGACCCGGCGAAGTGGCCGGGCGGTGTACTACGAACTCACGTCGGCGGGGGAGGAGCTCGCACGTCTCGTCACGACCGCCGAATGATCGGTGCGGTGGCGGACAGCGCGTCGCGGACGGTGCACCCGCGCAGCGCGTAGGCGGTGGGCTACCCGAGTTCCTCGAACAGCGTCAGCTGCAGCCCATCGGGAGCGGTGAGGCGTGAATTGAGCGAGTTCCACGGGGTTCGAACCGGCTCGGCAAGGACCGCGGCGCCGGCTGCGCTGAGGGTCGTGGTGGTGGCCGCCGCATCAGCGACCTCGAAGGCCACCCGAATGTGACCGGCGACCCGCCGTCCGACCTCGACCCGGTCGATGAACTCGGCCTGCCGCCGGTCGACGACCTCGACCGTCGCCCGGCCGGCGTCCAACAGGACGACGTTACCCTCAGCCGACGAGAAGTCGGCCAACTCCGGCAGGCCAAGTACGTCCCGATAGAACCGCACCGCCTCATCGTGGTCCTCGACGGTGACGACCAAACGAAGCTCGCGAACGCTCATGCCATGACAAAGCACCCCCGCGGGCGCCTTATTCCGCCCGCGTTTCACCGCCGACGGGATGAGTCTTTGGGTGCCGCAGTTGGGCGGGAGGTCGAGGCTCGAAACGCATCTCGACGACGTCTTCCGGGGCATCGCACACCCGGCGTGGCGGGTGCGCGACCGGACAGCTCGAGCCGTGGACCTCCGCCCCGCCCGCCCACGGCGCGGCCGCTATCCACTTCATGACGCCACCACCGC
>NZ_DATBKY010000291.1:0-45216 GCF_036555685.1 Actinophytocola sp. | reverse complement strand
GTTCGGGCCCACGATGCGCGTCTTGTTGCCGGTCGCGCAGGCGTGCGCCCAGAAGCTCGCGGTGTCGTGCACCGGGATGCCCTCGGTGATCACGACCGCGAGCCCGATGCCGGCGTCGATCGCCTCGACGACGGCGCTCTTGGCGAACTTCGGCGGCACGAACACGACCGTGACGTCCGCCCCCGTGGCCGACATGGCGTCGCCGACGGAGTTGAACACCGGCAGCGTCAGACCCTCCTTGACGTCGGAGAAGTCGGCGCTCTGCCCGCCCTTGCCGGGCGTGACGCCACCGACGACGTTCGCGCCGGACTTGAGCATGCGGCGGGTGTGCTTGGTGCCCTCCGCGCCCGTCATGCCCTGCACGATGATCTTGCTGTCCTCGTTGAGGAAGATCGCCATCTCACGCCCCCTGTGCGGCAAGCTCGGCGGCCTTGCGTGCCGCGTTGTCCATGGTGTCGACCTGCTCCAGGCCGGGAAGCGCGGCCTCGGTGAGGATGCGGCGGCCCTCCTCGGCGTTGTTGCCGTCCAGCCGGACCACGATCGGCTTGCTCACCGTGTCGCCGCGGCTGTCGAGCAGCTGGAAGGCCTGCACGATGCCGTTCGCGACCGCGTCGCAGGCGGTGATGCCGCCGAAGACGTTGACGAACACGCTGCGCACGTCCCGGTCGGAGAGGATGATCTCCAGCCCGTTGGCCATCACCTCGGCCGACGCGCCACCACCGATGTCGAGGAAGTTCGCGGGCTTCACGCCGCCGAACTCCTCCCCCGCGTACGCCACCACGTCCAAAGTGGACATCACGAGGCCCGCACCGTTGCCGATGATGCCGACCTGACCGTCCAGCTTGACGTAGTTGAGGTCCTTGGCCTTCGCCGCGGCCTCCAGCGGGTCCTCGGCGGCGATGTCGACCAGGTCGGCGTGCCCGGGGTGGCGGAAGCTCGCGTTGTCGTCGAGCGTGACCTTGCCGTCCAGCGCGACGATCTTGTCCTGCGGGTCGCGGACCAGCGGGTTCACCTCGACGAGCGTGGCGTCCTCGGCCACGAACGTCTCCCACAGCTTCACCACGACCTCGGCCGCCTGCTCGGCGATGGCCTCCGGGTACTTGGCCGCGGTCACGATCTCCCGCGCCTTGGCCAGGTCCACGCCCGCGAGCGCGTCGACGTGGATCTTCGCCAGCGCCTCCGGGCGCTCGACCGCGAGCTGCTCGATCTCCATGCCGCCCTCGGCCGACGCCATCGCCAGGAACGTGCGGTTGGCGCGATCGAGGAGGAAGGAGAAGTAGTACTCCTCGGCGATGTCCGACGCCGGCGTGACGAGCACCCGGCGCACGACGTGCCCCTTGATGTCCAGCCCGAGGATGGCTTCGGCCTTCGCCCGGGTGTCGTCCGGGTCGTCGGCCAGCTTCACGCCGCCGGCCTTGCCGCGGCCGCCGGTCTTGACCTGCGCCTTGACGACGACGGTCTGGCCGAGCTCCTCGGCGATCGCGCGGGCATCGTCGGGGGTGTCGGCCACCTTCCCCGGCAACACCGGTACACCGTGGGCCCCGAAGAGGTCCTTGGCCTGGTACTCGTACAGATCCACTCGACGCCTCTCCTGATCTACGACTGCGTGCCGCGGTGGGTTCGGCACGGTAGAAGACCCTAGCGACGTGCGTGGACGCCCGGCGCGCGGCGTCCGGTGAGGTCCCTCACGCCCTGCGGCCGCGCTTGCCGACCGGCCGGCTCGGCGTGCGTTCCTGTTGCGGCGCCTCGGGTTCCTTGGCCGCGGGCTCCTCGTGCGGTGCCGGTCCCGCGAGCGCGACGCCGGCCGCGGCGAGGAAGGCCACGCACGCGGCGAGCGCGAACCAGGTGCCGGAGCCGACTCCGGCGTCGGCCGTGCGGTCGCTCGTCATGGGGTACTCGAGCGCGTGCACGCCGACGACCGCCGCGGCACCCAGCAGCAGCGCGGTGGCGCGGTGCGGGCGGGCGACGGTGGCGAGCGCGCCGGCCGCGATGACGACGGCCATCGCGATGACGAGCCCCCACGAGGCGAGGCGGAACTGCGACCAGATGCCGGGCGCCACGAAGTCGGGCGCGGTGATCATCGGGAAGCCGAACGCGCCGATGCTGAACAGGATCGCCGCGCCGGCGGGGGCGGCGACGGACAGGTGGGTGTTGCGTTCGGTCAGGTCGACGTCATCGCGCTCGGCGCTGCCGGCGATCGCGGCGCTGACCGCGGCGGCGGCCGCGATGAGGACGGCGGCAGCGGCGAACCAGACGCCGGCGCCGATGTGGACGGTCTCGCTGATGCCGGCGCCGGTGAACGCGGAGTCGAGCGTCGCGGCGACGACGAGCACGACGGCGCCGAGGCTGACGACGAAGGCCGGGCGGACCGGGGCGGCCCACCGGTTGGTCAGGAGAGTCGCGCCGAGCACGGCGACGAGGATGCCGACCGGGATGAGCTGGCGGTTCGCGTAGCTCTCCGGTTCGTTGAGCCCGTCGACGACGAGCTGCGGGCCGACCGCGCCGATGACCGCGGCCACGCCGGCGAGGATGCCGAGGACGCCGGTGACGAGGTGGACGCGGCCCTCCTCGAGCTGGAGCTCGGTGTCGTCCTCGTCGTCCTGCGGCGGCGTCGTGCCGCGGAGCACGAAGATCAGGATCGTGAGCAGGGCGAGCGGGGCCAGCGCGAGGTAGGGGCCGAGGTCCGGGCTGAGCCGGTCGACCGCGAGGCCCGCGACGAGCTGCGGCAGCGCCACGCCGGCCGTCGCGAGGAGAACGCCGAGCACGACGCCGCGCGCGACCGCCGGGCGTGCCGAGCCGGCCGCGAACACGCAGCCGCCGATGACCGCGGCGCAGACGAGCAGCAGTCCGACGCGGGCGAGGAGCGGGCTGTCGATCAGGTCGTGGCCGGGGAGGAAGGCGTTGGTGGAGCGGAAGGGCGGCATGACGAGCCCGACCGCCGCGATGGTCGCGAGGGCGAGGGACCAGCCCATGGCGCGGCCGCGCGTCTTCTCGGACGTGGGGCCGGCGTCGAGCTCGAGCGCGTAGGCCGAGTCGGGCGCGGCGCCCCCGCGGCCGGCGGCGAGCAGCCCGGCGACGCCGGTGGCGACGTGGCCGCCGACGAGCAGCCAGAGCCCGGCGGCGGGCGCGAGCGCGGCGAGGCTCGTGGGAACGAACAGCTCCGGGCGCGAGACGGTGAGCCCGTCCTGCACGACCTGCAGGTCGACGAGCGCCCGGCCGGGCGCGAGCAGGGCGGTGCCGGTCAGCACGCCGGCGGCGGTGAGCGCGCGTCCGGCCGTGATCAGCACGACCGCGGCGAGCGGTGGTGCGGCGGCGAGGATCGCGAGCAGGGCGGTGCTGGCGAACCCGCGCGCGGGCGCGTCCTGGACGACGCCCACCTCCGGACCGGCGATGAGAAGCACCGCGCCGAGAGCGGAAAGTCCCAGCGCAAGGCGTAGTTGCGGCGGTGCGTCGGCCCAGCCGAGCCGTTCGGCCTGCTCGAACTGGCGGGTGCCGGCCTGCCGCCTGTCCACCCGCCCACGCGGCGATCGGGTCCCCGAAGTCATTGCCGAGCACGCTAGCAAGACCGGCGCCGGACGAAGCTCGGTGCCCGAAAGCCACGGCGCGTTTTCGCCCAAATGGCCGCGTGCTGCGGTGAGCGCACGGCGGTGTTTCAGCGGCACAGTCCCATCGCGACGATCAGCGGCGGCCGCCGGCGCTGGCTGGGCGGTTGGACGACATGGCGACTGATCCGGCGGCAGTCCGGGCGACAGCGACCAGGCCATAGTGGCCAGCGGCAGCTACCGGCGACGGCGCCCAGCAGCGGCAGCCGACCGACGACGGCCAACGGCCGGCGACAGCGCCCAACGGCGGCCAAGCCGCCGATTGCCGCGGAGCGATGGCCGCCGAGCGATTGCGGTCAGGCGATAGAGGCAGGTCGAGCGGCCACGGAGATGAGGGCAGGGCGACTCGGCCGGAACGGCAGCGGCCTGGCGACTGGGATCCTCTGCGGAGGCGGTCCGGATGACCAGGCGGTGGCCCATGACCGGGCGGCGATCGCAACCACAGCGGCGTCAGCCAGAGCGGCATCAGCCAGAGCGGCATCAGCCAGAGCGGCGTCAGCCAGGAACGCTGCCGGGCAACGGGCTGGGGCATCTGGACGGCTGACCGGCGGCGAAGGCCTGGGCGGTGGCCAGCAGCAATCGCAGAGGTCGCGACGGTTCCCGACCGGGGACGGTAGGCGTAGCTCAGCGCGATGGGGACGTCGTGGCCACGGAAATCAGCGGGGAGTGTCGTGGCACGCACCAGGACGGCGGAGTCGCCCCGCGCGGTTGGGCGGCGGCGGGGTTCTCGATTCGGGTCCTTCGCGGGGGTTGTGGCTGCGTGACGTGGGTTTGGGCGGTGAGCAACGGCGCGGGTTTAAACATGGTGGGTTAGTAACCTGGATCACATCGCGAAGGTAAACTTCACTTCACAGTTGGTCATTTTCCCTGGTTGTGTCCTTGTTCGGCGCCACCCGTTTGGCCGACACGGTTCACGGAAGTTGCCCTAACCGCTTCCCCTTCGTTACTGTCCCCCGGTCCGTTGTCACGGTCCGGTCACGAAATGGGCAGGGTCGGCAACCCGAATTGCCGGCCAGCTGGGATCCCCCGCCTGGCGCCCACGTGGAGCTCGTACCCCACGAGCGAAGCGTTCGAGGCAGGACTCCCCGAGACGGAAGGGCAGCAAGGTCTTGGCTCGACACCGCTCACCCGGCGGCGAGACGTGGGAGTGCATCGCGCTCGAAGACGCGATGGAAGAGCGCACCCCGAACCGCGGCCGTGGCGTACACAGGGTGTCTCCTCCGTCCTCCGCGTTGCGTGGCCGTGTGGTCATCGCCGCGGTTGCCATGGGTGCGTTCGCCGCCGCCACTGCCGGGCAGACCCTCAAGGGTGACGACCAGCAGCAGTCCGCCGACGTGCAGCCGCTCGCGGACAGCAAGAACGCGTCGGCCGCCATCGGCATCGGCGGGGACTCCTCAGCGGCGGCCCCCTCCTTCCTGACCGTTGCCAAACCGAACGTCCAGACCTCGGGCGCCCCGGTCGAGGCGCAGAAGATCGCCGCGAGCGACCGGATCGTCAACGCCCGTGCGGCCAAGCTCGCCGCTATCCGGGCCGAGCAGAACCGGCCCAAGTTCGTCAGGCCCGCCGAAGGCCGCCTGACCTCGACGTTCGGCGCCCGGTGGGGCACGACCCACTACGGCATCGACATCGCCAACTCGCTCGGCACCCCGATCGTCGCGGCCGCCGACGGCGTCGTGATCGAGGCCGGCCCCGCGAGCGGCTTCGGCCTCTGGGTCCGCATCCAGCACGCCGACGGCACCATCACCGTCTACGGCCACATGGACAGCTTCTCGGTCTACGAGGGTCAGCACGTCAAGGCCGGCGAGCAGATCGCGCGCATGGGCAACCGCGGAGAGTCGACCGGTACCCACCTCCACTTCGAGGTCTGGGAGCCGGGCGGCATGAAGATCGACCCGCTGCCCTGGCTCGCCGAGCACGGCATCAACGTCTGACCTCATCCGGCAACCGCCGGACGAAGTAGGCGTTGGCGACCCGCCACACGCTGCACATCGAACCTCTGCGCGCGCACGCCGCACACCGGCGCCCCGCGGGACGGTGCAGCTCGAGCAGCGCCCGCCACGCGGCGACCAGCCGCCGCGCCTCGACCGCGAGCGGCCGCCCGGCCGGCTCCTCGCCGAGCCGGTCGACCCCGTCCAGGTAGCGGCCGACCGTCTCCGCGAACACCCGGTACAACATCTCGTCCACACCTAGAGACCCCCTCTGACCTCGTGCGGGACCGGTGCGTCCCGTCGGTGTGGATTACACCGGATGGCACCGACAATTCTCGCACACCAGTTCGAAACCAGCCAGAGGATCTTGTGAACTACAGCTTGACCAGGGGAACGCTGCCGATCAGCATCAGCCGGATCGTGCCGGACGTGCCGAAGTCGATGGTGGCCGTCGCCCGCGGGCCTACGCCGTCCGTGGCCACGACTGTCCCCATGCCGTACTTGTCGTGGTTGACCCGGTCGCCCACGTCCAGCGACAGCGCCGGCGTGTCCTTCCAGCCCTTCGCCGGGCCGAACGGCGAGGCCGTCCCGCGCGAGCGGATCGCCTCCGACCGGCGTGCGCCCCACGACGTCGGCGCGCTCGGGGCCGACCGTTCCGGCTGGACGCGCCGCCAGTCGACGAGGTCCGCCGGGATCTCGTCCAGGAACCGCGACGGCGGGTTGGTCATCGGCTGGCCCCACGCCGACCGCACGATCGCCCGCGACAGGTACAGCCGCCGCTGTGCCCGGGTGATGCCGACGTACGCCAGCCGCCGCTCCTCCGCCAGCTCCACCGGATCGCCCAGCGCCCGCATGTGCGGGAAGATCCCGTCCTCCCAGCCCGTGCAGAACACGACCGGGTACTCCAGGCCCTTCGCGGTGTGCAAGGTCATCAGCGTGACGACGCCGCTGTTCTCTTCGTCCTCGTCCGGCACCTGGTCGGCGTCGGCCACCAGCGACACCCGCTCCAGGAACGCGGCCAGCGAGCCCGGCTCGACGCCGGTCTCCGGCGGGTCCTCCACGCCGTCCAGCTCGTGCGCGAACTCGCGCGCCACCGTCACGAGCTCGGTCAGGTTCTCCACCCGCGTCGCGTCCTGCGGGTCGTCGCTCTCCTCGAGCTCCACGCGGTAACCGGTGCGTTCCAGCACCGCCTCGAGGATCTCGGCGACCTCGGCCCCTTCGTCGATCAGCTCGCGCAGCCCGTCGACAAGCTCCACGAAACCCGTGATCGCGTTGCGGGAGCGCGGGTTCAGCATCGGGACCCGATCCTCGACCGCGTCGCGCAGCGCGGCGTTGAACGAGATCCGCTCGCGCTCGGCATGGGTCGCGACGCACGCCTCCGCCCGGTCGCCGATGCCCCGCTTGGGCACGTTGAGGATCCGCCGCAGGCTGACCGTGTCCTCCGGGTTGTTCAGCACTCGAAGGTAGGCCAGCGCGTCGCGTACCTCGCGCCGCTCGTAGAACCGCACGCCGCCGACCACCCGGTACGGCAGCCCCATGCGGACGAAGATCTCCTCGAACACGCGCGACTGGTTGTTCGTGCGGTAGAAGACCGCGACGCCGCCGTAGGTGAGCCCGTCCCCGGCGTCCATCAGCCGGTCGATCTCGCCGGCCACGAACGCGGCCTCGTCGTGGTCGTTGTCGCCGACGTAGCCGACGATCTTCTCGCCGTCGCCGAGCGCGGTCCACAGCCGCTTGTCGCGCCGGTTCGGGTTGCGGGAGATGACCGCGTTGGCCGCGGACAGGATCGTCTGCGTGGATCGGTAGTTCTGCTCCAGCATGATCGTCGTGGCCTGCGGGTAGTCGCGCTCGAACTCGACGATGTTGCGGATGGTCGCGCCGCGGAAGGCGTAGATCGACTGGTCCGCGTCGCCCACCACGCACAACTCGCCCGGCTCGGTGCCGTGCTCGCCGGTGCCCACGAGCTCGCGGACCAGCATGTACTGCGCGTGGTTGGTGTCCTGGTACTCGTCGACCAGCACGTGCCGGAACCGCCGCCGGTAGTACTCGGCCACGTCCGGGTAGGTCTGCAGCAGCTCGACCGTACGCATGATCAGGTCGTCGAAGTCGAACGCGTTGGCCAGGCCCAGCCGGCGCTGGTACTCGACGTAGACCTCGGCCGCCCGGCGCTCGAAGTCGTTGGCCGCGGACTCGGTGGCCTCACCCGGGCCGACCAGCTCGTTCTTGAGGTTCGAGATGTGCGCGGCCAGGCCACGGGCGGTGTACCGCTTGGGGTCGAGGTCGAGATCGCGCGCCACCAGCGTGACGAGCCGGCGCGTGTCGTCCGCGTCGTAGACCGAGAAGCTCGACTTCATACCAAGCGTCGTCGCGTCCCGACGCAGCACGCGCACGCACATGGAGTGGAACGTCGACACCCACATCGCGTTCGCACGGCGGCCGACGAGCTCCACCACGCGCTCGCGCATCTCCGCGGCCGCCTTGTTGGTGAACGTGATCGCCATGATCTGGCCGGGATGCACGTCGCGTTCGGCGAGCAGGTACGCGATCCGTCTGGTGAGCACCCGCGTCTTGCCGGAGCCGGCGCCCGCGACCACCAGCAGCGGCGAGCCCGCGTGCTGGACGGCCCGGCGCTGCTGGTCGTTGAGGTCCGCGAGCAGATCGGCCGACGTGCGGCGCGACGGCTTGGCAGGGGCTTGCGGAGGCAATTCGAACAGAGTGCTCATTGCCTCCAACGTTACCGGCCCGCACCGACATCGACGCCGCGGCAAGCCGGGTGGGTGGACAGTTCACGAGACGTGGTGCCAGAATCCCTAACGTGCGGCACCACGACTTCGAGTTTTCCTACGGGACCCGGACTCCGGCTCCCGTCGTGGCGTAGCGCCCAACAACGACAGCGAAGCCCCGGAGTCATCGGACCCGGGGCTTTTCGCGCGGGGCCGGGGCTCCACCAGAACCGAGGATCACGAGCATGCCCTCCACGACTCCCTCCACGACCCCGACCGCGGGAGACGACACGGTGAACGATCAGCACAGCCTGCCGGCCGATGCCGACATCGCCGAACTGCGCAAGGAGATCGACTGGCTCGACGCGGAGATCCTGCGCCTGGTCAAGCGCAGGATCGAGGTGTCCCAGACGATCGGCGCGGCGAGAATGGCGGCCGGCGGGCCCCGCATCGTCTACAACCGGGAGATCGACGTGCTCGCGCGCTACCGCGAGCTCGGCTCGGAGGGCAGGCGGCTGGCGATGGCCCTGCTGAACCTCGGCCGGGGTCCGCTCGGCCGCTGAGAGAACACTCAGATTCAGGGTTGTCACCGATCCGCGGGCTCGGCGATCCGGGCACACTGGAGTCATGCTCAACCTGATCGCCGTCATCATCGCCATCGCCGCGGTGGTGGCCACCGTTGCCCATGCGGGTTACCTCGCGATGCTGAACTCCGCCGCGAACAAGAAGGGCGCGAGCGGGGCGCCGGTCGCGCAGTACGTGCGGTCGCGCTGGCCGGTCGCCGGCGTCACCACCGCCGGGGCGCTGCTCGCGTGGATCCTGACCAGCGGCTCCGGGTTCGCCGACGTGCTGGCGATCCTGCTCGCCGGCGGCTCGGGCGTCGCCGCGACCAAGGCTCTCCAGTCGACGCAGGAGCGGTACCGCACCGGCGGGTAACCCCCAAGCCTGCTCATCACCCGGTCGAGTGGCGTGGGTGCGACGTGCACGCCCCGAAACTCGCACAGTGAGCAACCGCATACTCTGGGCTACGTGAGCACCCGGCCCCTCTCGAGGACGTGCGGTCCGCACTCGTCGTGGCCGCACATCCGCACGATCTCGACTCCGGTGCCGCAGGCACGATCGCGACGTGGACGGCGGCGGGCATCGCCGTCACGTACAGCGTCCGCACCTCCGGCGACCGTTTTTCCCGACCACCGCGCGTCCGGCGAGGCCGTGTTCGCCGCGGTGTTCCCGGACTCGCGCAACCCGCACGCCCACCGGTCGCGGGGTTCGGGGCGATCGCCCGGGCCGCGGGCCTCGGCGAAGGGCGGATCGCCGAGATCTTCCAGCTGGTCGACACCCGCTGAGCTCGTGGTCGGTCCGTCGCACACGGCACGATCCGCGAGCAGAGAGGTCGCACGGCCATGAGCACCGGGGGCTGGCCCACGCCGGGGCCGCGTCATGGCAGGCACCGGCGGGGCCACGTGAACTCGGCCTGGACCCCGGCGGTGCGACCGCCGGAGGTAGGCCGCATCCCGTCCCACGCCCGCGTCAGCTGGGGTCCGCCACCGCCGGCGGACGGTGACACGACGCCGATGGCGCTGGTGCCGCGGCAACGCTCACCCGAGTCCGACGCGGCCGTCGCGCGCGTCATGTCGGAGACGTCGGAGACGTCGGAGACGCTGCCGCGCGGGCTGCGGAAGTTCGACCTCGGCATCGTGCCGGCGTCGGTGACCCCGCCGCGGTCGGGGCGAAAGGCGGCGTGGTTCGCGGTCAGCACGTCGGCGGCGGTGGTGTGCGGGCTCGCGCTCGCAGCCGTGCGGCTGGTCGGCTCGCCCACGTCGAGCGACACGATCGACGCGCTGCCGGAGTTCCCGACCCAGTCGCTGGGTGAGCTGCCGGCCGACGAGACGGCGACGGCGGTGTCGACTTCCACCCACCGGCCGTCCGCGACCTCGTCGTCCAGCGCGCGCCCGGACACGGTCAGCCACACGCACGGCGCACCGTGGCCGGGGTCGCCGGCCGACGGGACGGGCTCGGCGGGGAGCGTCCCGGCCGATGCATCGACGCGGCCACCGACCCGGCCACCGACCCAGCCACCGACCCAGCCACCGTCGCCGCAGCGGACGACGGTCGGCCCGCGGCCGGTCACGCCGACGGACCCGCAGGCGATGGGCGACCGGACGGAGCAGTACTTCGCGCTGGTGACCGAGGACCCGAAGGCGGCGCACGACATGTGCACGGGCAGCATGGCGCGCGAGGGGCCGGAGGGCATCCAGTCGCGGTACGCGGGCGTGGACCACGTCGAGGTCCAGGACATCGCGATCGACCGCAACCAGGCGATGACGACGAGCACCGTGAAGATCGTCCACGAGGACGGCACGGAGACCGTCGAGCAGCGGCGGCTCACGTTCACGTGGGGCGGCGACCCGAAGATCAGCGACGACACCCAGGCCGGCTGAGTCGACCGGCCCTAGGATCACGGCGGGGCGTCGAGGCCGTGGGGCTCGGCCACAGGCCGGTAACGCGCCGCGAACGATTGCGCCGTCAATTACTCCGATCGAGTGAAGTTTGGGTTCTAGCGAAGACCCGTTCGGGTGATCCGCTTCGATTTACTGGCGGTCCAACAGGGGCGCACGGTACCTATTTGGCCCTACTCGAGACGCACGAAGGGCCTGGAGAAGTGGATCGTCTGACGACCGGGCGTCGGCGGGTGCGTGCCGGCTCGGTTTCCGTCACCGAGTTGATCACCAAACAGGCCGCAAGACCCGAGTCCCCGCAAGGGGACGTCGACGTGACCGCGGACCTGCCGATCGTCTCCGGCGGGACGCCGACCTCGCACCGGCGGCCCGCGATGCACGGTGCGCAGTTCGCGAAGATCACCGGACTCGGGGTCGCCACCGCCGTCCTGTGCGGCGCGGTCGGCATCGCGTCCACGATCGCCCACCAGCGCCAGGTCGAGAACGAGGCGGCGAACCGCCCGGCCGAGCCGATCAGCGGCGAGCAGGCTCTGCTGCCCGACGAGCTCGACCGGACCCTGACGCGCGGTGGCGCGAAGGCCGTGGCGCCGCCCGCGCCCGACCCGGTCACGCAGGCGCCTCGAGCCGAGGCGAATCCGCCGCCGGCCACGACGACGACCACGGCCCCGGCCACGGCTCCGGCCGACACGGGCGCGGCCGCCCCCACGCCCGTGTCGGATCTGGACGTCGTCCGCCGGTTCTACGAGACCGTGCCGCGCGACCCGGCTGTCGCGTTCGGACTGATCTCCCCCGAGCTGCTGCACTCGACGCTCGGCCG
This sequence comes from Actinophytocola sp., assembly GCF_036555685.1. Taxonomy (GTDB): domain Bacteria; phylum Actinomycetota; class Actinomycetes; order Mycobacteriales; family Pseudonocardiaceae; genus Actinophytocola. The sequence goes on along the minus strand of NZ_DATBKY010000291.1, from coordinate 33,687 downwards.
GTTCCTCGAGTCCTGGTCACGCGTGCGCTCGGTCGACGTGCTGGGACTGCAGAAGCGCGCGGACGGCGTGCTCGCGATCATCCGCATGCAGCTCGCCGACGGCCGGCACATCCAGCTGCAGCAGCTGCTGACGGTCGCCGACTCGCCGCGCCGGATCGTGGATGTCGAGCTGCTTTCGGCGCAACGCAACTGATCCACTAAGCTCTCTACCCGTTGTGCACTGTGTGGTCCGTATTCGTGTGCGCAGAGTGAGCGCCTAGCCTGGTGCGGGTCGGCGTACGTGGGTCCCGCCACGTTACGTGTGGCGATGAACACGCCCGCCGCCAGCCGGGGAGGTTTCTGTGACCCGCGGTCCAGGTAACCAATCACATCCGGAGTCGGTATGAGCGATGGCCCGCAGGCAGGGAGGGACTCGGCGCGATGACCGATGAGGGTCGCCTGGTAGCCGGGCGCTACCGTCTGGTCTACCGCATCGGCACCGGTGCGATGGGCGTCGTCTGGCAGGCGCACGACGAGCGGTTGAACAGAACCGTCGCGGTGAAGCGACTCCTGCTGCAGCCGGGCCTGCCTCCCGACGAGGCGCACGAAGCCGTCGAGCGGGTCATGCGCGAGGGCCGCATCGCGGCGAAGCTCCACCATCCAAACGCGATCGCTGTCTTCGACGTGGTCGACGAGCAGGGCGCGCCCTGCCTGATCATGGAGTACCTGCCCTCCAAGAGCCTCGCGATGGTGATGGCCGAGCGCGGCCCGCTGCCCGCCCGCGAGGTCGCCCGCATCGGCGCGCAGTCGGCGGCCGCGCTCGCCGCCGCGCACGCGGCCGGCATCGTGCACCGCGACGTCAAGCCGGGCAACATCCTGCTCGGCGACGACGGCACCGTGAAGATCACCGACTTCGGCATCTCCCGCGCCACCGACGACGTCACCGTCACCAAGACCGGCATGATCGCCGGCACGCCCGCCTACCTCGCGCCCGAGGCGGCGATCGGCAACGAGCCGACGCCCGCGTCGGACGTGTTCTCCCTCGGCTCCACGCTCTACGCCGCGGTCGAGGGCGAGCCGCCGTTCGGGCTGACCGAGAACACGCTGCAGCTGCTGCACGCGGTCGCGGCCGGCCGGATCAACCCGCCGCTGCAGGCCGGCCCGCTCACCGGCGTGCTGACGTGGCTGCTCGCCACCGACCCCGAGGACCGCCCGTCCACGTCCAGGACACGTGACCTGCTCGCCGCCGTGGCCGCGGGCGAGACGCCGTCCGTGCCGTCGATGCCCCGTGCCTTTCCGGTGGCGGGGGACGCGGCGACGCGAATGGTGAACTCGTACGACGACTACGACGGATACGACGAGTACGACGAGTTCGGGGAGTACGGGGACGAGGCCACCCAGCTGGTCGGTGCGGACGACCGGACCCGCGCGGTCCGCCCGATGCCCGCCGCCCCACCCCCGTCCTCCCGGTCCCGCAAGCCGCTCGTGTTCGCCGGCGTGCTGCTCGCGGCGCTGGTCGCCGCGGGCGCCTGGCTGCTGGGCACGCGGGACGGCCAGCGGCCGGAGCAGACCGATCCCACGGTGAACAACGAGGCCCCGGCGCCCCAGACCACGACCACGACGGAAGCGCCCCCCACGACGACCACGACCACAGAGGAACCCACGACCACGGAGGAAGAGGTCACGACGACCGAGCGGCCGACGACGACCACCACCAAGAGGACGACGACCACCACCACGACCACCCAACCACCGACTTCGGAACCGCCACCGCAAGAGACCGCCACGACCACCACGGCCGCGGCGGGGTGAGGCGCTAAGTGGACGCGGACGGGATCGAGGGCGCTGGGGGAATGTCGTGACGGGTGAAGGGGGCGTGGTCGCGGGCCGCTACCGGCTCGGCCAGCGGCTGGGCAGCGGCGCGATGGGGATCGTGTGGCAGGCCCACGACGAACGTCTACATCGGACCGTGGCGATCAAGCAGCTGCTCCTGCAGCCCGGCCTGACCGACGCGCAGGCAGAGGAGGCGCGGCGAAGATGTATGCGGGAGGGGCGCATCGCGGCGCGGCTCGCGCATCCCAACGCGATCACGGTCTACGACGTCGCCGAGCACGAGGGCGACCCGTGGCTGGTCATGGAGTACCTGCCGTCCAAGAGCCTGGCGACGGTCCTCTCCGAGCGGGGCACGCTGAGCCCGCAGGAGGCCGCCCGGATCGGCACGCAGGTCGCCTCGGCGCTGGTGGCCGCGCACGGCGCGGGCATCGTGCACCGCGACATCAAGCCGGCCAACGTGCTGCTCGCCGACGACGGCACGGTCAAGATCACCGACTTCGGCATCTCGCGGGCCACGGGTGACGTCACGGTCACCGCGACCGGCATGCTCGCCGGCACGCCGGCCTACCTCGCGCCCGAGGTCGCGAAGGGCCAGGACCCGACGCCGGCGGCGGACGTCTTCTCGCTCGGCTCCACGCTGTACACGGCCGTCGAGGGGCACTCGCCGTTCGGGCTTTCGGAGAACACGCTGGCGTTGCTGTACGCCGTGGCCGCGGGCAACATCACCCCGCCGCGGCACGCCGGCCCGCTCACCGCGTTGCTGATGCAGCTGCTGCGGGTGGACCCGGCCGAGCGGCCGTCGCTCGTGGTGGCGCGGGACAGCCTCTCGGCGGTCGCCGACGGGCGGCCGGCCCCGGTGATGGACACGGCCAGCGCGCCGACCAACCGCATCGCCGGCGCCCGGCTGCCGCAGGCTCCCACTGGTCCGTCGACACCGCCCCGCCCGGCGACGCCGCCGCACCAGTGGGCCGGACCGCCGAAGGAGGCGACGCGGCTCGACGTGCACCCGTTCTCCGAGCCGATACCGAGCGGGCCGGGGAATTCGCTGCACCGGGAGCCGATGCCCTCCGGCCCGACGCCGCGGCTACCCCGCGCGCCCCGCGAACGCAACCGTGCCCGGTCCGTCGCGCTGACCGTGCTGGCGATCGTCGCGGCCATGCTGGTCGGAATCCTGGTGGCGACGCTGCTGTCCAACACGGGCAACAACAGCTCGGGCGACAACGCCCGGCAGACGTCCCCGCAGGAGGCTCCGGCGTCCCAGCGCGAACCGCAGGCGGAAGACTACGACCGGGCGGTCCGGGACTACTACGCGCTACTTCCGGACCAGACCGACGAGGCGTACGACCTGCTCACCGGCCGGGCCAAGGAGAAGTCTCGCGGGAAGCGGACCTACACGCGCTTCTGGAACACGATCGAGTCCGTCGACGTCCTCGACACCGACGTGGAGGGCAACCGCGTCGCGGCGGAGCTGCTCTACAAGACCAAGTCGGGCCGCACCTCCCGCGAGGCGACCTCCTTCGCGCTCGTCCAGAAGAACGGCCAGCTGCTGATCGAGAACTTCGTCCGCGTCGGCGACGGCGGCTGACCGACGCCGCTGCGGGTCGCCCGGCCGCGACCGTCGGCTACCCGCTGCCGGTCGTGTCGGTGCCGCTCGGCGCGCTCGTGCTCGGCGAGGACCTCGGCCCGCGCGTCATCGCCGGCATGGTCGACCTCGCCGGGTCGCGACGCCGCGGGTGCGCCGCCGGACCCCGGCCGGGCAAGCGGATCCGGTGCCGGCGGTGGCCGCGCGCTAGGGGCGCGGGTACTGCTCGGTGCGGCCGCCGTACAGCTCCGGCCCGCCGATCGGGGGCTGCGAGCCGGTGTGCGGTCCGCCCGGCCCGATCGGCGGCTGCTGGCCGGTGTGCGGGCCACCGCGCCCGTACCCGCCCGGCGCCTGGAACTGCGGCTGGCCCGGCGCCCGCCGCTGGGGTGCCGACAACGCCGCCGGCTCGCCCGCGGCGGGCTTCACGACGCCGGCCGCGACCACCAGGACGAGCGCCAGCACGGCGAGGATGAGGTAGGACTGCAGCTGGCCCGTGTCGTCCTTGCCCATGAGCGTGAACGCGCGGTACCCGACATATCCGCCGAGACCGAGGCCGGCCACGACCAAGATCACCTGGACTGCCACCAGGAAGCTCCGCATGGCCGCTGACTGTAGCTCCGCAGAACGCCTTTGCGGCAGTGCTGAATAGCCCTGTTCAGACGAGCCTGCGGTCCGAGGCCCAGCGGGACAGCTCGTAGCGGTTCGACAGCTGCGTCTTGCGCAGGACGCTGGACACGTGGGTCTCCACCGTCTTCACCGAGATGAACAGCTCCGCCGCGATCTCCTTGTAGGCGTACCCGCGGGCCAGCAGGCGCAGCACGTCGCGCTCGCGCGGGGTCAGCAGGTCCAGCTCGGGGTCGGAGATCGGCGCCTGCCCGGGCCGGTCGGCGAAGGCGTCCAGGACGAAACCCGCCAACCGCGGCGAGAACACCGCGTCGCCCTCGGACACCCGGACGATCGCGCGGACGAGCTCGTGGCTGGAGATCGTCTTCGTGACGTACCCGCGCGCGCCCGCGCGGATCACGGCGATCACGTCCTCGGCGGCGTCGGACACCGAGAGCGCGAGGAACACGACGTCGGTGTCGTCCTTGCGCACGCGGCGCAGGACCTCGGCGCCGCCGCCGTCGGGCATGTGCACGTCGAGGAGCACGACGTCCGGCTTGCGGTGCCCGATGCCCGCGACCGCCTCGCCGACGGTGCCGGCCTCGCCGACCACCTCGACCTCGTCGGTGATGGAGTCCAGCTCGGCGCGCACCCCGGCGCGGAACAGGCCGTGGTCGTCGACCAGGAACACGCGAACCCGCCGCTTCTCGCCCTCAGTCACGGAAATCTCCTTCTGTGCGCCTGCGCCTCAGGCCCCGACCGTGGCGCGTGGCATCTGCAGCGCCACCTCGGTGCCCTCACCCGGCGCCGTGCGCAGCCGCACCTCGCCGCCGTTGCGCTCCATCCTGCCCCGGATCGAGTCGGCGAGGCCATGCCGGTCCTCGGGCACGGCGCTCGCGTCGAACCCCTTGCCCCGGTCGCGCACGAAGATCGTCACCCGGTCCGGCTCCACCTCGGCGTACACGCTGACCTCGGAGACGTCCGCGTGCTTCGCCGCGTTGACCACCGCCTCGCGGGCCGCGAACACCAGGCCGGTCAGCTTCTCGTCGAGGTCGCAGTCGCCGACCACGACCTGCTGGACCTGGATCGCGAACTGGTCCTCGACCTCGCCGCACGCCTGCGCGATGGCCTCGGCGAGCGCCATCGGTTCCGCGCCGTCGGGGGTGGCGCCGTCGGTCTTGCGACCGTAGCCGGACGGTCCGTACAGCCAGCCCCGCAGCTGCCGCTCCTGCCCGCGCGCGAGCCGCAGCACCTCGCGCGGCGCCTCGGCCTGCTTCTGGATCAGCGCGAGCGTCTGGAGCACGGAGTCGTGGAGGTGCGCGGCGATCTCCGCGCGCTCCTCGGTACGGATGCGGGCCCGGCGCTCCTCGCCGAGGTCGCGGACCAGCCGCAGCCAGAACGGCACGGTCAGCACGGCCACGCCGATCAGCGTGGCGAGCACGGACAGCAGCGCGAACTGCATCTGGTCGAGGTCCACGCTGCGGATCAGGAAAACGACGATGCCGGCGACGGCCAGCGCGGCGCCGGCGAGCACCCGGATCAGCGCGCTGCGCCCGCCGTCGCCGAGCACCGCGCCGAGGAAGCCGCTGCGCGCGCGGCGCCGGGTCGAGTCGTCGGCCTCCCGCCACACCAGGGCGATACCGACGAGCGTGACGCCGATGCCGCCGGCGACCCAGCCGTTGAGCGTGCCGGACAGCGTGCCCGCACCGATCGCGAGGCCGATGCCCAGCGCGATCAGGCCGCGGGCCTGCTGGCGTTCCTTGCGCGAGACCTCCTTCTCGACCTGGTTCTGCGCCTCCTCGCGCGACTGCTGCGGCACGAAGACCCAGAGCAGGCCGTAGGCGAGCACCCCGGCCCCGCCGAGCGCCGCGAGGACCGCGAACGCCAGGCGCACCCACAGGACACGGATCTCCAGGTGGTCGGCGATGCCACCGGCCACGCCGGCGACGGCGCGGCCGTTGCGCCGGCGGCGCATCTTCACGACGTCGTCGGCGGTCGCCGGCGGGTTCGCCTTCTTCCGCTCCACGTCCCGCGCGTCCGGTTGCATCGACGTGGTCACCACCTGTACTGCCACCCGTCCATCGTCACATGCTCACCGTGCACGTTCATCCGGGAAATACCCCGGGGTCAAACATCAGGGTCGCTCCCTGATGTGCCGGACCGCCGAAGGACGCATGCTCGTTTGCGTGAGTGGGACACAGCAGACCGGCATGGCCGGTGTCGAGGACACAGTCAAGGACTTCTGGGCGACCCGGCCCAGACGGCCGCGGCGGGGGCGCAAGATCGCGGGCGTCGCGGCGGGCATCGCGAACCGCTACCGGATCGACCCGACGCTCGTGCGCGTCGCGTTCGTCGTCGCATCGCTGTACGGCGGCGCGGGCATCGTGCTCTACCTGCTCGGCTGGCTCTTCCTGCCCGAGCAGGACGACGAGGTGTCGCCGTTCGAGTCGCTGATCGGCCGCGGCCGCAGCTCCACCTCGAACGCGTTCACCATCGTGCTCTGCCTGGGCCTGATCCCGGGGATCAGCTGGTTCTTCGGCGGCTTCTTCCCGGGCTTCCCGGGGTTCCTGAGCGTGGTCGTGCTGGGCGGGGCGCTGTACCTGCTGCACTACCACCGCGGGCACCTCGGCCGCCCGCATCCCTACGGGCCGGACACGGCGACCACGCCGATGCCCGAACCGACGGCCGCACCGACGCCGGCCACGCCGATGTCGACCCCACCGATGTCGACCCGGGGCTCCGGTACCACGATGCCGCTGCCCGAGGAGCAGGTCGACCCGCTGACCAACGAGCCGCCGCCGGTAGCCGAGCGCCGCGAGGAGCCGCGGGACACGCCGCCGGCCTGGGACCCGCTGGGTGCCGCGCCGTTCGCGTGGGATCTGCCGGACCCGACCCCGCAGCCGACCGACGAGGACGAGGAGCCGCCCGCGCCGCGGCGCCGCAAGTCACGGATCGGCCTGCTGACCGTCGGCGTCGGCCTGATCACCGCGGCCGTGCTGTCGACCGTGACCGGCGGCTGGATCAACCCGCAGCACATCGTCGGCATCGTGCTGGCCGTGCTCGGCTTCGGCATGGTCATCGGCTCGTTCCACCGCGGCGGGCGTGGCCTGATCGCGCTGGCGGTGCCGCTGGCCGCGGTCGGCATCGGGATGACCACGATCTTCCCGAACGGCGTGCACGGCGGCGTGGGCGACATCAGGGCGACTCCGATGTCGCTGTCGGAGGTGCGGCCGCACTACGAGCGCGGGGCCGGCTCGGTGAGCCTCGACCTGACGAAGCTGCCGGACTCCGGCGACGTGCACACCCGGATCCACCTGGGCCTGGGCGACGTCACGGTGATCGTGCCGCCGGACGCGGACGTGGACGTGCGCTGCGACGTCGGGCTGGGCGACGTGAACTGCCTGGGCCGCCAGCAGTCGGGGACGGACAACAACCTGGTGACGGTCGAGGACAACGGCACGGACGGCGCCGGTGGCCTCAAGGTGGACCTGAACGTCGACGTCGACACCGGAAGCGTGGAGGTGCAGCGTGGCTGAGAAGGCGACCGACACGGAGACCCGGCGCCGCTGGCCGGACGTGTTCACCCTGGTGATGGGCCTGGCCACGCTGGTCGCGTCGGGCTACGTCCTGACCGACGGCGCCATGTGGCTGCCCCACGTCGACCCCCGCTGGCTGATCACGGGCGCGGCCCTGTTCGTCGGCGTACTGCTGCTGGCCTCGTCGCTTCGGGGCAGCCGGCGGAAGCGCTGACGCACCTCCCGCTCACGAGGGCGGTCTCCCCACCGGGAGGCCGCCCTTCGCCGTTCCGCCGCATGTGGCCGCCTATGCCGCGGCCATCACCCGCCGCTGCAGGTCGGTCAGCACCGAGGTGAACCCCGCCGAGGGCAGCACGCCGAGCGGCCCGGCCGGGTCGTCGTGGCCCCTCGCGTACCCGCGCAGCGGCGTGGCGACGTGCCGGCCGTCCTCGAGGTGCAGGACCAGCCGGCGCACGCCGTCGGGCTTCGCCGGCATCGTGTCGACGACCGAGACGTCGCCCAGCGGCACGGAGTCCGTGCGGAGCACGCGGCACACCCAGATCCGCTCGACGTCGACGTACACGCCACGCCGCCGGTACCGCCACCACACGACCGCCCACGCCACCAGCAGGAGCACCCCGGCGGCACCCACCACGAACGACAGCGTGCCGTTGACCATGGCGCGCACCAGCAGCACGGCGACGAAGAGGCCGACGAGCCAGGAGGCCGCCGCGCCCGCGGTCCTGCGTGGCGGCGGCCCGTATCGCATTCGGTCGTTCATTCCCACTCGATCGTCCCCGGTGGCTTCGACGTGACGTCCAGGACGACCCGGTTCACCTCGGGCACCTCGTTCGTGATGCGGGTCGAGATGCGCTCCAGGACGTCGTAGGGGAACCGGGTCCAGTCGGCGGTCATCGCGTCCTCCGAGGACACCGGCCGCAGCACCACCGGGTGGCCGTAGGTCCGGAAGTCACCCTGCACGCCGACCGAGTGGACGTCCGCGAGCAGCACGACCGGGCACTGCCAGATGTCGCGGTCCAGCCCGGCGGCGGTCAGCTCCTCCCGCGCGATCGTGTCGGCCGCGCGCAGGATGGACAGCCGCGCGGCGGTCACCGCGCCGATGACCCGGATGCCCAGGCCCGGGCCGGGGAACGGCTGGCGGTGCACGATCGTCTCCGGCAGGCCGAGCTCCAGCCCGACGCGGCGGACCTCGTCCTTGAACAGCTCGCGGAGCGGCTCGACGAGCTCGAAGGAGAGGTCGTCGGGCAGCCCGCCGACGTTGTGGTGGCTCTTGATGTTCGCCGCCCCGCTGCCGCCGCCGGACTCGACGACGTCCGGGTACAGCGTGCCCTGCACGAGGAACCGGTAGTCCCCGGCCGCCTTCAGGTCGCGCTCGGCCTGCTCGAACACGCGGATGAACTCGCGCCCGATGATCTTGCGCTTCTGCTCCGGGTCGGTCACGTCCGCGAGCGCCTCGAGGAACTTCTCCGCCGCGTCGACGGTGACGAGCTTGACCCCGGTCGCCGCGACGTAGTCGCGCTCGACCTGCCCGCGCTCGCCGGCCCGCAGCAGCCCGTGGTCGACGAACACGCAGGTGAGCCTGTCGCCGATGGCCCGCTGCACGAGCGCCGCCGCGACCGCCGAGTCGACGCCGCCGGACAGCCCGCAGATCGCCCGGCCGGCAGGTCCGAGCTGCGCCCGGATCCGCTCGACCTGTTCGTCCACAATGGACGCGATCGTCCACGAAGGACGGATGCCGGCGATGTCGTGAAGGAAGCGGCGCAGCACCTCCTGCCCGTGCGGGGAGTGCGCCACCTCCGGGTGGTACTGCACGCCCGCGAGCCGCCGCGTGGTGTCCTCGAACGCCGCCACCGGCGCGCCGTCCGAGCCGGCCGTCACCGTGAACCCGGGCGGTGCCCCCGTGACGCTGTCGCCGTGCGACATCCACACCGGGTGCCGGCCCGGCAGGTCCGCGTGCAGCACGCCACCCGCCGCGCCCAGCTCGGTGCGGCCGTACTCCCGGGTCCCCGTGTGCGCGACCTCGCCGCCGAGCGCCTGCGCCATGGCCTGGAAGCCGTAGCAGATACCGAACACCGGCACGCCCGCAGCGAACAGCTTGGGGTCGACGGCCGGCGCGCCCTCGGCGTAGACCGACGACGGCCCGCCGGAGAGCACGATCGCGAGCGGGTCGCGCGCCAGCATCTCGGCGACCGTCGCGGTGTGCGGCACGACCTCGGAGTACACCTGCGCCTCCCGCACCCGGCGGGCGATGAGCTGGGCATACTGCGCCCCGAAGTCGACCACGAGAACCGGCCGGTGCTGGTGTTCCGTCACAGGGGAAGCATGTCACGGGCCCGGGGGCCTACGGTGGAGGGCATGAACGCGACAGAGCCGCACCTGCCGACACCCCGGCCCGTCTACGTGGCCGGCCGCGCGGAGCAGAGCGACCAGACGCTCAGCGTGCACCATCCCTACGACGGGAACGAGATCGCGACCGTCTGCGTGCCGACCGCCGAGCAGGTCGAGCGCGCGGTCGCCGCGGCCGAGGCCGCGATCGTCCCGTTCCGCACCACGCCCGCGCACGTGCGGGCCGCCGCGCTGGACCACGTGTCCCGCTCGATCGCGGCCAGAGCGGACGAGGTCGCGGAGATGATCACCGCGGAGAACGGCAAACCGCTCAAGTGGGCGACCATCGAGGTCAACCGCTGCGTCGCGACGTTCCGCATCGCCGCGGAGGAGGCCCGCCGGTTCTCCGGGGAGCTGCAGCGCCTCGACACCGACGCCACCGCCGAGGGCCGGATGGCCGTCGTGCGCCGGGTCCCGCGCGGGCCCGTGCTCGGCATCGCGCCGTTCAACTTCCCGCTGAACCTGGTCGCGCACAAGATGGCCCCGGCCATCGCCGCGGGCGCGCCGATCGTGGTCAAGCCCGCGCCGCGCACGCCGCTCTCGGCGCTGCTGCTCGGTGAGTTGCTCGCCGAGACCGACCTCCCCGAGGGCGCCTTCTCGGTCCTCACGGTCGGCAACGAGGAGACGGTCGAGCTGGTCAAGGACCCGCGCCTGCCGGTGGTGTCGTTCACCGGCTCGGGTCCGGTCGGCTGGTCGATCATGGACAACGCGCCGCGCAAGACCGTCGTGCTCGAGCTCGGCGGCAACGGCGCCGCGGTCGTGTGCCCGGACTGGCCGGACCTCGACTTCGCGGCCAAGCGGATCGCGACGTTCGGCAACTACCAGGCCGGCCAGTCCTGCATCGCCGTGCAGCGCGTCCTGGTCGACAAGTCGGTGGCCGAGACGTTCCTGCCGAAGCTCCTCGACGCGGTCAACGCGCTGCGCACCGGCGACCCGCACGACCCGGAGGTCGAGGTCGGCCCGCTGGTCGACGACGCCGCCGCGGAGCGCGTGGAGGCGTGGGTCAACGAGGCCGTGTCCGCGGGCGGCAAGCTGCTCGCGGGCGGCAAGCGCGACGGCGCGTCGGTCTCCCCGACCGTGCTCTCCGACGTCCCGCACGACGCCAAGGTCTGGGCCGAGGAGGTCTTCGGCCCGGTGCTGGTCGTGTCCGTCACCGACGGCATCGACGACGCGTTCGCCCAGGTCAACGACTCGCAGTACGGCCTGCAGGCGGGCGTGTTCACCAAGGACGTGCAGGTGGCGTTCCGGGCTCGCGCGGAGCTGGAGGTCGGCGGCGTGATAGTCGGCGACGTGCCGTCCTTCCGCGCGGACTCGATGCCCTACGGCGGCGTCAAGGGCTCCGGGTTCGGGCGCGAGGGCGTGCGCAGCGCCATGAACGACCTCACCGAGGAGCGGATCATGGTGCTCACCGGCCTCGAGCTCTGACGGGGAGACGGCGGTGGCGGACAGCGTGCCCGTGCTGCGGCACACGGTGCTCGACGGCACCGACATCCGAACGCTGGCCGAGTTCTACCGGCAGCTGCTGAGTCTGGTGTACCGGCCGGGCCACGAGCCACCGCCGCCGGGCGAGGACGACGCATGCGCCCGCGACTGGCTGGTGCTGCGGAACCCCAACGGCCCGCCGCTCGCCTTCCAGCACGTCGACGAGCTGCCGCGGGCGACGTGGCCGGACATCCGGGTGCCGCAGCAGCTGCACCTCGACATGACCGTGCCGTCGGTCGAGGAGATGGACGTCCAGCACCAGCGCGTACTCGGCCTCGGCGGCGAGCTGCTGCACGACGCCAGCGACGATCCCGAGGAACCGCTGCGCGTGTACGCCGACCCGGCCGGGCACCCGTTCTGCATCTTCGTGTGGCCTGCCGGCTGACGGTCAGCGAGGTTGGGTCAGGCCCTGGGCGAAGGCGAACACGCCGTCCGGGTCGTAGCGGTCGGCGACCTCGCGCAGGCGGGCGAGGTTGTCGCCGTAGTACGCGCTCGCCCAGTCGGGCATGTCCGGGTCGATGTAGTTGACGTAGCCCAGCTGCCCGGTGAGCTCGCCGAGCCCGTCGCGGACCTCGTCCACCGCGCGCGTGGCCGCCTGGCCGCCGGCCTCCGCGCCCGCGTAGATCTGCGCGCTCGCGAGTGCGGTGCGGTGCGGGAACGCGGTCGCGTCCGGCGCCACGTCGGCCACCGCGCCGCCCAGCGAGTCCAGCAGCAGGTCCGTCCTCGCCCGCCCGTCCACCAGCCCGACCAGCGCGGCCGTGTCGCCGACGGGCTCGGCGAGGATCCGCGAGGAGGCCACGAAGGACTCCCGGCCGAGGTTGCCGCCCGCGGCCGCGGCGTGGCACTGCCGGACGCTCTGCGCCGAGCAGCCGGCGAAGTACCGCATGGCGTCCAAATAGGACTTGGTCGACACGACCCGCGACGAGGCCGCCGGCCCGAACCCGGCCAGCAGCCGCTCGCAGTCCCGTTCGGTGCCGACGAAGCAGCCGCCCACCCGCGCGGTCGGCGGCGACCCGCCGGACACCACGCAGTTCGACCACATCTCGTTCGGCAGGCCGGCGATCCACTCCTGCCACGCGGCCACGACGTCCGCCGCGGCGCCGTCGAATCGCAGCGAGAAGACGACGAGGTCGGCCGCCTCGGGCGCGTCGAACGTGAACGAGGTGACGATCCCGAAGTTGCCGCCGCCTCCGCCGCGCAGCGCCCAGAACAGGTCCGGCTCGGCGTCCGCCGACGCCGTGACCAGCTTGCCGTCGGCCGTGACCACCTCCGCGGCGGTCAGCTTGTCGCAGGTGAGCCCGTACTCGCGGGCCAGCACGCCGATCCCGCCGCCGAGCGTCAGTCCGGAGATCCCGACCGTCGGGCACGACCCGGCCGGCAGGCAGCGCCCCTGCGCCGCGAGCCCGGCGTAGACGTCGATCAGCTTCGCCCCGGCGCCGATCACCGCGGTCCCGCCACGTACGTCCACTGAGGACATCGGGCTGAGGTCGGCGATCAGCGCGCCGTCCGCGTTGCTGTAGCCGGCATAGCTGTGCCCGCCCGAGCGCGCGGCGATCGGGATCCGCGAGCCCGCGGCGACCTCGACGCACGCCCGCACGTCCGCCGGCCGCTCGCAGCGCGCGACCGCGGCCGGCCTGCGCCCGTCGAACAGCGGGTTGTAGACGCGCGCGGCGGCCGGGTAACCCTGGTCGCCGGGCAGCACGAGCCCGCCGCGCAGCTTCTCCCGCAGCGCCGGCCAGTCCGGTGGTCCCGGCTCCGCCGGCCTCGTGGTCGTGGGCCGCGGCGTGCCCGGCTCGCCGGTGCACGCGGTGGCGGCGCCCGCGACGGCGGTCAGCGCGGCCGCGCCGAGCAACGTTCTCCTGGTGACCAAGTCCCCGACACCTCCCACCCCACGCAGACGCACGGGTAGTGGATCAGGTTGCCGCCGGTCCGGCTCCCCAGCCGGTCGCGCGCCGCAGGGCCGCGGTGACCAGCGGCGCGATCGGACCCTCCCGCGGCTCGTGCAGCACGGCCGCGAGGTGCCCGTCGGGCCGGACGATCGCGAGCGAGCGCGGCGGCAGCCGCAGGGCCTTGGCGAGGTGGTCGTCCTCCTCCTGATCGAGCAGGACCGGCAGGCCGGTGAGGGCCCGCTCGTCCTCGTCGGCCGGCCACCACGGGCACCAGTTCGCCAGCACGACGAACCCCGGCCCGACGAGCTCGCGCAGCCGCATGCCCCGGTCGAGCCGGCCGTCCGGGCACAGCACACCCGGCACGGGGGGCCGCGCGACGCCGGGTTCGGTCGGGAACGGGAGGAACGTGCGCGCGGGTGTGGTGAGCGGGGAGCCGGTGTACCAGAAGGGTTCGGCGAGCTTGCCGGAGTCGATCTCCTTGCGTGCTTCCGGGTCGTCGACGGACCGGGTGAGCACGTCGACGCGGTGCGCGCGCTCGGCCTCGCTCTGCGGTACGAGGAAGCGCATGGTCTCGTCGGTGACCCGAAGGTTCTCCGCGGCCGCGGCACCGCGCTCGGCGTCGTAGGACTCGAGCAGCTCCGGCCCGGCACATCCGGCCCGGTCGAGGGCGATCTTCCACGCGGCGTTGTCGGCGTCGCAGATACCGGAGTTGAGCCCGCGGGCGCCGAACGGGCTCATCGAGTGCGCGGCGTCGCCGGCGAGTAGCACGCGGCCAATCCGCATCGCCGGCACCCGACGCTGGTGGAACCGGTACACCGACAGCCAGACGATCTCGTAGTCCTTGTCGCCCACGACGGCCCGGATCCGCTTGTCGAGCCCGCCGCCCGCGCGCTCCGCGGCGAGGTCGAAGTCGTCGGGTACCTGCCAGTCGATGCGCCACACGCCGCCCGGCTGCGGGTGCAGCAGGACCTGGCGGCCGGGGTTCCAGACCGGGTCGAAGAAGAACCGCCGCTCGGGGACCGCGAAGCCGAGCTCCGCGCGGATGTCGGCGATGAGGAACTTGTCCGGAAAGGACACTCCGGCGAACGGCAGGCCCAGCAGCTCGCGGGTGGCCGAGCGGGGCCCGTCGGCGGCGATCAGGTGCGTGCCGGCCAGCTCGCCGTGCGTCGTGGCCACCCGGACGCCGTCGCCGTCCTGCGTGACGCCGGTGACCGCGTGGTCCCAGCGCAGCTCGACGAGCGGCTCCTCGCTGACCCGCTGCTCGAGCAGCAGCTCCACAATGGACTGCGGGGTGTTGACGAACGGCGGGAACGCGGAGTCGCCGACCTCGGGGAAGGTGATCTCGAGGACCTGGTGCTCGCGGTAGTAGGTGCGCCCGCGGGTCCAGGTGACGCCGACGTCGGCGACCTGCGCGCCGAGGCCGACGCGCTCGAGGATGTCGAGCACGTCGCGCTGGACGCAGATGGAGCGGCTGCCTTCCGCGGTGCGGTGGGGCTGTGCCTCGAGGAGCACGCAGGGCACGCCGTGGCGGGCGAGCAGCAGGGCGCTGACCATGCCCACGGGCCCGGCGCCGGCGACGAGGACCGGATCCATCTACTCCCCCTGCAGCGCGGCCCAGACCTCGCGGTCGCGCTCGGCGGTCCAGATGCGGGGCCAGTCGACGCCGTCGAGCTCGTCCCAGTACCGCTGCACGTTGAAAGGCAGGCAGTGCTCGAAGATCGGCCACCCGCCGAACTCGGGCGCGAGGGCGTCGTGCGCCTTGCTGAAGGCCTCGGCAAGGGCGCCCCCCGCGTCGTGCACGGCGCCGACCGTGCGGCGCAGCTCGTCGAGGAAGTGCCGGCTCTGCGCGACCGCCGCCCGGACGGCGTCCGCGCCCTGCGCCACCGCCCCGCGCCCGCCGACGAGCTGCTCCGCGCCGAACGCGGCCACGTTGTCCAATGTGGAGGAAGCCCAGTCGTCGTGGAAGGCGTCGCCGGTGTAGAGCGCGGCCTGCGCCTCGACGAGGTCCCCGGCGAAGAGGATCTTCTCCTGCGGCAGCCAGGCGACGATGTCGCCCGCGGTGTGCCCGCGCCCGCAGTACTGCAGGACGAGCTCGCGCTCGCCGCGCTCGCCGTCCAGCGGGATGACCATCCGGTCGCTGAAGGTCAGCGTGGGCCAGGTGAGCCCGGGGATCGATTCGGGCTCCTCGAAGAGCCGCGGCATCCGGCCGAGCTCGGACTCCCAGTCGGCCCGGCCGCGCTCGGCGATCAGCCGGCGGGTCTGCTCGTGGGTGACGATCTCCTGCGCCTCGAACGCGCCGGCGCCGAGCACGCGGACGGCGTGGTAGTGGGAGAGGACGAGGTAGCGGACGGGCTTGCCGGTCCGCTCGCGGAGCTTGCCGAGCCACCGGCGGGCGGCCACCGGCGTGGCCCTGGCCTCGAAGCAGACGAGGAAGTCCTCGGCCTCGATGGCCCCGACGTTGGGATCCCCCTCGGCCGTGAGCGCGTAGACCCCCGGCGCGAGCTCGACGAAGGTCTCCGCCTTGGCCTCGATGTCCCCACTGGACGCGAACGCTTTAGCCACGCCACCCACCCTGCCACGCCTACGGGGCGAAGCGCTCCGCGTTCTTGGTCGGGGTCGGCGACACGAACAGCGCCGCCGGGGCGTCCGCCGGGACCGTCGGGTTCGCGGGGGGCACCGGGGCCAGCCGCTCGTACGGCGCGTCCGGCGCCGGGCGCGGGTCCGGTTCGCCCTTGTTCGGCCAGAAGGAGAAGGCCCGCTCGGCCTGGGCGGTGATCGTCAGGGACGGGTTCACGCCCAGGTTCGCGGAGATGGCCGAGCCGTCCACAACGGACAGACCGGGGTAGCCGAACACCCGGTGGTAGGGATCGATGACGCCGGCGGAAGCCGACGTGCCGATCGGGCAGCCGCCGATGAAGTGCGCGGTCAGCGGGATGTTGAACACCTCGCCCCACGTCCCGCCCGCCATGCCGCCGATGTGCTTGGCCGCGAGCTGGTTCGCGTCGTAGCCGGCCTGGATGAACGTCGGGCTCGGCTCGCCGTGGCCCTGCCGCGAGGTGTACCGCCGCCGGCCGAACAGGCCGCGCTTCGTGTACGTCGTGATCGAGTTGTCCAGGCTCTGCATCACCAGCAGGATCACGGTCCGCTCGCTCCACCGGTGGACCTTCAGCAGCCGCCCCGACTGGACCGGGTGGCGCACCAGGAACCGCAGCGCCTGCAGCCACCGCGGCACCGACGACGCGCCGTCCGTGGAGATCGTCTGCAGCAGGCCCATCGCGTTCGAGCCGCGGCCGTAGCGCACCGGCTCGATGTGGGTGGTCTCGTCCGGGTGGATCGACGACGTGATCGCCACGCCACGGCTGAAGTCCCGCTCGGGGTCGACCGAGGTCCGTGCCGCGCCGATGATCGACTCCGAGTTCGTCCGGGTCAGCTCGCCCAGCCGCGGCGACAGGCCGGGCAGCACGCCCGCGTCGCGCATCGAGTGCAGCAGCCGCTGCGTCCCCCACGTCCCGGCGGCGAGGACGACCTGCCCCGCGGTGATCGTCGCCCGCACCCGGCGCCCGGTCCGCCGCAGGTCGACGAAGAAGCCGCCCGCCGAACGCGGCCGCACGGCGGTGACGGTCGTCAGCGGCAGCACCTTCGCCCCCGCCTGCTCGGCCAGGTACAGGTAGTTCTTGACCAGCGTGTTCTTCGCCCCGACGCGGCAACCGGTCATGCACGACCCGCACTCCGTGCAGCCGGTCCGCGCCGGCCCCGCGCCCCCGAAGTACGGGT
This sequence comes from Actinophytocola sp., assembly GCF_036555685.1. Classification (GTDB taxonomy): domain Bacteria; phylum Actinomycetota; class Actinomycetes; order Mycobacteriales; family Pseudonocardiaceae; genus Actinophytocola. Next base: position 16,624 of record NZ_DATBKY010000291.1, on the reverse strand, counting down.
CGGGCACCGTCTCGCCCGGCGTGCCGAAGAAGACGCCGACCGGCGTCGGGTGGTAGGTCTCCGGCACGCCCAGGTCCGCGGCGACCTTCTGCATCACCTCGTCCGACGGCGTGACCGTCGGGTTCGTGACCACGCCGAACATCTTCGACGCCTGGTCGTAGTGCGGCGCGAGCTCGGCCTCCCAGTCGGTGATGTGCGCCCACTGGCGGTCGGAGTAGAACGGCTTCAGCGGCCGGTACAGCGTGTTCGCGTACACCAGCGACCCGCCGCCGACCCCCGAGCCGGCGAGGATCATGACGTCTTTGAGGAGGTGGATGCGCTGGATGCCGAAGCAGCCGAGCGCGGGGGCCCACAGGTACTTGCGCAGGTTCCACGACGTCTTGGCGAACTCGTCGTCGGCGAACCGCCGCCCCGCCTCGACCACCGCGACGCGGTAGCCCTTCTCCGTGAGGCGCAGCGCCGCGACGCTCCCCCCGAACCCCGAGCCGACCACCACGACGTCGTAGTCCACATCCATGCGCGCGACGCTAGTTGACCGCGGCCCCGTTAGCTACCGGTCAGTACGAAGCCGGGCGTAGAAGACCAGGTCGCGCCGTTCCCCGCCCCGCAGCTGTGCGCCGCGGATCGTGCCGTCCTCGATGAAACCCGCCTTGACCAGGGCGCGCCGCTCGGCGATGTTGTCCACGTCGGTGCCCGCCTCGACGCGGTCCAGCTCAGTGGTCGCGAACAGGTGGTCGGCGAGCAGCCGCTGCGCGATCGTGCCGACGCCTCGGCCGCGCGCGGACGGCAGCACGACGATGCCGAGGTTCCAGGCCGAGCAGCCGAGGGTGGGGCCGTAGTCGACGGCGTGCCAGCTGGTGGCGCCGAGCAGCTCGCCGGAGCCCGCGTCGACGATCGCGGCGCGGTACACGATGGGCGCGGGTGCCTGCCGGGGCCTGCGGTCCTCGTCCACATCGAACTCGTCCTCGCCCACGGCCATGACCTGCTCGCGGTCGGCCGGCAGCAGGTCGGCGAGCGCCACGCCGCCGCGCTCGGCGAGCGTTCGCCGCGGCCCGGCCGGCGGTTCGAGATCACCCCGCAGGCGCCCGTAGATCACCATGTCGGTCCGCCGCCCGCCGCGCAGCTGCGCGCCGCGGATGACACCGTCCTGGCGGAAGCCGGCCTTCTCCAGGGCCCGGCGCTCGGCGAGGTTGTCGACGTCGGTGCCCGCCTCGACTCGGTCGAGGTCCGTGGTGGCGAACAGGTGCTCGGCGAGCAGCCGCTGCGCGATCGTGCCGATGCCCCGGCCGCGGACCTCCGGCAGCAGCGAGATGCCGAAGTTCCACGCCGCGCACGCACGGCTGTCGCCGTAGCCGACCACGTGCCAGTCCGTGGTGCCGAGCAGTCGCCCGGTCCCCGCCTCGAGGACCGACGCGCGGTGCACCTCCGGGGCGTTCCCGGCTCGGGGCCGCGGGTCGGGATCGGTGTCGAACGGGCCGCCGGCCGCGAAGACCTGCTGGCGTTCTTCGGCCCGTGACTCGGCGAGCACGACGCCCGCGCCCTCGGCGAACGTCTTCCGCGGGCCCTCGCCGGGGTCGAGATCCGACCGCAGGATGCCGTAGTGCACGAGGTTGTGCCGGATGCCGCCGCGCAGCTGGGTGCCACGCAGCACGCCCTCACGCCGGAAGCCGGCCTTCTCGAGCGCTCGCTGCTCGCCGACGTTCTCGACGTCCGTGCCCGCCTCGACCCGGTCCACCTCGGTCGTGGCGAACAGGTGCTCGACCAGCAACCGCTGCGCGAGCGTGCCCACCCCGCGCCCGCGCGCGGCCGGCACCAGCCCGATGCCGATGTTCCACGCCTGGCAGCCGAGCGTGCCGCCGTAGTCGACCGCGTGCCAGCTCACGCCGCCGAGCAGCTCGCCGGAGTCCGTGTCGAGGATGCTCAGCAGGAACGTGCGCACCGGCCCCGCGATGCTCGGCCGCTCGTCCCGGTCGACCTCGAAGTCGCCGCCCGCCTCGGTGAAGAACCGCTCGCGCTCACCCGGCACCGGCGCGGCGAGCCCCACGCCGTCGCGCTCGATGACGATGTCGCGCGGCCCGCCGGCCGGTGGCGCGTCGAGGTCCGTGCGCAGCATGCCGAACTGGATCATGTCCCGCCGCTGCCCGTCGCGCTGCTGCGCGCCACGCAGCTTGCCCTCCGCCTGGAACCCGGCCTTGGCGAGCGCCCACTGCGCCGGCGTGTTGTCCACGCCGGTCTGCGCCTCGATACGGTCGACCTCGGTGGTGGCGAACAAGAACTGGGCCAGCAGCCGCATCGCGCGCACGCCGGTGCCCTTGCCACGCGCGGCCGACACCAGCCCGATGCCCACGTTCCACGCCGTGTTGGGGAACGAGTGCCCGTACCCGGTGGCGTGCCAGCTCACCGTCCCGACCAGCTCGCCGTCGAGCACCACGCCCAGCCGGTGCACCCACGGCTCGTGCAGCGGCGGCCGCGGGTCCTCGTCGACGTCGAACGGGCCGGCCTTGTCCGCCGCGAGGTGCTCGAGATCGCCGTCGACCAGCTCGACCAGGGCCAGCCCGCCGGACTCGGCCACCACCTCGCGAACCGTCATGCGCGCACCGTCAGGCCGACCTTCTGGAACTCCTTCACGTCGGAGTAGCCCGTCTTCGCCATCGCCCGGCGCAGCGCCCCGAACAGGTTGATCAGGCCCTCGGCGTCCGAGGACGGGCCGAACAGCAGCGTGCGCAGGTCCACGACGTCCTCGTCGCCGGCGACCGGCGCGACCCGGCTGCGCGGCAGCGACGGGTGCGCGGCGGCGGCCGTCCAGTACAGCCCCTTGCCGGGCGCCTCGGCCGCCGCCGCGAGCGGCGCGCCGAGCATGACCGCGTCGGCACCGCACGCGATCGACTTCGCGAGGTCGCCGCTGCACTCGACACCGCCGTCGGCGATCACGTGGACGTAGCGGCCACCGGTCTCGTCGAGGTAGTCCCGCCGCGCGGCGGCCGCGTCGATGATCGCGGTGGCCATCGGCACGCCGATGCCCAGCACGCTGTCGGTCGTGGTCACCGGGCCGGAGCCGTAGCCGACGAGCACGCCTGCCGCGCCGGTGCGCATGAGGTGCATGGCGGTCCGGTAGTCGTGCACGCCGCCGGCGATGACCGGCACGTCGAGCTCGGCGATGAACGACTTGAGGTTGAGCGGCTCGCCGCCCTTCGCCACGTGCTCGGCGGACACGATCGTCCCCTGCACGACCAGGATCTCGACGCCGGCCGCGAGCAGGTCGGGCGTGAGCTCGGCGGCGCGCTGCGGGCTGACCCGCGCGGCGGCGGTGACCCCGGACGCGGTGACCTTCTTGATAGCCTCGGCGACCAGCTCCGGCCGGATCGGCGCGGCGTGCAGCTCCTGCAGGACGCGGGTGAGCGCGGTGAGGTCGGCGTCGTCAGCAGCCTGCTGGACCTTGGCGAGCGCCTCCTCGACGTTCGCGTGCCGGGCCCACAGGCCCTCCGCGTTGAGCACGCCGAGCCCACCGAGCCCGCCGATCGCGACGGCGGAGTCCGGCGAGACGACCGCGTCCGTCGGGTGCGTGATCAGTGGAATGTCGAAGCGGTAGGCGTCGATCTGCCACGCGGTGGACACGTCCTGGGACGAGCGGGTCCGGCGCGACGGCACGATCTGGATCTCGTCCAGCCCGTATCCGCGCCGGCCCGTCCGGCCCATGCCGATCTCGACAACATCCGGCACCGGGGTGGTCCTTCCTGAATGCGCCGCCTCAGCGCAGCGTCAACGGGTCGTGTAGTTGGGCGCCTCGACGGTCATCGTCACGTCGTGCGGGTGGCTCTCCTTGAGCCCGGCCGCGGTGATCCGGACGAGCTGGGCGTGCTGCAGCTCGGAGATCGCCCGCGAGCCCGTGTAGCCCATGCCCGACCGCAGGCCGCCGACCAGCTGGTGCACGACCTGCGAGAGCGGGCCGCGGAAGGGGATCCGCCCCTCCACGCCCTCGGGCACGAGCTTGTCCTCGCTCAGCACGTCGTCCTGGAAGTAGCGGTCCTTCGAGTACGACCTGGCCTCGCCGCGCGACTGCATGGCCGCGAGCGAGCCCATGCCGCGGTAGGTCTTGAACTGCTTGCCGTTGACCAGGATCACGTCACCCGGCGCCTCGGCCGTACCGGCGAGCAGGCTGCCGAGCATGACCGCGGACGCGCCGGCCGCGATGGCCTTGGCGATGTCGCCGGAGTACTGGATGCCGCCGTCGCCGATCACCGGCACGCCGGCCGGGCGGCACGCGAGGTCGGCCTGGTAGATCGCGGTGATCTGCGGGACCCCGACGCCGGCCACGACGCGCGTCGTGCAGATCGAGCCGGGCCCGACGCCGACCTTCACGCCGTCCGCGCCCGCGTCGACCAGCGCCTGCGCGCCCTCCCGGGTGGCGACGTTGCCGCCGACGACGTCCACGGCGTCGCCCAGCTCGGTCTTGAGCTTGGCGACCATGTCGATCACGCCGCGGGAGTGGCCGTGGGCGGTGTCGACCATGAGCACGTCCACGCCGGCGTCGACCAGCGTCATCGCGCGCTTGTACCCGTCGTCGCCGACGCCGACCGCCGCGCCGCAGAGCAGGCGGCCGTCGATGTCCTTGGTGGCGAACGGGTACTGCTCGGTCTTGACGAAGTCCTTGACGGTAATCAGCCCGCGCAGCTTGCCGGCGTTGTCGATGATCGGGAGCTTCTCGACCTTGTGCCGGCGCAGCAGCCCGAGCGCCGCGTCCGCGCTGACGCCGACCTGGGCGGTCACCAGCGGGCCCTTGGTCATGACCTCGCTGACCTGCTTGGTGTGGTCGACCTCGAAGCGCATGTCGCGGTTGGTGATGATGCCGACGAGCGTGCCCTCGGCGTCGGTGACGGGGACGCCGGAGATGCGGTAGCGGGCGCAGAGCGCGTCGACCTCGGCGAGCGTGTCGGTGGGCAGGCACGTGATCGGGTCGGTGACCATGCCGGCCTCGGAGCGCTTGACGGTCTCCGCCTGGCGCGCGTGCTCCTCGATCGAGAGGTTGCGCTGGAGGATCCCGATGCCGCCCTGGCGCGCCATGGCGATCGCCATGCGGGCCTCGGTGACGGTGTCCATGGCGGCGCTGACCAGGGGGATCCGCAGCGAGACGTTGCGGGTCAGCCGGGTGCTGGTGTCCACCTCGCCGGGCACCACGTCGGACTCGGACGGCTGGAGCAGCACGTCGTCGAAGGTCAGGCCGAGCATGGCGAACTTGGCCGGGACGCCGTCAGGGGTGGACATGTGTGCCTTCCGTTTGTGCAGGTTGGACACCGATATCCAATGGTATCTGGACTGGTTGCGGGGTCGGCCCGGTACCGTGCGGGGCGTGAGGGAAGACGCGATGCCGCTGGACCCGTTCGCGGGCGATCCGAACGACCCGGCGCGGGCCCTGGACAGCCCCGACGAACACGGCGAGGAGCCGGTCACCGCGCAGGAACGCGCCGAGTTGCTCGCCGATCTACGGGACCTCGGCGTCTACCAGGCGCTGCTGGAACAACGCGCGGTACGCGGCGTGGTGGTCGACTGCGCCGAGTGCCAGGAGCCCCACTACCACGATTGGGCGCTGCTGCGCGCCTCGCTGGAACAGCTGCTCAACGACGGCCGCATGCGCCCCCACGAGCCGGCCTTCGACCCGAACCCGTCGGCATACGTGTCGTGGGAGTACTGCCGCGGGTTCATCGACGGCGTAACCGCGACGGCCAAGAGCGCCCCGATCCCACAGAAGAACTGACGCACCGCGGCCGGCCGGACCGGTCTGGTTCGGCCGCGCCGACCGGCGGCTAGCGGGACTCGTTGGCCGGGTCGTGGATGTGCCAGCCGTCCTCCTGCGGGCACCTGCGTGCCACCAGCCGGCCGAGGGACTCCCTCACCAGGGCCCGTACGGCCTCCTCAACGAGCAGCGCACGGCCGCCGCATTCCGCGCAGCGCGGTGCCTGGCTGTACACGTGACCTGCGAGCATGGCGTTCGTCGGGCCGGGCTCAGCCGGTCGGCTCGCTGACCGTGCCGCTGCCGGTCTCGTCGCCACTGCCACTGGTGCTGCTGTCGCTCACGCCCGGTGCGGACTCGGCACCGAGGGGCGCGCCCTCGCCCACCGGGTCACCGTTCGGCGGCTCCTCACTGCGGCTCTCGGTCGAGGACGGCGGCGGCGTGGTCGTTTCCGGCGGCGTCGTGTCCGGCGGCGTGCTCTGGCTGGTGTCCGGGCTGGTCGGCTCCTGTGGGTCGGTGCCCGGGTCCGTGCCGGTCCCGCTGCCGGTACCCGGGTCGGGCGCGGTGGTCGGGTTGGGCAGCGGCGGCTGCGGCGCCTCGCCGGACGTGCTGCCGGGGAGCTGGGCCAGCAGCTGCGCGTGCTGCTTCTCGAGCGCCTTCTGGCCGTCCTCGGTCAGGACGACCGGGAGCTGCGCGTGCGCGGCCTCGAGCTTGGACTTCGCCTCGTCCACGTTGCCGTCGGTCAGCGCGGCCTGCGCCTCCCGCAGGTCGGCCTTGACCGCCTCGGCTGCCTCCACGGAACGCGCGTGGTCGGAGTAGAGCACCTTGGTGAGCGCCCATAACGTGTCGCCCGGCTGGGCGTCGCGTGCGGCGAGCCCGACACCGGCGAAGGCGATCGCGAGGACGGCGGCCGCGGCGGCGACGGGAACGAGCAGGCGCGGGCGCCGCTTGCGGCGCAGCCGGGCCGCCTGCACGGTGACTGTGGCGAGCTGCTCGTCGACGAGGTCGCCGATGGGCTCGGTCTCGACGTCGCGGCGCCACGACATGAGCAGCCGGCTCAGCTCGTCGTCGGGCACGCCGTCCGGGTCGTCGAGGCTGGCGGCACCCAGCATGTCCAGGTACTCGTCGTCGGCATGTACGAGCGACAGGTCGAACTCGGCTGTGTTGCCATCGGAAGGGTCGGCCTCGGTAGGCCGGTCGTCCTGTGGCAGGCCGATACCCGGCTCGCCGTGACTTCTCCGATCACCCATTCAGACCACCTCCTCCGCGGACAACGTCTTTCGTAACCGGGCCAACGCTCGATGTTGCGCCACCCGGACCGCTCCCGGTGTCGAGCCCACCGCCTCCGCGGTCTCCTCGGCCGAGAGTCCTACCACGACTCGTAGCAGCACGATGTCCCGCTGCTTGTCCGGTAAGACCTCCAGCAGGTCGTTCATCCGACGGCTGAGGTCTGCCTGCATGGCACGTTGCTCCGGACCGGCAGCGGTCTCCGGTTCATCAGGAACGTCGGCGACCGGCTCGGATCGGTTACGGCCTGCCGCCCGATGTGCATCGGCGACCTTGTGCGCGGCAATGCCATACACGAACGCCAGGAATGGTCGCCCCTGGTCGCGGTAGCTGGGCAATGCCGTGAGCACCGCGAGACACACCTCCTGTGCTACGTCGTCTGCCGAAGCGAACGAACGCTCCTGCCTGCCTACTCGCGCGCGGCAGTACCGCACGACTAAGGGCCGGATGGACGCGAGCACCCGGTCAATGGCGCGTGGATCGCCCTCGACGGCAGCACCTACTGATGCGTCCAGTCCGTCCCCCAATGTGGTCATCGCAGCGAGCAGCCTCAGTGTTACGTGCAGGTACGGTCAGCCCGGCGTCACAGCTCGTAGTGGCTTGTGCCGCCACTCATCCGGGCGTCACCCACCGTACCGTGGGACACAATGGTGCTCCTTAGGCGCTGGTGAGCGACACGGCGTCGTGTCTCTCCGTGACCGAACCTCTACATGACGTCCTACCGGTCACGCGAGAAAAAGTCCAGAAACGCGCTGAACGACGCCTCCCACACGGCCTGCGGGTGGCGTCGTCCGGAACGCTCGTTCGTCGTACGTCAGTTCGTCGGCCGGTCCGTCAGGAGACGAGGCCACGCCGGAAGCCGTGCGCGACAGCCTGGGCGCGGTCACGAACGCCGAGCTTGCGGAACAGCCGGCGCGCGTGGGTCTTCACGGTGTCCTCGGACAGGTACAGCTCACGCCCGATCTGCCCGTTGCTCTTGCCCATGGCCATGCCGCGGAGCACCTGGAGCTCGCGGTCGGTGAGCTGGACGCCCGGGTCGGACGGCTGGCGCGGCGCGGGCACCGAGGTGCTCGCAAGCGTGTGGGCGAGGGCGGCCACCAGCTCGGGACGCGAGGCGTCCCAGCGGAGGTACCCACGGGCACCGCCGGCGATCGCCGCCGCGATGCTGCTGGCGTCGTCCGGGGCGCCGAAGACGATCACGTTGGCCTGCGGGTTGGCCGACACCAGCCGGCGGGTCGCCTCGACCCCGGTCGGTACGGCACGTTGTGTGCCCACCAGTACGACATCGACCGGAGCCCGGGAGAATCTGGCGAGCAGCTCGTCACCGTGCGCTACGCAGTCGATGCGACTAACCCCTGGAACCGCGGACATGACACGGGTCAAGCCTTCCCGCACACCGCGGCGGTCGTCGCAAATCAAGACCGTCGTCACGGGGACTCCTTCCTGCAGCCGAGTGACGTACTCCTCCCTATCGGACGCTTCGGGGCGAACCTTGACACGATCTGGTGGTAATTCTTCCGACCAGTTCGCCCAGATGTCCGTACCCGCCCCGTCACCCGGTTGGGCCAGCGAGCCGAGGCACCCACGCGGACTCCTCGGCGAGCCGGCGACCGACCGGATCCGCCCGGCGCAACACGCTCCGTAAAGCTATCGCCGCCCACTGACAATTCGTGTCCGCGCGATCGGGAGCCAGCTCGGCCATGATCAACGCGCCGGGCCAGACCAGCGACAACAGCTCGAGATCGCGCGCGTCGTCGAGTGCGGGGCCCACGATCTTCCTGGCGGCGGCATGGTCTCCGCGCGCCGCGAGTGCGGCGCCGAGAACCAGCCCGGACTTGATCCGGTGCCGCACCGAGCCCGACTCCGCGGCGCGGGCGGCGGCCGGCTCGGCGTGCGCGACCGCTTCCGCCGGCCGGCCCGCGGACAGCTCGATCTCGGCGTTCACCCACCCACCCCGGACGGCGGCCCGCCAGCCGGCCGCCGGCGCCCGCGCGGCGAGCCGGCGCGCCTCGCCGAGCCGCCCGGCGCCGACGGCGTCGGCGGCGAGCCCGAGCAGGACGTCCGACCGGGCCTCGACGGCGTCCGGGCGGCCGGACAGCCGGGCATGCCCGGCCGCGTCGAGCACGCGGGCCGCGGCGTGCCCACCGAGCTGGCGTCGGTGCGAGGCGAGCGTCGCGCACGCGAGCGCGGCCAGCTCCGGGTCCGGGTGGGTGAGCAGGTCGCCGAGCAGCGTCGCGGCGCGTGCGTACCGGCCCTGGCCGCCGAGGACGACCGCCGCGAGCCACCGGTCCCGCGGCCGCGCGGGCGTGCCGTATATAGATAGGTCCGGCCGGTCCCCGAACGCCGCCCGCTCGAGCTCGTGATCAGTTCCGCTCACGTGCCGACCAGCGCCTCGATCCGGCGCACCGCGTCCGCGATGTCCGCCAGCCGGCCCACCCGGCTCGGCAGCTCCGTCCACCCCGGCCCGCACGCGAACAGCCGCACCCGCTGCCGCGTGCGCGGCACCCGCTCGAACACGTCCGGGCCGAGATAGCGCGGCAGCTGCGCCCAGACGACGACCGCGGCCGGCCCGCTCCGGCGCACCGCCCCGGCGAGCCCCTCGACCGGCAGGGCCGGGCCGAGCATCTGCGTGCCGATGCCGGCCCGGGCGAGCGCGGCGCGCAGCACGTAGAGCGGTAGCCCGTGCCGTTCCCCGGGCGCGCCGCACAGCAGCACCGGACGGGGGTTGCGCGGCGTGGCGACCACGGGCGTCGCGCCGATCATGGCCGACAGCGTGCACTCGTTGACCAGGTGCTCGACCTCGACGCACTCGCCGGACTGCGCCCAGCGGCTCGCGAGCGCGGAGAGCACCGGCCGCAGCACCTCGTGCCAGACGGCCACGACCCCCAGGCGGGCGATGCAGTCCGCGATCAGTTGCTCGGTCGCGACGGTGTCCATGGCCATCGCCGCCCGGCTCAGCCTCTGCACCTGCGACGATCGCGACACGACCTCGCGCAGCAGCGGCTCGCGGGGCGCGACGATGTCGACGTCGTAGGCCGGCGCAGCCGTGCGGAGGGCGTAGTTCGCGGCCTCCGCCGGGGACGCGCCACGCAACAGCGCCTGCTGCATGACCTCGAGCCGGGCGACGTCCTCCGGTGCGTAGCGGCGGTGCCGTCCGGTGGTGTGCTCGCGCGGCCCGATGCCGTAGCGCCGGTCCCAGGTGCGAAGCGTGGCGGGTGCGACGCCGAGCCGCCGCGCCACGGCAGCGACCGGGAGGGCCAACTCCCCTTCTGACGGCAGCGGCGGCACCTCGCGCACCAGCGGAGCTTGATCGCCCACAGCCGCCTGCTTCGTCGCCACGCTCCCCATCGTCGAGTGATCAGCGGTGTCCGGCAACTGGATCGACGAATACGCAGCGTCTACGTGTCGTCCCGATCGGCTGAACTGGGCAATCAATGAGTCGATCACCCTTGAACAAGTATTGGCGCGGTTCTAGCGTTGATTCCGCTGTGCCGAATGGAGTAGCCGGTTAGTGCAAATTTCCGGCAAGGGAGGCGGACAACATGGCGGACACTCGCAGGCTCCCCGGTCCGAACGCAGATGTGTGGGACTGGCAGCTCGAGGGTTCCTGCCGCGGCATGGACAGCGCGTTCTTCTTCCACCCCGACGGCGAGCGCGGCCCGGCACGGGCGCGGCGCGAAGCCAGGGCGAAGGCGATCTGTCAGGCATGTCCGGTCCTGGAACTGTGCCGTCGACACGCCTTGGCGGTCCACGAGCCGTACGGCATCTGGGGCGGCCTCTCGGAAGGAGAGCGTGAGGCGATCATCAAAGTCGAGAAGCGAACTCTGGCAGTGGCAACCTGACGCCACATTTGTGACGTCCTGACAACAAGAACGCCGCGCCCGGCATGCCGGGCGCGGCGTTTCTCCTGAGAAATCAGAATCCGGGGCCGTGCCCGTGACCATGGCCGTGACCATGGCCGGCGGCAGCCTCCGGCTCCTCCTCCTTCTTCTCCACGACCGAGGCCTCGGTGGTGAGCACCATCCGCGCGATGGACGCCGCGTTGGTGACCGCCGAACGCGTGACCTTCACCGGGTCGACGACACCGTCGGCGGCGAGGTCGCCGTAGGTCAGCGTCGCGGCGTTGAAGCCGTGGCCCCAGCTCATGTCGCGCACCTTGGAGACGATGACCACGCCTTCCTCACCGGCATTGGCCGCGATCCACTGCAGCGGAGCGGCCAGCGCGGCCTGCACGATCCGCACGCCGGTCGCCTGGTCGCCGGAGAGCGAGTCCCGCAGCTTGTCGAGTTCCTTGCCGACGTGCAAGAGCGACGAGCCGCCGCCCGGGACGACGCCCTCCTCGACCGCGGCCTTGGTCGCGGCGACCGCGTCCTCGATGCGGTGCTTGCGCTCGGCCAGCTCGGTCTCGGTGGCCGCGCCGACCCGGATCACGGCGATGCCGCCGGACAGCTTCGCGAGCCGTTCCTGCAGCTTCTCGCGGTCCCAGTCGGAGTCGGTCGCCTCGATCTCCTTGCGGATCTGCTCGGCGCGCGCGTCGACGTCGGCCTTGGCGCCGGCGCCGTCGACGATCGTCGTGTCGTCCTTGGTGACCACGATGCGGCGGGCGTTGCCCAGCACGTCCAGGTCGACCTCGGAGAGCTTGATGCCCACGTCGGAGGACACGACTGTCGCGCCGGTGACCACACCCAGGTCGTCGAGGAACGCCTTGCGCCGGTCGCCGAAGTACGGCGCCTTCACCGCGACCGCGCGGATTGTCTTGCGCAACGAGTTGACGACCAGGGTCGACAGCGCCTCGCCGTCGACGTCCTCGGCGACGATCAGCACCGCCTTGCCGGCCTGGGCGATCTTCTCGAGGATCGGCAGCAGGTCGTTGAGCGACGAGATCTTCTCGCGGTGCAGCAGCACGTAGGCGTTCTCCAGCACCGCCTCCTGCGCCTCCGGGTCGGTGGCGAAGTAGGCGGAGAGGTAGCCCTTGTCGAACTGCACGCCTTCGGTGATGACGAGCTCGGTGGCCATCGTGGAGGACTCCTCCACGGTGATCACACCGTCGTTGCCGACCTTCTCGATGGCCTCGCCGAGCAGCGCGCCGATCGACGCGTCGCGCGAGGCGACCGTGCCGACCTGGGCGACGTTGTCCCGGCCCTTGACCGGGGTGGCCTTGCTCTTCAGCGCGTCGACCACGGCGTCCGCGGCGAGCTGGATACCTTGGCCCAGCCCGGCCGGGTTGGCGCCGGCGGCCACGTTGCGCATGCCGATGCGGACCATGGCCTGCGCGAGCACGGTGGCCGTGGTGGTGCCGTCACCGGCGACGTCGTTGGTCTTGGTCGCCACGTTCTTGGCGAACTGAGCGCCGAGGTTCTCGAACGCGTCCTCGAGCTCGATCTCCCGCGCGATGGTGACGCCGTCGTTCGTGACGGTGGGGCCACCGAACTTCTTGGCCAGCACGACGTGCCGACCGCGCGGGCCGAGCGACACGCGGACCGCGTCGGCAAGCTTGTTCACCCCGCGCTCGAGCGCCCGACGAGCGTCCTCGTCGAAGCTGATCTCCTTGGGCATGTCCTACCTTTCTGAACTCGGGCGCCCCGGCAGCCCCACTGGGCCACCGGGGCGTCGAGTCGGACTCCGCAGGTCGTCAGTTGATGACGGCCAGCACGTCGCGGGCGGAGAGGATCAGGTAGTCCTCGCCGTTGTACTTGACCTCGGTGCCGCCGTACTTGGAGTAGATGACGACGTCGCCGACGTTCACGTCCAGAGGAACGCGGTTGCCGTTGTCGTCGATGCGGCCCGGGCCCACCGCCAGGACCTTGCCCTCCTGGGGCTTCTCCTTGGCAGTGTCCGGAATGACCAGGCCCGACGCCGTCGTGGCCTCGGCCTCACTCGCCTGGACAACGATCTTGTCCTCGAGCGGCTTGATGTTCACGCTCACCGCGGTGACCTCCACGGGTCTGTTCGAAAGCGTTGGCAGTTACCTGTCTTGCTTGCGGCTCCTGCCACCCCGCCGTCGCGGGTGCCGGGGCGGTGTCGGCGCCGTACGGTTGGCACTCTACCCACGCGACTGCTAACGGTGCAACGAGGGTGTGCTATGCCTCCGCGAGGACCGCGTCGATGATGCGGTGGTTGACCGCGGCCAGCTCCGGACCAGGGTTCCCGGCCAGCGTAAGCAGCGACTTCCACAGCGCCCAGCCCCGGGCCCGCGCCCATGTCCCGTCGTCCTGGCCGACCGCGTCCCGGAACGCCGCGCGGCTCGCGCCGTCGAACATCGTCCAGGCGATCACCAGGTCGCACGCGGGGTCCCCGACCCCGGACGTCCCGAAGTCGATGACCGCGGCGAGCCGCCCGCCCTCGACGAGGAGGTTCCCGGCCGCGACGTCACCGTGGAACCAGACCGGCTCGCCGCGCCACTCGGCTTGGAGTGCCGCGTCCCATGCCCTGCCGGCGGCCTTTGTGTCGACCCGCCCGTCGACCTGGTTGAGGCAGCGCCGAGTCTCGTGGTCGTAGAAGGCCGGCGAGGCCCCGCGGTACCAACTGTGCCGCCCGGCGGCGGGTCCCCCGTCCGCGTCGCAGCGCTGCAGCGCCCTGATGAACGCAGCCAGCTCCCGGGCGAACCGCACCATGTCCGCTATCGGCGCCCGGTCCGCCGCCTCCCCCGGCAACCACCCCCGCACCGACCACGGGTAGGGATACCCCTCCCCAGGAACCCCCGCCCCGAGGACCGTCGGCACGGGCAGCGGCAGTTGCGGCGCCAGCCGGGGCAGCCACGCGTTCTCCTTGGCCACCGCCGGCACGTAGCCCTCCGCCGTAGGCAGCCGCACACTCATGTCGTCCCCGAGCCGATACGTCCGGTTGTCCCACCCGTCAACCTTCACCGGCGTCACCGGGAGCCCAGCCCACTGCGGAAACTGCGCGCCGATGAGCCGCTCGACCAGCGCGGCATCGATCCCGGCCCGCCCGTCCGCGGAAGTCATGGCCCGATCATGGCCGCGACCAGACGTCGCCGACCAGCGATTTAGTCCACCCAGATCGGCCGCCCGGACACGTTCACCGCCCGTGCGGCGAGAACCGCCGCGGCCGTCTCGTCGAGCAGGCCGGTTGAAAGCGCATGCCGATCCCGGAGCGGTTCGACCACTTCGTCGAACTGTCGGGGCAGTACCCGTGGCGCGATGAACTCAGTGAACACCGGCCGCAACCGCGAGCGGGCGTGCTGGCGCACGAAGCGCACCTGCGGCGTGCAGCTGAGCCCAAGGGCCGCGAGCGCAGCAGCCTGAACAAGCTTGAACTCGACGAGAGTGTGGGGGCTGTACATCGGAGCGGGTATCGGCGCCTCCTCTTCGAAGTCGAACGGTACGAGCTCCCGGAGACACCGTTCCGGGCGTGCCTCCAGCAGGTGCCACCAGCCTTGTGTGATCGCAAGTGACACCGAAAGGTCCGCATTGGTCCTATATCCGACGATGGACCGGAACTCCCGGTCCATCGATACGATGTTCGTGCCGCCGAGCAACCACCCTGTGGCCCGTCGGCGGAGTACGTCAGCTCGTATAGCGTCCGCTGTCCTCAATGCGAGCACCCGTTCGTAGAGTTGCTCGGCCTTATCCCAGTTTCCGCCGTCCTGGTAAAGGTTCGCGATCGCGAGCAACAATGCCGCGAGCGCACCGTTCGGGCAGCGATCCGTCGCCGCCAGCCGGTGGCGAACTCGACACAGCGTCGCCGTCAGCAAGGCTGGATGCATTCGGTACGGTAGGTAGAACAGACTCTGCGCGAGAAAGGTCCAGTCGTCGCCGTCGTGCGCCTCGAAGTAGTTGGGATAGTTCACCGCCAGGGCGTCGCCTAGCCGCACACACCCGAAGGCGAGTGACGGCACATCGGCATGGAAATGCCGGCGCGCACTGTGGAACACGTTTCCTGCGATGAGATCTATGCCGAACCGAAACGCGGTCATCCGCAGGGCCTCACCGCCGAAACGCGAGGTTCGGTCCCGGTATCGCGTACTGATGGGAACGAGATTATCGAACCGCATGTTTGAGAAGTCATCATCAAGAGGAATCCACTCGATATTTCGATCCTCGGCGACCGGCCCGTCGATTACACAATTGCTGGCTCCGTAGTACGAGTTGAGCTGACGCCCCAGATGCGTCTTGTCCGACTCGTACTCCGAGCCCGACCGCTGAGCCGGAACGACAGCGCGGGAACGACAGATCTCCTCGGCCAGTTCCCGAACGCCAAGCGCGACCTCGAGCCAGCCGGCGTCCGGGTCGTCCCAACTGCTGATCGGCCGCAGGTCACGAGGTAGCGCCTGGAAACGACCGAACGACAGGTGCGCGAAGTCCACCGGCTTGACCAGCACCGGCACGATCCGCACTCCACCGCGCTGTTGGCGTCGCAGCGCCGCCGCCAACTCCTTCTCGAAGCAGAAGACGGAAGCGACAAAATCCGCGGTCACGAGGAGGATGACGATGTCCGCGTTTTCCAGTTCCTTCACGATGTCCCGCTGCCAGTCCGAGCCTGGCGCGATCGAGCGACTGGACCACAGCCGAATGAGCCCTTCTCGCACCAGCGGCGCCAAGTGCATGTCGAGCCTTACTCGTTCAGCCTCGTCCACATGTGAGTAGGAGACGAAAACCTGACAAAGGTCATCACGTTTCTCGCCCGCGACGACTTCGTTGGCGTCTTGTTTTCCACAGCCGCGACCGCTAGCACTCGACATCATGTCCCAGCCCTCCAGATGCGAAGTAGTGCGGCTGGCCGGACATCATGTCCAAGATTTGTCCATTCGATCTACGAAGTCCACTCCAGCCGGTGTCGGCGCACCCCTCGACAGCGCTACTCGGAACCCCATATCCGGTCGCCATACGCACACCACCTTGCTCTCCGCAGAATCCTCGCCTCTCCCAGATCGTCGATCCCGACGCGATGTTCCCCTTGCGCCAAGTGTCAGGTGCCGTAACGTCAATGTCCAGAGGGGGCACGAAGCGTGACTACGGATCCGTAAAGCGCCACTTTGTCACGAAGTGATGAAGGGTCTGAGTTGAGCGGTAACCCGCCAGGGAGAGTAAAGTGTCCCGACGAGAGGTAAAGCTGGAGGAAATGCTCGCCGACTTGATCGACAGTCGCGGATACAGTCGAAATCGTCGAGCAATTTTGGAATCAGTCGGCATCACCGCTGCAGCGTTGTCCCAGTACACCCGAGGGCAGACGAGGCCGAGCTTCAACAAGCTGCTTGCCTTAGCCGATTTCTTCAACGTCAGCCTCGACTACCTGGTGTTCGGCGAACCTGCGCGCGCTCCGGTCGATCACCAGGGCACGCTCATCCGGCAGGTCGAACGTTCGTGGGCAGACGAGCGGTCACGCGCCGCACGGCACCTGGATCTAGTTACGCGCGTCGGCCGGGTGATCGCGGATCGCGTTGACGAGGTTGCACGGGAGCTAGCCGAATCTCCGACCGCCGGGAGGGAGGGGCTGATCGAGCAGGATGAGGTTCTCCGCATCGAGCGGTACTGTCTTCAGGCCGACATCGTCGCCACCGATCTCGGGTCCAACGTCATCCAGTTGGCCGAAGGCACGGCGGAGGAGGGCCAGTTCTTCGAGGTGGTTGCGGAGAACCTTGCGAAGGGC
>NZ_DATBKY010000290.1:0-17387 GCF_036555685.1 Actinophytocola sp. | reverse complement strand
CGTGAGTGTTCACCATCCGTTCCAGTGAACACTCACGGCCGCCCACACCGGCAACAGGGCCCCTGCCGATGCGTATACCCGTGCCCAACGAGCTTCACGATAGTCGGAACCGACTGTTGCCGCGCGACGAGTGCGAACCCGACACGAACCGCACCCGGCGCCGCCTACGATCTGCTGCCGTGAGCCTTCTCGACACCAGGCCGCCCGAGTCGCCCGCGATCTCGGGCGACCGCGCGATGTCCGAGGCCGACCTGGCCGAGGTTCACCTGATCGGCAAGCCGATGCCGGCCGACCGGCTGCGCGGCTGGCTCGTGGCCGGCTTCCTGGCGGTGCTCGGCGGCTTCGTGCGGCTGCAGAACCTGGGCTTCCCGACCGACCGAGGCACTCCCGTCTTCGACGAGAAGCACTACGTGCCGCAGGCGTGGGAGTTCCTGCGCAACGGCGGGTACGAGGACAACCCGGCGTACGAGCTGACCGTGCACCCGCCGCTCGGCAAGGAGCTGATCGCGGTCAGCGAGTGGCTCTTCGGCTACAACGGCTGGGGCTGGCGGTTCACCGCCGCGCTGTGCGGGTCGCTGATGATCCTCATGATCGTGCGGATCGCGCGGCGGCTGACCCGCTCGACGCTGCTCGGCGGGATCGCGGGCGTGCTGCTGATCTGCGACGGGCTGTCGCACGTGCAGAGCCGGATGGGGATGCTGGACATCTTCCTGGCGTTCTTCGTGCTGCTGGCGTTCGGTTGCCTGCTGCTCGACCGGGACCAGGTGCGCGCGCGGCTGGCGCTGACCGTGCGCGAGGGCTGGGCGACGTCGTCGCGGTTCGGTCCGCGGCTCGGGATGCGCTGGTGGCGGTTCCTCGGCGGGGTGTCGCTGGGGCTCGCGTGCGGGTCGAAGTGGTCGGGGATCTTCTTCCTGATGGCGTTCGGGCTTCTCACGGTGATCTGGGACGCGACCGCGCGGCGGGCGGCCGGAGTCGAGTCGCCGTGGAAGGGTGCGCTGGTTCGCGACGTGCTCCCGGGCCTGTGGGCGCTCGTGGCGGTGCCGCTGCTGGTGTACCTGTCGACGTGGTGGGGCTGGTTCGCGTCGGAGACCGGTGTCGACCGGCATCTCGCGGACGCGTCCGTGCACCACGGTTGGTACGACTTCCTGCCCCAGTCGCTGCGGTCGCTGTGGCAGTACTCGGGGAACGTGCTGGACTTCCACGAGCATCTGGTGACGCCCGCACGGGACCAGCATCCGTGGGAGTCGAAGCCGTGGACATGGCCGATGGGCCTGCGCCCGATGCTCTACTACTACGACGCGAACACGATCACCTGCGGCGAGGATCGGTGTGTCTCGGCGACCATGCTGGTCGGTACGCCGGCCATGTGGTGGCTGTCGCTGCCGATGCTGGGCTGGGGCCTGTGGCGGATGATCGGCCGCCTGGACTGGCGCTACGCCGCGGTGGTCGTCGCGTACCTGGCGGGCCTGCTCCCGTGGTTCACCAACCTCGACCGCCAGATGTACTACTTCTACGCGACCCCGATGGCGGCGTTCCTCGTGCTGGGCTTGGTGTTGGTGCTTGGCCAGATCATGGGGACGGCATCGGTCGGGTACGAGCGGCGGGGCACGGGCCTGTTCGTGGTGGCCCTGTACGTGGGCCTGGTCGTGGCGAACTTCGTATGGCTGTGGCCCATCCTGAACGGCGACTCGATAACGCAGGGCCACTGGGACGCGGAGCTGTGGCTCCCCTCGTGGCGCTGACTTGTCCACAGCCTTTCGAGCTGTCCACAAGTGGATCTTGCTCCCCGTGATTGTCAGTGGTCACCGGTAGAATTGATGTCGGGGCGGTCCCCCGGAGAGGGTGGGGGCCGCCATCCACGGGGCGACGTTCTCGCGGTGGCGCGTGCGCGGAACCGCCCGGTTGTACGGGGTCCGCGCGCCCGCCGGCTGCACTCCTCGACCTGCCCGCGAGCCGCCGCCCGCGCACGACCACCGGAACGTCACTTCAGTGGGCGCGTGCTGTGCACGATCTTCGTGACCGGCCCCTCCTCGGCCTGGCCCGCACGTGCCAGCCATCCGCTCATCTCCCGCGCCACCGCGGCCAGCGTCGGGCGGCGGCCCGGGTCCGCGTCGAGTGACGCGGTCAGCAGGCGCAGGTGCGCGCTCTGCCGCGGCAGCCGGCTCAGCGGCTCCGACCGCGCCGCCGCCATCAGGGCCGCCATCGCGTTGTCGCGGACGCCTCTCGGCGGCGCGCCGGTCAGCGCGAAGCTCACCGTCGCCGCCAGTTGCCACGCGTCCGACGCCGGCGTGGCCGGGGAGCCGCCCGCGGTCTCCGGCGCGAGGAAGTCCGGCGTGCCGACCATCATGCCCGCCGCGGTCAGCGTCGAGTCGCCCTTCGAGCGCGCGATGCCGAAGTCGATCAGGTGCGCGAAGCCGTCCGGGTCGATGATCACGTTCGCCGGCTTCACGTCGCGGTGCAGCACGCCCTTCGCGTGCGCCGCGGACAGCGCGCCGGCCATCGTGACCCACAGGCGCGCGGCCTGCACGTCCGACAGCGCCCCGCCGGCGTGCACGCTGTCGGCCAGCTGCTGACCCTCGATGTACTCCATCACGATGCCCAGCCCGTCGGCGTCCGACACGATGTCGTACACCCGCACGCAGTTCGGATGGTGCACCGCCGCGAGCGCCCGCGCCTCACGCAGCATCCGCGCCTCGGTCTCGGCGTCCGGCGCGTGCGCGAGCTTCACCGCGACCGTCCGGTCGAGCTGCGTGTCCCGCGCGAGCCACACCGTGCCGAACCCGCCCTGGCCGAGCGGCTTGACCTTCTGGAACCGGCCGCCGTGGTTCTGCCACAGGCCGGTCGGCGCCTTCGGCGGTCCGCCGCCGAACGGCAGCGGACCAGGATCCGCCGCCAGCTTCGCGAGCGCGGCCCGGTCCGGCTCGGGCTCCCGGTGCTGGGGCGGCGGAGGCGGTGGCATCCGCGCCGGTTGCTGCTGCGGCGGTGGCTGATAGGGCGGCGGCTGCTGTCGGTGCTGCTGCGGCGGCTGGTACGGCGGCGGTTTCTGGTACGCCCGCTCGATCACCGACCAGCTCGGCGGCCCGACCACGAGCACCGGGATCATTCCCAGCACGGTCATCGGCACGAACCCGAGCCACATCGCGCCCGCCGAGTTCGCCGTCATCGACGCGGTCAGCAGGACCATCCCGATGAACGGCAGCCACAGCAGCCGCCCAGGCCACCGCGGCCCGCGGCGCATCGCCGCCCGCGCCTGCAGCCAGATGAACAGCAGCCCGATCGCCGGCAGGATCACGAGCAGCATGAGCCGCAGCAACAGCAGGCCGGTGCCCTCCCTCGGGTAGAAGAGCACCTCGTACACCCGGGCACCGTGGCCGAGGAACTTGTCCTGCGGTCCGACCCACCCGCAGAACTCCTGCTTGACGGCCTGCACCTGGCCCGGCGTCAGCCCGCTCGGCGTGTTGCGGGCGACGTTGACGAAGACCTCGGAGAGGCCGACCGCGAACAGCAGCGGCATCAGGAACGAGAAGAACCCGCCGGTCACCGCGAAGACCGAGACCGTGGCGGCGTTGTAGGTGTTGCCGGTCCCCTTGCGCACGAGCGCGACCAGCAGCGAGCCGAGGGCAGGCAGCAGCCCGATGATCATGCCGGCGCCGATCGTCGCCCACACCCAACGACCCGGGCAGAAGCCGGGGTTGAAGAAGCTGTAT
The DNA here is from genome assembly GCF_036555685.1 of Actinophytocola sp. Classification (GTDB taxonomy): domain Bacteria; phylum Actinomycetota; class Actinomycetes; order Mycobacteriales; family Pseudonocardiaceae; genus Actinophytocola. Next base: position 13,680 of record NZ_DATBKY010000290.1, on the reverse strand, counting down.
GCGAACGACAGCAGCGAGCTGCCCAGGTTGATCAGGAAGTCCACGCCCCTCCCTCCCGCTGCCCATGAGACCAGACCCACGCCGCCACGGATCCACCCTATGTCGAGCCGTGACCGTTTCGCTGGGGTATGCCACGGACTAGGTTCCGACTATGGGCTCCTACCACGATGCGTACCGGCAGAGCCTCGAGGACCCGGAGGGGTTCTGGCTCACGGCCGCCGCCGGCCTGGACTGGACTAAGCCGCCGACCAAAGCCCTCGACGACAAGGACGCGCCGCTCTTCCGGTGGTTCCCCGACGGGGAACTGAACACGTGCCACAACGCCCTCGACCGGCACGTCGAGAGCGGCCGTGCGGACCAGCCGGCCCTGGTCTACGACTCGCCGGTCACCGGGAGCAAGGCGACGTACACCTATCGTGAGCTCCGCGACGAGGTCGCCACGTTCGCGGGCGTGCTCGCCGGGCTGGGTGTCGGCAAGGGCGACCGGGTGATCATCTACATGCCGATGGTGCCGCAGGCGGTCGTCGCGATGCTCGCCTGCGCGCGGCTGGGCGCGGTGCACTCGGTCGTCTTCGGCGGGTTCGCGCCGCGCGAGCTGTCCACCCGCGTCGACGACGCCAAGCCCAAGGTGATCGTGGCCGCGTCCTGCGGGATCGAGCCGACCCGGGTCGTCGAGTACAAGCCGATCATCGACGAGGCGCTGACGCTGTCGACCCACCAGCCGGACTCCGTGGTGGTGCTGCAGCGCGAGCAGGCAACCGCGACGCTCGGCGAGCGGGACGTCGACTGGACCGAGGCGATGGCGACCGCGAAGCCGGCCGACTGCGTACCGGTCGCCGCCACCGACCCGCTCTACATCCTCTACACCTCCGGCACGACCGGGAAGCCGAAGGGCGTCGTGCGCGACAACGGCGGCCACGCTGTCGCGCTGGCCTGGTCGCTGACCAACATCTACGACATCCAGCCCGGCGACGTCTTCTGGACCGCCTCTGACGTCGGCTGGGTCGTCGGGCACTCCTACATCGTGTACGCGCCGCTGATCGTCGGCGCCACGACCGTGCTGTACGAGGGCAAGCCGGTCGGCACGCCGGACGCGGGCGCGTTCTGGCGGGTCATCGCCGAGCACGGCGCGAAGGCGCTCTTCACCGCGCCGACCGCGTTCCGGGCGATCAAGCGGGTCGACCCGTCCGGCGAGCAGATCGGCAAGTACGACCTGTCGAAGTTCCGGACGCTGTTCCTGGCCGGCGAGCGGCTGGACCCGGAGACGTACCACTGGGCTTCGGACAAGCTCGGGGTGCCGGTCGTCGACCACTGGTGGCAGACCGAGACGGGCTGGCCGATCTGCGCGAACCTGCGCGGCCTCGAGCCGATGCCGATCAAGGCCGGCTCGCCGAGCGTGCCGGTGCCGGGCTACGACGTGCGGATCCTCGACGTCTCGGGCGAGGAGCTCCCCCGCGGCGAGGACGGCGCGATCGCGATCCGGCTGCCGCTGCCGCCCGGCACGCTCCCGACCCTGTGGGGCGACGACGCCCGGTACATCGAGTCGTACCTGGCGCGCTACGACGGCTACTACCTGACCGGCGACGGCGGCTACGTCGACGAGGACGGCTACGTCTACGTCATGGGCCGCACCGACGACGTCATCAACGTCGCCGGCCACCGCCTGTCGACCGGCTCGATGGAGGCCGTGCTGGCCGCGCACCCGGCGGTGGCCGAGTGCGCGGTGATCGGCGTGCGGGACTCGCTGAAGGGCCAGCTGCCGCGCGGTTTCGTGGTGCTCAAGGCCGGCGTGGAGATCTCGGCGGACACCCTGCGCGACGAGCTGGTGGCCGCGGTACGCAAGGAGATCGGCCCGGTGGCCGCCTTCCGCGACGTGTCCGTTGTGGACGGCCTGCCGAAGACGCGGTCGGGCAAGATCCTGCGCAAGACGATGCGCGGCATAGCCGACGGCCGGGACGAGCCGGTCCCGTCGACCATCGAGGACCCGAAGGTCCTGGACGCCCTGCGCCCCATCCTCCGCGGCGGCGCCTAGCCTCGGCGGCCGAGCACGCGGCCGGCGGACCGTCCTCGGCATACCCCTCCGCGGACGGCGGCCCCGGCACGCGTCAGAGGTTGATCATGTGCCCGGCCAGCCCGTGGATCGCCTCCTTCACCGCTTCGCCCAGCGTCGGGTGGGCATGGATGTTGCGTGCGACCTCGTGCACCGTCAGGTCCCACTGCTGCGCGAGGGTCAGCTCGGGCAGCAGTTCGGTGACGTCCGGGCCGATGAGGTGGCCGCCGAGCAGCTCGCCGTACCTGGCGTCCGACAGCAGCTTGACGAAGCCGCGTGCGTCGCCGAGGCCGTGGGACTTGCCGTTGGCCGTGAACGGGAACTTGGCGACCTTGACGTCGAAGCCGGCTTCGCGCGCCTGCTCCTCGGTGTAGCCGAAGCTGGCGATCTGCGGCTGGCAGTACGTGGCCCGCGGGATCATGCGGTAGTCGAGCTCCATGGTCTCCGCCCCGCCGATCGTCTCCGCGGCGACGATGCCCATGGCCTCGGCCGCGTGGGCCAGCATGAGCTTCGCGGTGACGTCGCCGATCGCGAAGATGTTCTCGACGTTCGTGCGGCAGAACCCGTCGACCTCGATCGCGCCGCGGTCGGTGGTCTTGACGCCTGCGGTCTCGAGACCGTAGCCCTCGATGTTCGGCTGGAAGCCGATCGCCTGCAGGACCTTGTCGGCCTTGAGGGTCTTGCGCTCGCCGTTCGCGGACACCTCGACGGTGACCTGCTCGCCGGAGTCGTCGATCGACTCGACCTTTGTGGAGGTCAGCGCGGTGACGCCGAGCTTGCGGTAGTGGCGGGCGAGCTCCTTGGAGACCTCGACGTCCTCGAGCGGGACGAGCCGGTCGAGGAACTCGACGATCGTGACGTCGACGCCGTAGTTGGCGAGCACATAGGCGAACTCGACGCCGATGGCCCCCGCGCCGGCGATGATCATGCTGCCGGGCAGCTCGGGGGTGAGGATCTGCTCCTCGTAGGTGACCACGCGCTCGGAGAGCCGCGTGCCGGGCAGCAGCTTGGTGCGCGCGCCGGCGGCGATGATGCAGTTGTCGAACGTGATCGTCTCGCCGTTGACTTCCAGGCTGTTCGCCCCGGTGAACGTGCCGCGCCCGGTGAACTCGGTGATCGAGTTCTTCTTCATCAGGTAGTGCACGCCCTTGACGCGCCCGTCGGCCACCGTGCGGCTGCGCGCGTGGGCGACGCCGTAGTCGAACGTGACCTGGCCCTCGATGCCGAACGTCTTCTGCTCGTTGTTGAAGATGTACGCGAGCTCGGCGTTGCGGAGCAGCGCCTTCGACGGGATGCAGCCGACGTTGAGGCACACCCCGCCCCAGTACTTCTCCTCCACGACGGCGACGGACAGGCCGAGCTGGGCCGCGCGCACGGCCGCGACGTACCCACCGGGTCCGGCACCAAGGACGACGACGTTGAAATGTGTGCTCACGCCGTCCACCCTAATCCGACTTCGCGGTCGGGCTCGTGAGTTGTCCACAACCCCGGGGTTATCCACAGGCAAGATCGACATCGCCCGCCCTGTCACCCCTCACCGATAGACTGGCGTCAGAGGGGTGCCCCCGGAGAGGGTGGGGGACGCCATCCACGGGGCCGGAGCGGGTTCCCGTCGGGCGGGACTTTCTTCGCCGGTCGGCGGCCTTCCGACTGCCTCGGCTCTCTGCGGCAGGCTGCCATGAGCCTCCATTTCACGCGCCGGACCGTCCCGCTCCCCAGTCCGGTGCAATGGTGCGCCGGCTCCGGGCGCCTCACGCCACGAGCAGCCTCTCATGAGCGCGTCCCGCGGCGGATTGGTTCGACCATTCTGCTCCGATTGGTTCGACCACTCCGCCGAACGGTCGGCAAGTCGCCACCAGCCGGCCGTCCACCCGAGACGTGAGAAGTTCCCCAACCGGCGCACACTCAGGTGAGAAGTTGGCCGCAAACCCTTGCCGCGCCTGGATTTCAGACCCGTTTTACAACGTCTTTCGCAAGCGTCTTGACACCGGCACCGGACAGGCCCAAAGTTCTCCCATTGGTCTATACCACTAGGTCTGAACCATTCGGTCTAAACCACTGGTGTCGGCTCGGCGCGGACGCCGGGCGCGGAAGGGACGGCAGAGAAGTGAAGCGCTGGACGAAGCTGATGGTCGGCGCGGCCGCCATCGCACTGGCTACCGCGGGCTGTGCCGGCTCGGGTGGCACCGACAGCAGCAACGAACAGAAGGCGGGCCAGCCCCGCACCCTCACCGTGTGGCTGATGAACGGCTCCGCGCCGGCGACCCTCACCGACGCGCTCAACAAGGAGTTCGAGCAGAAGCACGACGGCGTCACCGTCAAGTACGAGGTCCAGGAGTGGAACGGCATCCAGGACAAGCTCACCACCGCCCTGGCCAGCCAGAACCCGCCGGACGTCATCGAGCTCGGCAACACCCAGGCGCCCGCCTTCGCGTCCGAGGGCGTGCTCACCGATCTCAGCAAGGACGTGGACAAGCTCAACGGCGGCCAGTGGCTCGCCAGCCTCAAGGCGAGCGGCGAGTGGGACGGCAAGCAGTACTCGACCCCGTTCTACGCCGCGAACCGCATGGTCATCTACCGCACAGACATGTTCCAGCAGGCCGGCGTCACCCCACCGACCTCCCGTGCCGAGTGGCTCGCCGCCATCGGCAAGCTCAAGGCGAAGTTCGGCAAGGACAAGCAGTTCCAACCGCTCTACCTGCCGGGCCAGAACTGGTATGCCCTGCTGTCCTTCATCTATGACGAGGGCGGCGACATCGCCGAGAAGAGCGGCAACGACTTCACGGCCACGGTCGACAGCGACCAGGCCAAGGCCGGCCTCGAGTTCTACAAGCAGCTGGTCGACGCGTCCGGCACCACCGCGCCCAAGGACAACGACGAGCAGAACCCCGAGCAGGCCGGCATCTACGGCCAGGGCAAGGTCGCGATGATGATCGCGCTGCCGTGGGAGGTCGACACAGCGGCCAAGAACAACGCCGCCATCAAGGAGAAGACGTCCGCCTTCCCAATCCCGTCCAGGAACGCGGGCGAGACCGCGCCGGTCTTCCAGGGCGGCTCGAACCTGGCCGTCCCGGTGAACAGCAAGAACGCCGACCTGGCCAAGGCGTACCTGGCGCTGATCCTCAGCGAGAAGTACCAGTCGCAGTTCGCCGAGGCCGGCATGGTGCCCGGCGCGTCCACCGACCTCTCGGCGCTCGACGCGAACCCGGTGAGCAAGGCGATGGCGGACGCCTCGAAGAACGGCAAGTCCGTCCCGGCCACGCCGAAGTGGGCGACCATCGAGGCCGGCCAGAACCCGCTCAAGGACATGCTGACCGCCTACCTGACCGGCGCGAAGGACATCGACACCGCGACCGCTGACGCCAACAAGGCGCTGGACGCCGCCTTCAGCGGCTGATGTCGGTCTCGATGACGCAGACCGCGCAGATCACGGCGCCGGCGGGCTCATCCCCGCCGGCACCGCCGCGCGCCGGCCGGGCCCGCCGGGCCGGTCTCGGGGAGCGCGCCGTCCCGTACCTCCTGCTCGCGCCCGCAGTCATCACCATGCTGGTGCTGCTCGGCTGGCCCGCGATCCAGGTGGTCGGCATAAGCTTCCGCAAGCTCGACCTGGGTGAGCTCGTCCGCGGCGAGATCGTCTGGGTGGGGTTCGACAACTACCGGGCCGTGCTCGCCGACCCCGAGGTCTGGGCGATCACGCTGCGGACGGTCCTCTTCACGGCCGCGTGCGTCGCCGCCACGGTGCTCGCCGGCCTGCTGATCGCGATCCTCATGCGGCACGTGTCGACCACGGTCCGCGTCGCGATCCAGGTGTGCCTCGTGCTCGCGTGGGCCACCCCGATCCTCGCCACCACCACGGTGTTCCAGTGGATCTTCGATCAGCAGTACGGGATCCTCAACAAGACCCTGGTCAAGCTCGGCTTCGACTCGTTCGCCGGGTTCTCGTGGTTCTCCTCCGGCGCCAGCACGCTGACCGTCATCGGGCTGCTGATCGTCTGGCAGGCCGTGCCGTTCGTGTGCTTCACGATCTACGCCGGGCTGCTGGCCGCGCCCAGGGAGCTCTACGAGGCGGCCGCCATCGACGGCGCGAGCGCGTGGCAGTCGTTCGCCACGGTGTCCTGGCCGGCCATCCGCGCGCTGGTCACGCTGGCCACGTTCCTGTCGGTGATCTGGGACTTCAAGGTCTTCGCGCAGGTCTGGGCGATCCGGCAGGGCGGTCCGGACGGCGAGAGCACGACGCTGCCGCTGCTGCTGTACCTGAAGGGCATCGCCGGCCGGCACTTCGGCGTCGCGTCGGCGATCGCCGTGCTGATGATCATCGTCCTGCTCGTGCTCACCGCCCGCTACCTGCAGCTGCTGCTGCGCTCCCGGGAGGCTGATGTGTCGTGAGGAAGACCCGGACGCAGCGGATAGCGCTCAACGCGGTCGGCGTGCTCGTCGCCCTGCTGTTCGTGTTCCCCACCTACTGGATGATCACGAGCGCGGTCAAGCCGTCGGCCGACCTGCTGAGCCCGGCCTACGACCTGGTCCCGCACTCGGTCACGCTCGACAACTTCGCGAGCGCCATCGCGAAACCCGGCTTCACCGTGCACCTGACGAACAGCCTGATCGTCACGCTCGGCGCGGTGGCGTGCGCGCTGGTCGCGGGCGTGCTGGCGGCGTTCCCGCTGGCGCGGCTGCGCTTCGCCGGCCGCAAGGGCTTCCTGCTGCTGGTGCTGATCGCGCAGATGGCGCCGATCGAGGCGTTGTTCATCCCGATGTTCCTGCTCATGCAGGACGCCGGGCTGCTCAACAAGCTGCCGTCGCTGCTGCTCGTGTACTTCGCGATCACGCTGCCGTTCACGGTGTGGACGCTGCGCGGGTTCGTGTCGGGCATCCCGTTCGAGCTCGAGGAGGCGGCGATGGTCGACGGCTGCGGCCGGTTCGGCGCGTTCCGCCGGGTGGTGCTGCCGCTGCTCGGGCCGGGCCTCGTGGCGACGTCGGTGTTCGCGTTCATCACGGCGTGGAACGAGTTCCTGTACGCGCTGGTCTTCATGCGGGACTCGGACAAGCAGACGCTGCCGGTGTGGCTGTCGACGTTCAAGACCGTGTTCGGCACGGACTGGGGCGGCATCATGGCGGCGTCGGTGCTCTACGCGCTGCCGGCACTGGTGTTCTTCATGATCGTGCAACGGAAGCTGGTGTCGGGGGCGACGGCGGGCGCGCTCAAGGGCTGACGGGTTGTGGTCTGGACCATGCGTGGTCTATACCTGGTTGTCCTGTCCCCTCGGCTCCAGGAGGACCCGTGTCCAGGCTCCCTGCCCCCAGACGCGCGACGACTGTCCTGGCCGTCGCAGCGCTCGCGATGCTCGGTGCGGCCGTGCCGTCGTCCGCAGCCCCCGACCGCAACGACGTCAAGGAGTCGCGCATGACCCAGGTGATACCGGCTCCCGTGTCGGTCGAACCTGACCGCCACGGCGGCGCGTTCCGGCTCGAGTCGGACGCCGCCATCCACGCCGACCACGGCGCCCGCGGGGTCGGCGAGTACCTCGCGCACGTGCTGCGGCCCTCGACCGGTTACCGGCTGCCGGTCACCGACCGGAAGGGCGACATCTCGCTGGAGCTGGGCAAGGTCGGCTCGCGGCTCGGTGACGAGGGCTACGAGCTCATGGCGTCCGGCCGGGGCGTCGAGATCAAGGCGCGGACCGCGCGGGGCCTGTTCGCCGGCGTGCAGACGCTGCGCCAGCTGCTGCCCGCGCAGGTGGAGAGCCGGTCGGTGCAGCGGGGTCCGTGGACGGTGCCGGCCGGGAAGATCGTCGACTACCCGCGGTTCGCGCACCGCGGCGCGATGCTGGACGTCGCGCGGCACTTCTTCTCGCCCGACGAGGTCAAGCGGTACATCGACCAGATCGCGCTGTACAAGATCAACACGCTGCACCTGCACCTCGCCGACGACCAGGGCTGGCGGATCGAGATCAAGAGCTGGCCGCGGCTCGCGACGTACGGCGGCTCGACCGAGGTCGGCGGCGGTCCCGGCGGCTACTACACGCAGGACCAGTACCGCGACATCGTGCGGTACGCGGCCGAGCGCCAGATCACGATCATCCCGGAGATCGACATGCCGGGACACACGAACGCCGCGCTGGCGTCGTACGCGGAGCTCAACTGCGACGGCGTGGCGCCGCCGCTGTACACCGGGATCGAAGTCGGGTTCAGCTCGCTGTGCATCGACAAGGAGATCACCTACCGGTTCCTGGGTGACGTGCTGCGCGAGCTCGCGGCCCTGACGCCGGGCGAGTACCTGCACCTCGGCGGCGACGAGGCGCACGCGACGACCGAGCCGGACTACGTCAAGTTCTTCCAGCGCGTGCTGCCGATGGCCGAGGCGCTGGGCAAGAAGGTGTCCGGCTGGCACGACCTGCTCAAGGCGACACCGTCCGTGTCGGCGGTGCCGCAGTACTGGGGCACCACGCCGCAGAACGACCTCGTCGCCGAGGCGGTCGCGCGGGGCAACAAGGTCGTCATGTCCCCGGCGAACAAGGCCTACATGGACATGAAGTACGACGAGAACACCCCGCTCGGCCTGTCGTGGGCGGGCTTCATCGAGGTCGACGTCGCGTACGGCTGGGACCCGGGCAACTACCTGCAGGGCGTGCCGGAGTCGGCGGTGCTGGGCGTCCAGGCGCCGCTGTGGTCGGAGACGCTGGAGAACAGCGACCACATCGAGTTCATGGCGTTCCCGCGGCTGCCGGCGTACGCCGAGCTGGGCTGGTCACCATGGTCGACGCACGACTGGGAGTCGTTCCGCACGCGGCTCGCGGCGCAGGCGCCGCGGTGGACCGAACTGGGCATCGACTTCTACCGATCCCCGCAGATCCCCTGGCCTGAGTAGAGGCCTGGGCGCAGGCCCATCGCCGGGTCGCACCCACCCGGCGATGGGCCTTTGTCCATTCGGCCGCCTACCGTCGCGCTCAGCGTGGCAGCGTCTGGACGGTGCCCGTCAGCCTTGCCCGCTCGGCGGCGAACACCGCGCGGTGTGACTCCAGGGACTCCGCCGGGCCGGACAGGATGTGCGACGCGTCGCCGGTCGCCACCGCCGTGGTGAAGGCGTCCAGCAGGCCCGCGTCGCCGCCGCCGTGGCCGGCTGCCGCGTCCAGCCCCTCGCTCGGGATGTCGTGCACCGACACCTCGCCGGTCACGAAGTCGTGCAGCGTCACCTGCTCGCCGTTGCCGTCCAGGTAGCCGTGCGTGCCGAAGATCTGCGTGCGCCGGTCCTGGTGCGGGGTGAACGCCGTCATCGTGAACGTCGCGGTCACCCCGCCGCCGAACTCCATCGCCACCACCTGGTGGTCGACGACGTCGTTGTCGGCGGCGTACACGCACCGGCCGTACGGGCCGTCGCGCAATGCCGTGCGGACGCCGTCCTCGGTGATCTCGTCGGTGATCACGCTGACCGGCCAGCCCGTGCGACCCGCGCGCAGCATGCCCAGGTACAGCCGCGGCGCGGAGTACGCGCAGTCCGGCTCGAGCGCGCACGACACGCATCGGTCCGCCGCGGCCGCGGGCTGGTTCTCGCGGCGGAAGTGCGTCAGCGAGCCGAAGCTCGACACCCGCTCGATCGGCCGGCCGACGATGTGCCGCAGCCAGTCGATGTCGTGCCCGGACTTCGCCAGCAGCATGAACGACGCCTTGTCGCTCCGCCGCCAGTTGCCGCGCACATACGAGTGCGCGTAGTGCCAGTGCCCCACCGGCTCCAGGTGCTGCACGCTGACGACGTCGCCGATCCGGCCCCCGTCGAGCAACCCCTTCACCAGCCGGGTGTACGGGCGGTACCGCAACACGTGGCAAACCGCGAACAGCACGCCCGCATCGGTCACCGCGCGTACCAGCTCCGCGCACTCCGCCTCCGTGGGCGCGAGAGGCTTCTCCACCATCAGGTGATATTCGTTGTCCGCCAACGTGACCGCGGGTCCGACGTGATCCGAGTCCTGCGTGGTCACGATCGCCGCGTCGGCGAGCCGGGGTGCCGCGGCCAGCTCCTGCCACGACGCGAACGCACGCTCCGGCGGGATCCCGTGGAAGCGCGCGAAGGCGTCGCGCTGGTGCGTGCGCGGCTCCGCGACCGCGAGCACCCGTGCGCGCTCCGGATGCGCCGCGAGCCACTCGCCGTACGTGAAACCCCGCTGCCCGGCACCCACCATCGCGAACGTCACCGGCCGGTCCATCACGCCCTCCGAAAAGCCGTCACGACAACCGACGCGGTGGTCCGCACCGGCTCGGGCAGCGCGGCCACGCGCTCCCCCGACGCCTCCCGTCCAATGTGCCACGCGCTCGGCCCCATGCCCACCAGCGACAGCACGTCCCCGTGCGACAGGGCGAGCTCGAACTCGCACACGTCCTGAGTGGACGGCAGGAACGCCGGCGCCAGCTGCTCGGCGATCCGATGGGCCTTGTCCGGCGCCACCGTCAGCAGGCCGAGGTCGGCGACCAGGCCGGCGAGGTGGTCGGTGGTCGGCGCGACCACGACCAGCACGCCGTCCGGCGCGAGGATCCGGTCCAGCTCGGGCGGGTTGCGCGGCGCGAACACGTTGAGCGCGATCGAGATCGCGCCGTCCCGCACCGGCAGCCTGCCCCACGCGTCACAGCCGACCGCACCCAGCCGCGGGTGCGCGCGGGCCGCCCGCCGCAGCGCCGGCTTCGAGATCTCCAGTGCGAGGCCGACCCGATCCGGCTCGGCGTCGAGCACGGCAGCGAGGTAGTGCCCGGTGCCGGCGCCGAGGTCGGCGACGCAGCCGCCCGCGGTCCCTGCCGCGCCGGCGACCGCTCGCCTGATCGGCGCGTAGTGGCCGGCGTCGAGGAACGCGGCACGGGCGGCGACCATGTCCGCGCTGTCACCGGCCACCGATGCCTTGCCGGACAGGAGGCTCACGTAACCCTGCCGCGCGACGTCGAACCCGTGCCCCTCCGCGCACCGCACGGCCGGCCCCGCCGGCGTCAGGTCGGCGTGGCAGTGCGGGCACTCCAGGAAGGGCAGGACGTCAGCCAGCATCGTCGGCCAGCGCCTCCACCCGCCGGTGGAGCCGGTCGACGCGTGCCTCCGACTCCGGCTTCATCAGCACGCTGCGCAGCAGGCGCGCACCGTCCACATCCGCCTTCACGGCCGGATGCCGGCGCGCGAAGTCCGCCGCGCTCACCTTCAGCACCGACAGGAACACCGGGTCCCGCCCGGCGCGCATGCCGTCGGTCATCACCCGCGCGCTGGCCGCGTCGATCGCCGACAGGCTGTCCCGGCGCGGGAAGTAGCTGACGATGTCCAGTTCGGGTTGCTGGTACAGCTCCAGGTGCGGCGAGTCCGCCAGCAGCTCCGCCCAGCCGAGCGCGGCCCGCCGGCCGGCGGCCAGGTACCTGCCGAGCCCGTCCCGCGTCGGCGGGATCACCTGGAACGTCAGCCACAGCGCGGCCGCGGCGGCGCCCGCGCGCGAGCACTCCAGGCTGATCTCGCCGAGGTGCAAGTCGGCGTCGGTGAAATAGGTGTACGGCGAGTCGTGGTGGTAGAAGCGCGCCACCTCCGGGTCGGCGAAGACGACCGCGCCGCAACCGTAGGGCTGCAAGCCGTGCTTGTGCGGGTCGACGACCACCGAGTCGCACCCGGCGATCGCCCGCCACGGCCGGGTGTCGACGGACTCCTCCTCGCCGAGGAGCGTGAAGAAGCCACCGTACGCGGCGTCCACATGCAACCGGATGCCGTACTCGTCCTTCAGTGCCAGGGCGTCGTGGATCGGGTCGACGGCGCCGAGCCCGGTGGTCCCGGCGGTGACGACGACCGTGCCGATGTCCTCGTTCCGCAGCAAGTCCTCGAGCGCGCCGAGGTCCATCCGGCCGGCCGCGTCGACCGGGACGGTGTAGCCCGGCATGCCGAGCACATGGCACATGCGCGCGTGCGTGTAGTGACTCTCCGCACTGAACGCGACGCCCTTGCCCGGATGGGACTCCCGCGCGACGAACAACGCCTCGAGGTTCGCTACGGTGCCGCCACCGGTGAGGTGCCCCAGGTGCGTGTCGAAGCCGAACATGTTCGCCAGCGCGGCGACGGCCTCCCGCTCCATCTTCGCGGTGGCCGGGCCGCCGTCCTGCGCGTGGTTGTTCGGGTTGACGAGCATCGCGGTCAGGTACCCGGCGACCGCCACCGGATGTGGCGGCTTGAGCATCTGGCCCGCGTAGTCGGGATGGAAGAACGGGTAGTTTTCCGTGAGCCGCCCGGTCAGCTCGGCGAACGCCGCGCGGAACCGATCGGGATCGACCTGCTGGCACGGGTGCGCCGGATAGTCCGCGAAGCTCCGCTGCCACGCCTCGACGGCTTCGACGCCCTGCCGCAACCACCCGGAAAGATCCGTCATGCCCTCACAATCGCATGCGTCCGGCCCCGAACGCGACGAAGGACGCCTCCCGCTCCGAGGCGTCCTTCGTCAGTGTCCGTCGTCAGTGTCCGTCGTGCGTCAGCGGCGGGCGCCCCGTCCCCGCATCACCAGCACGAGCGCGCAACCGCCCAGCAGCAGGGCGACCCCGAGCGCGAGGAGTGGACCGGTCTCGACGCCGGTTTCGGCCAGTTCCTCCTGCTCGGCGGCGTTCGAGACGTCCTCGGACGTGCTCGTCTCGGTGGCTCCGCCACTGCCCGGGCCCGCACCTTCCGACGGCGAGGTCGTCGGGGTGTCCGTGGGTGACTCCTCGGTGGGCGGGGTCGACGTCTCCGACTTGCCCGTGCCACAGACGAACCAGTGGCTCACGGCCGCCGGCTTGCCGCTCGGCACGAGGGGTGCGTGCAGACCGTGCCACGGCAGGTCGTCGAGGTCGGCGTACACGTTGTAGGCCGGACCGCCCTTGACGACCACGCCCACGATCTGGACACCTTCCGGCACGCCGGTGATGTCGACGCCGTCGGTGTTGTCACCTCCTGAGAAGTCGATGTCGCCCTGAGCGACGGCACTACTGCCCGGGAACAACTCGGCACAGTCCGCCGCGACGACGTTGCCCGCGTGGGCGGTGGCGCGATCGTCACCGGACACGGGCGTCCGGTTGGGAGGGCTGGCGGCGGCGAACGAGGTGAGCCCGATCAGGAAACCGGTGGCAATCGACGCCACGATCAGGGAACGGCTGACAGTGGAAAACCGATTCATAGGAACTCCGGGAGTGGGGGTTGCCAACTGAACCGGGAATTCTTATCACCTGATCAACTGACCACTGACGCAGGGCCTTTTCTTGCGCAGCAGGCAAACTCTGAGTATGTCGCGACCTGCCAACAACGCCGCGGCCTCAGCTGCGCAGCGGCGGCGTTGATGTGCGAACCGTCGATCGACGCACGGACAATCGATGGCCTTGAGCCCGTGCAACTCCGAGAACCGCCTGAAAAAGATCAATCAGCCAGGAGCTGAGGCGGTCAGGCGGACGCGTGCTTCGCCAGGCCATTCACGCACTGCTGCACGAACCGGGCGAATGCGCGTTGCAACATCCAGCCAGTGCCCGGGTACTTCGCCCCGAAGCTGACCGTCCACGTGATTTCCGTGCCCGCGTCCTTCGGTACCAGGTCGACCACGCCGCGGTAGTCGCGCACGGGCAGGCCGTCCAGGTGGTTGTACCTGAACTGCCGATCCTGCGCG
>NZ_DATBKY010000289.1:0-4010 GCF_036555685.1 Actinophytocola sp. | reverse complement strand
ACGAACCGACTCGCCCAGGTCCGCGTCCGCGTCCTGCACCTGGGTCTGGTCGCTGTCGAGGTCCTGGTCGATGTCGCTGTCCTGGTCCAGGTCCTGGTCGCTGTCCTGCGTGGCGTCCACGTCCACGTCCGAGTCGGCGTTCCCGCCGTTGCCGCCGCTGGCGTCCGCGTTCCCGCCGAAGCCGCCGCTGCCGCCGACACCGACGCCCGACCCACCGGTCGAGTCACCGAAGTTGATGTTGAACTTGCCGGCCTGGGAGATGTCGCCGGCGTCCCCGCCGACACCCAGCCCGGAACCACCGTCGGCCGAGCCGCCCACCGCGATGCCACCGTTGCCGCCGTCGCCGCCGACGGTCGTGGTGTCGGTGTCGGTGTTCTGGTCCTGGTCGCTGTCCTGCGCGCCGACCTGCGTGTTGTCCGCGTCCGCGTGCTGCTCGTCGATCTGCGCGGCCTGCTGCTTCTGCTCGTTGTCCTCGTCCAGCACGTTGGTGAGGTCGACGTTCGCGACGGTCTTGAGCATGTCCGACAGGTTGAAGCCCGTGGGGTTCGACATGATTGCACTCCTGATGTGATGTGTTGATGTTGTTGGGGCGCAACGACTTCCGCTTGCCCCACCGGACGTCCGTCCAGCTGGCACCAAAGCTATGTCCGTCCCGGGCCGCTGCCATCCGGGCAATCCCCGTCGGTCTCCCCCCGGGTACGGGGGTGGGGGGAGGGCTATGCGGGGGCACTAAGGGGTTTTCCCCGATGTCACCCCCCGCGACCTGCACACATCGTGATTGGCAGCAAATCAGCCGTATCGGGGTGAACCAAACCGACCCCATTTACGTATCGAATCCATTCGGGCTGGTCAGCGAGAGGGGAAGCGCGATGTCTTACCAGGTCGGAGTGGACTTGGGTGCAACATTCACGGCCGCGGCGGTGTGCCGGGCCGGACGCGCCGAGGTCGTCCAGTTCGGTCCCCGCGCGGCGTTCGCGCCGTCGGTGGCCTACGCGAACCCGGACGGATCGCTCGTGCTGGGGGACGCCGCGGAACAGCGTGCGCTGACCGAACCGGACCGCGTCGCCCGCTCGTTCATCCGCCGCGTCGGTGACGGCACGCCGCTGCGCCTGGGCGGCGTCTCGATGACCGCCGACGCCCTCGCCGCGCGCTACGTTTCGCACGTGGTCGCCGCGGTCGCGGGCGTCGCCGGCGGCCAGGCGACCCGTGTCGCGCTGACGCATCCGGCAGGCTGGGGCCAGCACCGGATCGCGTCGCTGCACACGGCACTGTCCGCGCAGGGGCTGGGCGCCACGGTGTTCCTGTCCGGGGCGCAGGCCGCCGCCCGGGCGTGCGCGGAGACCACCCCCATGAACGCCGACGACCTCGTCGCCGTCTACGACCTCGGCGGGTCCGGCTTCGACGCCGCCGTGGTGCGCAGGATGCCCGACGGCAGGTTCACGCAGGTGGGACGGCCGGAGGAGCTCGAGGTGGGCGGGCTGGACTTCGACGAGCTCGTGTTCGACCACGTGCGCTCCGCGCTCGGCGAGCGCTTCGCGAGCATCGACCCGGCCGACCCGGCCGCCCGCATGGGACTCGCCCGCCTGCGGCGCGAGTGCACGCTGGCCAAGGAGGCGCTGTCGGCCGACACCGACGTGCAGATCCCCGTGGTACTGCCCGGGATCGAGGCCCGCGTGCGGCTCGCCCGCGCGGAGTTCGAGGAGCTCGTCCGGCCGGTGATCGAGGAGACCGCCGCGACGCTGCACCGGGCGATCGACGCAGCCGGCAGCACGCCGGAGGACGTCTCCGCGGTGTTGCTCACCGGTGGCTCCGCCCGCATCCCGCTGGTGACCCAGGTCGTCTCCGAGGTCCTCGGCCGGCCGGTCACCGTCGCGCCGAACCCCAAGGGTGACACCGCGATCGGCGCCGCGCTCGCGATCGGCGGGCAGGACGCGGAGACCCCGGCCGCGCAGCCCCAGCAGGAGCCGACGCGCATCGCGCTACGGGCGGTGGCCGAACCGGTCGCCGAGCCGGTCGCGAGCCCTGTGCGCCCGCCGGTGCCGGTCGCGCTGGCCGCGCCGGTCAAGAAGGCGCCCAAGTTCGGTCTGTCCCGCACGTTCGCGGCGGCGGCGGCCGCGGCCACCGCGCTGCTGGTGGGCGGCGGCATCGTGCTCGCCTCCCACAACGGACCGTCCGGTGCGGACGCGGATACCGATTTGCGCGGTACGACCGGTCAGACCGTCACGACCTCGCCCGAGCCGACGACCTCCAAGAAGAAGCCGGCCAGCACTCCGCCGCGGAAGGCGGAGCCTCGCCGCACCCAGACCGAGACCCCGCGGACCGAGGAGCCGACGGTCGCGCCTCCCGCGACGACGACCACGGAGCCGACGGGACAGACGGACCCGTCAGTGCCTACGGACCCGACCGAGCCCACGGCACCCACGGACCCGACGGACCCGACGGACCCGACGGATCCGACGGACCCGACCACGACGAACCCGGACACCGGCGGGAACCCGCCGGACGGCTCCGGCCAGCAGGAAAGACCTCAGTCATGATCGGCGGCGACTTACTCGAGAGCGACGGCCTGCGCGCGGACCGCGCCTGGCGATCCGGCGACATAGCGGCCGCCATCGAGGCGGCGGACCACGCGCTGGCACGGGGCGACGACCCGCAGTGCCTGGCGGCCGGCGTGGCCGCGGCCGCGGCGGCCGCCGACGGCGGGCTGTTCGACGCGGCCGAGCGCTGGCGCGCGGTCGCGTCCACTCTCGACGGTGCGCCGGGCGCGCTGGCCGGCGGCCGGGGCGCGCTCGCGGCGAGCGTCGTCGGTGACGTCGAGTCCGCGGAGAGGGATCTGGCCGCTGCGCGGCAGATGGTCTCCGGCGCGGCACCCCGCGGGCTGACCGTGCTGCTGAGCGGCGTCGCGGCGACGCTCGAGGCGCTGCGCGGCGAGTTCGACGCGGCCGCGCGCCGGCTGGCCGGGCTCGCGGTGGCCACCGTGCCGGAGGACCCGATGTCGTCCGAGCGCTGGGAGGATCTCGCGGTGACGGTCATGGTCGCCGGCGGCGACGACCGCACCGCGTGGGAGATGCTGACCGCGCACCCGGACCGGCCGCGGACCACGCGCCGGCGGCTGCTCAAGGCCTGGCTCGACCTGCGTACCGGCCGGCTGGCCGACGCGCGTGCCGGGCTCGCCGCCGCCGGGGACCAGGCGATCCTGCGCCGCGATGCCGTGCTCGCGGCCGCCGTGACCGTCGGGCTGGCCCGGCGGGCCGGCGACGAGGAAGCACTGCGGGCCGCGTGGCACCGGGTCGCGCCGGTGCTCGCCGGTGCGGACGTCGAGGTGCTGTTGCTCGACGCGTGGGGGGAGCTGTCCACGGCCGCGGCGCTGGTCGCGCCCGGCGAGCGGGACGCGATCGTCGCCGTGATGGCCGCCGCGGTCGCGCGGGCCGGATCGCCGGCGTGGGGCGAGGCCATGATGGCGTGGTGGGCGGTCCAGCGTGCGGTCGTCGCCGACGAGCCGACCGCCGCCGAGGTCGCCGCCGCCCAGCTCGCGGCGCTGGACTGCGCCGACGAGCGGACCGCGGCCGCGCGGGTGTGGGCGTCGATCCTCTCCGCGGACGCGGAACCGGCGGCGGCCATCGCCGCGGCCGAGGCGCTCGCCGACGCCGGCCGGCCCTGGGAGGGCGCCGCGCTGTGCGGGGCGGCCGCGGCGAAGCTGTCCGAAGCGGGCGACGTACGCGAGCTGCTGGCCGCGGGCCGTGCCCTGCGGGCGACCATCCGCACCGACGACCGCGGCGGGGCCGCCGCGCACGGGCTGTCCAAGCGCGAGCGCTCGGTGGGGGAGCTGCTGCTCGACGGGCTGACCCAGAAGGAGATCGGCGCCCGCCTGTACATCTCGCCGAAGACGGTCGAGCAGCACGTCGCCCGGCTGCGGCAGAAGCTCGTCGCGGGCAACCGGGCGGAGCTGGTGGCGGCGTTGCGTGCGCGTCTCGCCGTGAAGTGACCCTTGTTGCGGGGGTGCGCGGGGG
>NZ_DATBKY010000288.1:0-30746 GCF_036555685.1 Actinophytocola sp. | reverse complement strand
TGGAGGTGCTGAGCGAGCACCTCTGCCAAGGCTGGCTGGAGGGCTACCTGCTCACCGGGCGCCACGGGCTGTTCTCCTGCTACGAGGCGTTCATCCACATCGTCGACTCGATGTTCAACCAGCACGCGAAGTGGCTGAAGGTCACGCGCGGGATCCCGTGGCGCCGGCCGATCGCGTCGCTCAACTACCTGCTCACCTCGCACGTCTGGCGCCAGGACCACAACGGGTTCTCCCATCAGGACCCGGGCTTCATCGACCACGTGGTCAACAAGAAGGCGGAGATCGTGCGCGTCTACCTGCCGCCGGACGCCTACTGCCTGCTGTCGGTGGCCGACCACTGCCTGCGCTCGCGCCAGTACGTCAACGTGATCGTCGCGGGCAAGCAGCCGGCGCTGAACTACCTCGACATGGACGCGGCGATCGCCCACTGCACGCGCGGCCTGGGCATCTGGGAGTGGGCCGGCACGGAGACGCTCGAGGACGAGCCGGACGTCGTGCTCGGCTGCGCCGGCGACATCCCGACGCTCGAGACGCTCGCGGCCGCGGCGATGCTGCGCCAGCACCTGCCCGAGCTCAAGGTGCGGGTGATCAACGTCGTCGACCTGATGCGCCTGCAGCCCGAGACCGAGCACCCGCACGGGCTCTCGGACGCGCAGTTCGACGCGCTGTTCACGGCGGACAAGCCCGTCGTGTTCGCCTACCACGGCTACCCGTGGCTGATCCACCGGCTGACCTACCGGCGCACCAACCATCGCAACATCCACGTGCGCGGCTACACGGAGGAAGGCACTACCACCACGCCGTTCGACATGCTCGTGATGAACGACATGGACCGCTTCCAGCTCGTCATCGACGTGCTGGACCGGGTGCCCGACCTGGGTTCGGAGACCGCACTGCTGCGCCAGCGGATGCAGGACCTGCGCACCCGGCACCGGCAGTGGACCCGTACCTACGGTGCGGACCTGCCGGAGGTTCGCGACTGGTCCTGGCCGTTCTGATGCACGTCCTCGTGGTCAACGCCGGCTCGTCGAGCCTGAAGGTCCGGCTGCTCGACCCAGGGAACGAGGTCGTCGCGAAGCTCGATCTCGGGAAATGGGGCGGCCGGCACGAGACCGGGCAGCTCGCCGAGTTCGTCACCGGTCTCGACCGCGTGGACGCGGTCGGGCACCGCATCGTCCACGGTGGCGCGGAGTTCACCGGTCCCGTCCTGCTCGACCGCGACGTGCGCGACCGGATCGCGGCACTCGCGGAGCTGGCGCCGCTGCACCAACCGCGCGGCGTGGCCGGCATCGACGCCCTCGCCGAGGTGGCTTCCGGCGTGCCGGCCGTCGCGTGCTTCGACACCGCGTTCCACCACGACCTGCCCGCGGCGGCCGCCACCTATGCCCTGCCCCGCGACTGGAACGAGCGGTGGCGGCTGCGCCGCTACGGGTTCCACGGCCTGTCCCACGCCTACGCCGCGCGCCGCGCGGCGTCGATGCTGGACCGCGCGGATCCGCGGGTGGTGAGCTGCCATCTCGGCGCGGGTGCCTCGCTCGCCGCGGTCGCGGCCGGGCGGTCGCTGGACACGACGATGGGCTTCACGCCGCTGGCCGGCCTGGTGATGGCCACCCGTTCCGGGAGCCTGGATCCCGGCCTGCTGCTGTGGTTGCTGCGCCGCTCCGGCCTGGCCGTCGACGAGCTCGCGGACACGCTGGAACACCGCGCCGGCCTGGCCGGGCTGACCGGTGGCGACGGTGACATGCGGGACATCGCCGGCTCGGCCGGGCCCGTTGCCCGGCAGGCGTTCGACGTCTACATCCACCGCCTTCGCCGCGAGATCGCCGGCATGGCCGCGGCGATGGACGGCCTGGACGTGCTCGTGTTCACCGGCGGCGTCGGCGAGCACCAGCCACCCGTGCGAGCGGCGGCCGCCGCCGGGCTCGGCTTCCTCGGCGTGCGCATCGACGAGGAGGCGAACGACGCGGCCACGGACGACGCCGACATCACCGCCGCCGGCGCCCCGGTCAGCACGCTGGTGATCACCGCCCGCGAGGACGCCGAGATCGCCGGCCAGACCCGCGACCTCGTCGCGCCGCACTGACCTCCTCCTGCCGGGATGGAGCAGCGCTCCATCGTGGTGCCGTATGGTCGGGCGCATGGCGTGGTTGGGGACCGTCTCGCGGCGGGAGGCCGAGGGGGCGCTCGCGGAGGCGTATGCGGCGATGGCGGCCCGGCCGGTGCCCGAGGTCTACGTCCCGGCGCACGGCGACGCGCCCGGCATCATCCGCGCGCACAGCCTCGATCCCGAGCTCATCCGGCGAGCGTTCGCGATCTCCGGGGCGCTGCACCGTTCCGCGCTCGACTGGGCGGATCGGGAGCTGCTCTCCAGCGTCACGTCCCGGACCAACGAGTGCTTCTATTGAACGTCGGCGCACGCGGAGTTTCTGCGTGTCGCGAGCGGCGACGCCGAGTTGCCGGCAACTGTCCTCAAAGGACATGACGACCTGCTGCCCGCCCGTGGTGCCGCCCTCGCCCGGTTCGCGTCGCGGCTGACCGAGCGGCCGTGGACCATCACCGCCGGCGACGGTGCCGAGCTCGCCGCGCACGGGTTGGCGCCGGCCCAGGTGGAGTCGGCGACGGCCGTGGTCGCGATGTTCAACTACCTGACCCGTGTCGCCGACGCCTCCGGCATCGAGCTCGACTACGTCTCGCCGTTGCCGGCGTTCACGCCTGCGCGCGACCGCGATCCGGCGCCGCGCCCCGACCGTGCCGGCTGGCCCGACCTCGGCCCGGAGTTCCGCACGCTGCCCGCCTTCCCCGAGATCAGCGACGCGTGGGAACGCTGGCGCGGCTACGTCTTCGACTCGGACGAGCCGCTCAGCCGCCGCCAGCGCCGGGTGCTCGCCCGCGCGGCCGCCGAGGAGTGCTGCGACCGCCGGCGCGCCGACGAGCTCGCGGCTGAGGAACCCCGAGGCGGCGGCGAGGTCCTACTGGACTCGTTCGCCCGCAAGCTCAGCCGCACTCCCTGGCGCATGGGGCCGGCCGACCTGCAGGCGCTGCGCGACGCGAGCTTCCCGGAGGTGGCGCTCCTGCACGCGGTCGCGGCGGTCGCACTGCAGAACGCGGAGTCGCGGCTGGCCATGGGCCGCGCCTGCAGCCCCGGCTGACGTTCACTCCCGCTCGGGTGCGCCGGCGTGGCTGTCCTTGTCAGGTGCCGGTTCCGCCGTTCTGGTCACCGCCACCGGTCGCCGCGGGGCCACCGGTGGCGGTGGCGGGCCGGCTAGCGGAAGTCGCGGGACCGGTGTGCGGTGTGGAGGGTCAGGGGGTCGAGCCGGTCGGCGTTGAGGCTGCAGGTGCCCGCGATGTTCTGGAGCGTGCCGCGGACGAGGAGGGCGGTCGCTTCGCGGGCCGGTTTGCGGTAACGGGTCCACAGGCCGGCGGAGCAGACGATGTTGAGCATGCCGGTCTCGTCCTCGAGGTTGAGGAACGTGATGCCGCCGGCCGTCGCGGGTCTCTGGCGGTGAGTGACGGCGCCGCCGACGAGGATCCTCGTGCCGTCCGGGATCTCGGCGACGGCGGCGGTGGCGACGGCGCCGAGCCTGTCGAGGTGGTCGCGGAGGAACTCGACGGGGTGGCGGTCGGGGGTGATGCCCGTGGCCCACACGTCGGCCACGGTCAGCTCGATCGCGCTCATGCCGGGCAGGGATGGAGCCTGGCCGGCGGTGGCGGTGCCGGGAAGGTAGTGGGGCCGGTCGCGGGCGACGGCGCCGGCGGTCCACAGGGCTTGGCGGCGGTCGGGGCCGAACGACGCGAAGGCACCACTCGTGGCGAGGGCTTCGAGCTGGGGCTCGGTGAGGTTCGTGCGGCGGCCGACGTCTTCCATGTCCCGGTACGGGCCGTTCGCCTCGCGTTCGTCGATCAGCGCCTGGGCGGGGTCGTCGCCGAGGGTGCGGACGTCGCCGAGGCCGAGGCGGACGGCGACCCCGCCCGTGCTGCCGGCATCGGGTTCGAGGGTGGCGTGGGCGAGGCTCGTGTTGATGTCGGGGTGCTGGGTGAGGACGCCGTGGCGGCGGGCGTCGGCGACCAGCGACTGGGGTGCGTAGAAGCCCATCGGCTGCGCGCGCAGCAGCCCGGCACAGAACGCGGCGGGATGGTAGAGCTTCAGGTGCGCGCTGGCGTAGACGATGAGGGCGAAGCTCATGGAGTGGGCCTCGGGGAAGCCGTAGCCGGAGAACGCCTCGATCTGCGTGAAGATCAGGTCGGCGAGCTGGCCGGTGATGCCGTTGGCGGCGGCGCCGGTGTAGAAACGCTCCTTCAGACGCTCCATCTTGGCCCGCGAACGCTTCGCCCCCATCGCGCGGCGCAGCTGGTCGGCCTCGGCCGCGGTGAAGTCGGCGACGTCAACGGCCATCTGCATGACCTGTTCCTGGAACAGCGGCACCCCGAGCGTCCGGTCCAGCGCCCCGGCCAGCAGCGGATGCGCGTGCTCCCACTTCTCCCCGTTGCGGCGCCGGATGTACGGATGGACCGAGCCGCCCTGAATCGGGCCCGGCCGGATCAGCGCCACCTCGACGACCAGGTCGTAGAACTTCTCCGGCTTGAGCCTGGGGAGAGTGCCGAGCTGTGCCCGACTCTCCACTTGGAACACTCCGACCGCGTCGGCCGCGCAGAGCATGTCGTAGACCTTGGGGTCGGCGAGGTCGAACTTCGCGATGTCCACCTCGACGCCTTCGTGCTCGCGGACCAGGTCGATGGCGTAGTGGATCGCGGAGAGCATGCCGAGGCCGAGCAGGTCGAACTTGACCAGTCCTATTTGGGCACAGTCGTCCTTGTCCCACTGCAGTACCGTGCGGTCGGCCATCCGCGCGTGCTCGACCGGGACCACTTCGGACACCGGGCGGTCGCAGATCACCATGCCGCCGGAGTGGATGCCGAGGTGGCGGGGTGCGTCGCCGATCTGGTGGGCGAGGGCGAGGACGTCGTCGGGGATCGGATGCTCCTCGTCGGCGGCGACCTTGGCGACCGGGCCCCAGCGGTCGATCTGTTTCGCCCAGGCGTCCTGCTGACCGGTGGAGTAGCCCAGCGCCTTGGCCATGTCCCGCACGGCGGAGCGCGCGCGGTAGGTGATCACGTTGGCCACCTGGGCGGCGTGGTGGCGGCCGTGCTTGGCGTAGACGTACTGGATGGCTTCCTCGCGGCGGTCGGACTCGATGTCGACGTCGATGTCGGGCGGCCCGTCGCGTTCCGGGGCCAGGAACCGCTCGAAGAGCAGGCCCCACTTGACCGGGTCGGCGTTGGTGATCCCGAGGGCGTAGCAGACCGCGGAGTTCGCCGCGGAGCCGCGGCCCTGGGCGAGGATGTCGTGGCGGCGGCAGAACTCCACGATGTCCCACACCACCAGGAAGTAGCCGGGGAAGTTGAGCTCCTCGATGATCGCGAGCTCGTGGTCGAGCTGCGCGTACGCCTCCCGCGCGCCGGAGCGGGGGCCGTAGCGGCGCGCGGCGCCCTCGCCGACCAGGTGCCGCAACCACGTGATCTCCGTGTGCCCCTCGGGCACCGGGAACGGTGGCAGGTCCGGCGCGACGAGCTTCAGGTCGAAGGCGCACTCCAGCCCCAGCAACGCGGCCCGCTGGACGACACCGGGGTAGCGGGCGAACCGGCGGCCCATCTCCGCGCCCGTGCGCACGAACGCCGCCGGCGCCGGCGGCAGCCAGCCGTCGAGCTCTTCGAGCGACCGGCGGGCCCGCACGGCGGCGACCGCGGCGGCGAGGCGGCCGTTCCGCGGTTGGGCGTAGTGCACGTTGTTCGACGCGATCACCCCGACCTTCAGGTCGGCGGCGATCTCGACGAGCAGGTCGTTGTGCGTGGTGTCGAGCGGGTAGCCGTGGTCGATCAGCTCCACCATCACGTGCCGGCGCCCGAACCAGCCGACCAGCCGGCGCACCTCCGCCCAGGCCGCCGCCGGCCCGTGGTTCAGGAGGGCTTGGCGAACCGCGCCCTTGCGGCAGCCGGTCAGCACCACGCTGTGCCTGGCGAGCTCGCCGACGATCTCGTCGAGGTCGTAGACCGGCTTGCCCTTCTCCGCGCCCCGCAGGTGGGCGTTGGAGATCACCCGGCACAACCGCCGGTAGCCCGCCAACCGGCGAGCCAGCACCAGCAGGTGCTGTCCCTCCGGGTCGGCGACCCCGTTCTGCGGGGCGGTCAGGCCGAGGCTGAGCTCGGCGCCGTAGACCGTGCGCATGCCGTACTCGCGGGCGGCGTCGGCGAAGCGGACCACGCCGTACATGCCGTCGTGGTCGGTCAGCGCGATCGCGTCGAGCTGGGCGCGGACCGCCTCCTCCACGAGCTGTTCCGGGTGGGACGCGCCGTCGAGGAAGCTGAAGTTCGAGTGCACGTGCAGCTCGGCGTAGGGAGTGCGGGGTACGCCGAGGCAGACCTCGTCCCAGTCGTAGCGCTCCGCCAGATCCGGTGGGGGTCCCGCATAGCCCTCCCGGTGCCGCGACCACGCCGGCCCGTCCCCACCGTCCCCGGGCGGGGCCTCGACCTTTCCGGACAGCGCCCGTTCGAGCTCTGACCAGGAGCGGCCCCCGCTGTTGAACCCCACCCGCTGCTCCCGCCTCGGTCTTGTCGCCGAGGGGAAGCCAGCGATCGAACATCTGTTCGGAGTATGCGCATGGATCGCCGCCACCGTCAACTCCGTGCGGCCGGTGACAAGCCGTTGGCACCGGCTCAGGAGAAATTGCGACCGCCGCGTCGGCCGTCGAATGACGGACGGGAGAGCGCCGGGCGCGCGCCTAGGGTGTGGGTGTGTTGGCGTTGACCGCGACGCGTGCCGCGCCGCATGCGGTGCTCGGTGAGGTGGCCGATCCGGTGCCGCTGCCCGGTGAGGCCCTGGTGCGCGTGGTGGCGTCGTCGCTGAACCGGGGTGAGGTCGTCGATCTGGCCCGGCGCGGCGAGGGGGCGCCTGTCGGTTGGGACGTCGCGGGTGTGGTGGAGCAGGCCGCTGCGGACGGCAGTGGGCCGGCGGCCGGAGCGCGGGTGGTGGGGCTGGTCCGGGCCGGTGCCTGGGCGCAGCGGGTCGCGGTACGCACGTCGTGGTTGGTTCGGGTTCCGGACGGGGTGCCGGACGCGCAGGTCGCGGCGATGCCAACAGCCGGACTGACCGCGTTGCGGGCGTTGGAGGTCGGCGGCTTCGCGCTGGCGAAGCGGGTGTTGGTCACCGGGGCCAACGGTGGTGTAGGGCGCATGGCGGTGCAGCTGGCGGGTTTGGCCGGGGCGCGGGTCACCGCGTTGGTGCGTGCCGACGCCACGGGGTGCGAGCCGTTGCACGACCTGGGTGCCCACGAGGTCCTCGACCAGCTTGACGGTGACTTCGACCTGATCGTCGACGGCGTCGGCGGCGAGATCTTCGGGCGGGCCATCGAGCATCTGGCCGCCGGGGGAGTGGTGGTGAACCTCGCGACCCGGCATCCCGATGAGACGGTCACGTTCCGGGCGGCTCGCTTCGACCGGGCGCCCGGCGCCAGGATCTACACGCTCAACCTGTTCGACGAGCTGGCCCGCCACGCCGGGGCGGCCGCCGACCTGCGTCGGCTGTGCGAGCTTCTGGCCGGCCGTCGCCTCGACGCGCAGGTGGCACTCGAGGTCTCCTGGCGCGAGCACGCCACCGCGTTCGAGGCCCTGCTGCGGCGCCGGATCGGCGGCAAGGTCGTGCTCCGCATCGACTGACCGCGTCAAGCACGGCCGCCGTCTGTGTGGCCGGGAGATCCGTGGGCGCTACCGCAGTTGGTCGCGGCGGCGGGTCAGGTAGGCGGTCTCGGCGGTGTTACCGGCCAGGTCGATGGCTTTGTCGTAGGCGGCGCGTGACTGCCGGCCGCGGCCGAGCCGGCGCAGCAGTTCGGCGCGGGTGGCGTGGTAGGCGTGGTAGGCGGCCAGCTTGTCCTCGAGACGGTCGACGGCCGCCAGCGCCACCTCCGGGCCGTCGAGCTCGGCGACCGCGATGGCCCGGTTGAGGACGACGATCGGCGAGGGGTCGAGGCGGACGAGCTGGTCGTAGAGGGCGACGACCTGTGACCAGTCGGTGTCGCGTACGTCGCGGGCGGAGGTGTGCACGGCGTTGATCGCGGCGAGGATCTGGTAGCGACCCGGCGCCACCCCGGCGGCGGCAGCGGCGAGGCGCTCGCGCACCAGGCGGTGGCCCTCGGCGATCAGGGCCGTGTCCCAGGCTCCGCGGTCCTGCTCGTGGAGGGCGACCAGCTCGCCGCCGGAGACCCGGGTGGTGCGGCGGGCCTCGATGAGGAGCATCAGCGCCAGCAGCCCGGCCACCTCACCGTCGTCCGGCAGCAGGGCACGGATCAGGCGGGTGAGCCGGATCGCCTCGGTGGTCAGGTCCTGACGTACCGGATCGGTCTCGGGGCCGGTCGCCAGGTAGCCCTCGTTGAACACGAGGAACAGGACGGCCAGCACGCCGGAGACGCGGGCCGGCAGATCCTCGGCGGACGGCACGCGATAGGGGACGCGGGCCGCCTTGATCTTGGCCTTCGCGCGGGTGATCCGCTGCCCCATGGCGGCCTCGGACGCCAGGAAGGCGCGGGCGATCTCGGGCACGGTCAGGCCGCCGACCATGCGCAGCGTCAGCGCCAGGCGGGCTTCCATCGCCAGCGCCGGGTGGCAGCAGGTGAAGATCAGCCGGAGCCGGTCGTCGTCGATGGCGCCGAGAGGCTCGGGCGGGTCGTCGTCGTACACCATCTGAGCCTCCTTGTGCTTGTCGTCGCGCTTGCTCTCGCGCCGGATCCGGTCGATGGCCTTGTTGTTGGCGGTGGTGGTCAGCCAGGCGCCGGGGTTGGGCGGCACGCCGTCGGCCGGCCACCGCTCGACGGCGGTCGCGAACGCCTCGGCCGCGGCCTCCTCGGCGATGTCGAGATCGCCGAAACGCCTGGTCAGGGCGGCGACCACCCGGGCCCACTCCTCGTGGTGCACCCGGGTGATCGCCTCGTCGACGGCGCTCACCGGAATGGCCGCACCTCGATCTTCCGATCGCAGATCTTCGACGCCTCGGTGGCGAGCTTGAGCGCCACATCCAGATCGGGGGCCTCCCACACCCAGACGCCGGCCAGGTACTCCTTCGACTCCACGAACGGCCCGTCGCTGAACACCGCCTGCTCGCCCCGGTTGTCGATGACCGTGGCCGTGGTGGTGTCCGCGAGGCCGCCCGCGAAAACCCAGTAGCCCTCGGCGATCAGTCGTTCGTTGAACGCGCTGATTGCCGGCTGCCTGTCCGTGCTGCCGGGATTGCTCTTGTCATCGATCACGGAAACCAGATACTGCATCTGAAGATCATCTCCTGTTGTTGTTCAAGGCTGTGGTGTACCCGGTGCCGGCCCCTCGCGGGCGGCCTCACCCCTCCTACGAACACCACCGCCCCGATCCGACACCGCCTTCCGGATTTCTTCGGAACCGCTTCGGTGCCGGCTTCGAGATCAGTACGACCTGCTGCGAGAACGCGTGCTCAGGTCTTCGCACTCAAACGATCGGTTAGTTCTTGCCCACTTACGATCACATCTCGCCAACTCATGGCAGGCTGATTTCATCGTCCCCCCTGCGCACGAAGGGATGTATGTGTTCATGACTATCTTCTCCCGCAAGTCCCGGTTCAGAGCCGGGCTCGCGACACTGTTCCTGGTCGCGGCGCTGGCCCAGCCGACGATCATGGTCGCCGGCGCCACGCCGGCGGCCGCGTCGTTCGGGATCAGTACCGGAAAGGGAATCGACGCCTGCGGTCTGATGAACAACACCGCCCGCGCTCAGGCGTTCTGGCAGAACACGCCGTACAACAACATCGGGATCTACATCGGTGGCTCGTCTGCCGCGTGCCCGACCAACTCAGCGTCGTTCGTCAGCTCGCTGGTGAACATGGGTTGGGGAATCATGCCGTTGTGGGTCGGCCCACAGGCGCCCTGCACCAGCTATGGATCGCGGTTCAGCTCGAACACGACCACCGCCTACAACCAGGGCAAGAACGAGGCGATCGCCTCGTACAACAAGCTGATCAGCCTCGGCATGTCGACCGACAACACGCCGGTGATCTATGACCTCGAGGCGTTCGACACGAGCAACAGCGGCTGTCTCAGCGCGGCCAAGGCGTTCATCCGTGGCTGGACCGAACAGCTGCACGTCCCACCGGCGCAGAAGGCGGGCGTCTACGGGTCGAGCTGCGCATCGGGCATCGGGACCTATGCGAGCAACAACCCGGCCCCGGATTTCATCCACGGCGCGGACTGGGACGGCATCACGAGCACGTCGAACATGGCCTGCGTCAGCGCCGGCAACTGGACCCTCCACCAGCGACACAAGCAGTACCGAGGTGGCCACAGCGAGACCTGGAACGGCGTGACGGTCTCCGTGGACAGCGACTGCTCCAACGGCCCCGTCTACCCAGCCGGGGACACCGCCAGCCAGGGCTGCGTGTAGGAGGGAACGGACCATGAAACGACTCCTGGCTAGTGCTGTTACCGGCCTGATCGCGCTCGCACTGGTGACCGCCTGTGGACAGCGCCCCGGCGCGAACGCGGGCGCACCCGCGATCAGCGACACGCTCACCTCGGCGCCAATCGACGCCGGGCTGGTGACCGACCGGTTCGGCTGGGTCCTGAGCGCCGACGCGTTGCTACTCACCCGGGACGGCGGCAAGACGTTCCAGAAGACGGCGGTCGACGTGCCGGCCGGCTCGGCGCGCGCGGCGAGCTTCACCGACGCCACGCACGGCTGGGTCGCCGCGCTGGACGGAACCGGCATCGCGGTTGCGCGCACCGCCGACGGCGGCAAGTCCTGGACGACGAGCACGATCCCGACGAAGGCACGGATCGCCGACCTGTCCGTCGCGTTCGGGGACGCCGAGCGCGGCGCCCTGGTCGCGAGGGAGCAGACAGGCGGCGCGTTCTCGATGGCGGACCTGTACGCCACCACAGACGGCGGCGCGTCGTGGCGGGCCGGCATCGCGCCGGTGGCCGGGCGCGTCGCCGTCGACACCGCCGGCCGGATCTGGCTCGCGGGCGGCGCGCTCGGCAACGAGCTGTACTCCTCCGCCAACCGCGGCGGTTCGTGGGCCAAGGCGCGGTTCTCGTTGTCTGGCGGGGAAGCGCCGCAGGCCGTCGCGCCGCCGGCGAACGGCGTGGTGCCGGTGAGCGTGAGCAAGGGCGACCGGTCGCGGGTCGGCCTGCTCACCTCCACCGACAACGGCGCGAGCTGGCGGGAGACCGGAGCCGTGCGGACGGCCACCGACTCCGCGGTCGCCCCCGCGGTGTCGGTGGCGCGCGACTCGTCGGTCGCCGTCGCGGACCCGGCCGGTGGCCGGCTGGGTCGCGTTCCCGCGGCGAACGGGTCGACCGCGGCGGCGACGCCGAAGTCGGCGCAGGGCCTGCCCGCGGGCGTGTCGCGGATAGGCATGGTCGGCTCTGCCGGCTGGGCGCTCGCATCGTCCGGCAGCTGTGCCGGCCAGAAGCAGGACTGCGTGATCACGCACAGGCTGGTCGCCACCACCGACAACGGCGCGACGTGGCACGAGCTGTTGCGCTGGGTGCAAAGGCTCAACTGACGGTTACGTACTGACCCGGGGCGGCGGTGTCCACACCGCCGCCCCGCGGCACGTCGCGCTGGAAATGCCCCACCCACCCGCAGTACAGGCTGCCTACAGAACGGCTACACACCCCGGCGTGATTCTCGTGATCACGGGCGCGCATCAGGCGTTCGAACTCACGAGAGGAACAACCGCGCCGCGGCGACGTGTATGGCTCGGGCCTTTCACTTGAAGTCTCAGTAGGGAGCTCGTTAATGAAATGGCATCTCAAGTTCACGGTTGGTGCGGTCATCGCGGGGTTGTGCATGACGCTCACCGCGATGCCCGCCTCGGCCGATCCGCCCACCCCTGCGGCCTATCGTTCCTGCTCGACCACGGGTGCGAGCGGCACGGCTCATATCTGGGCCTGGTACGTCGGCATCACGAGCGTGCCGCTCGACTTCAACGTCGACGACACGCTGGCCGATGATCACCACGTGCAGATCCGTGTCATCGGCAAGGATCTGAATACGAACATGATCTACTACCCTTGGCACAAGGTGTACACGGGATACGGCACCGGGGCCAGCTATTCCAGCACCGCCCAGTTCAGTGGGGGCTTCGGCGATCTCGGCATTGAAGTTGCCCGCTTCGAGGGCGACACAATGCTCAACTACTGCCGCGACTGGATCAATACCGGCCATACCTGATCCGGCCGAGTGACCCAACGTTCCTTGGCTGGTGATTGCTGGTTCGGGTCAGGGACTTCGCCCTGCCAGGCTCCTCGGCAGGGCGAACCTTGTCATGTCCCCTCCCACGTGACCCGCCTGGAGTGCTCGTCGCGGCGTCGTGACTGTTTCGCCTTACGACAGATTCGATCGGTGAATTCGCTACCGGTCGACAGGGCGAACTATCCCAGACACGTCGGGTCGGTCCGTGTATTACGTGCCGCCCGAAGTCGGGAAGACGTCTGGCCGTGAAGGGCGATTTCCGACAAGGCAGACCGAATTCTCCGGAAGATCTTTCCGAAAACAGAAGTCGAAAGTCCCTGTTGCGCGACGGTGCGCGGTGGTACGTATGAAAGGTTCTCCGATAAAGGGACGTCGCCGAAAGCGAGCATTGTCTTTCGGTCGGGGGACTTCTGTCCAATTTACCTGAGTGTCTGGGGAATTACATATGCCTGACACAACCGGACCACTGCAACCATTGGATCTCGCTGCGCTTCAGGACGCGCTGGCCGAGGCCGGCAATCCCTGGAACAGCGGCGCTACGGCGATGACCGCCCTCGAAGAGCGGGAACGGACGATTCGCCTCGGAGTGCCGCCCCGGCCCGAACTGCCGGCCCACGACGACGCCCTCGCCGCGGCAGTCGCCGATACGCGGGCAGCCGGGGCGCCCACGAGCTTCGACCTCCGCAATGTCGGTGGCGTCAGCTACGACACACCGGTCAAGGATCAGGGGGCCTGCGGATCCTGCGTGGCATTCGGCACGGTGGCGGTCATGGAGACCGTCTTCCGGTACACGCGCCGCACGACGATGCCGATCGACCTGTCCGAAGCACATCTGTTCTACTGCCACGGGCGCGCGGCGGGCCGCAACTGCTCGAACGGGTGGCTGCCGGAGCCCGCGTTGACCTGCGCGCGCGACAAGGGCGTCACGTTCGAGGACTACTACCCCTACACGGCCGGCGACCAGGATTGCTCGAACCTCAATGCGGACTGGCCGAACCGGCTGGCCAAGGTCTCGTCGTTCGAGACGATCTCCGGCAACGTGGCGAAGATGAAGGAGTCCATTTCCACGTACGGATCGGTCACCGCGTGTTTCAACGTGTTCCAGGACTTCTTCAGCTACCGGTCCGGCGTCTACCGTCACCTCTCCGGTGGGCTCGCGGGCGGTCACTGCGTGGTGCTCATCGGCTACGACGATGCGGCAGGTTGCTGGATCGCCCGTAACAGCTGGGGCACGAACTGGGGCGATGCCGGGTACTTCCGCATCGCCTATGGCGAGTGCGGTATCGAGACGTTCCAGACCTGTGCGGCGTATGGCGTCAACATCCGCGCCTGGCTGCCCGACCAGCAGGTCGCCAGCCTGTGGAGCAACGAATACGACGCCAACATCTGGGCCTACGGGGCCCAGCGCGGATGGCTCAAGCTCGACAGCACCGCGATGGTCACGGCACAGGGAATGTTGTCCGAACTGGCGGCCGCGAAGGCTCTCGCCAGGCCCGTCGGCATGTTCGAGGACAACGGCAGCGTCAAGCAAATCTATGCGTGGTAGGGACATCATGACCCACGGAACTCCGACCCTTCATCCGCCGACGTCTGACGGCACGACCGAGACCGACGTGCCGGGCAGCTCGCAACCAACTGCGTTCAGCGACAGGCAGGTGGCGCTACGGGCGGCCGAGTCCATGCCGCTTGCCGGACCCGTCACGGTGCCGCCGGCGATGGCCGCCGAGGCGGTCGGCGAGGTAACCGGTACGTGGCGCAACAACGTCAAGATCGACGCGCTGTGGGCCATCGACGAGACCCGCAACGCCTGGGTCCGCGTCGCCGGCCTGGGCTGGCGCAAGATCTACAACGGCCGGGACGGCGCCTTCACGGCCTTGCTCACCCTGGCATCGCAGGCTCGCCAGACCGGCCGTCCCATCAACGTCCGCGAGGAAGCCGATGGAATGATCTACGAGATCTACCTCTGGTGATCGCCAGTCGCTTCGGGTCCGGATCGCTGTTCACCGGCGGTCCGACCCCGAGCGACTACGCCGGCTGACCTCGCACAGTCACCCGCACTCGCCGTTGCTCGATCGGCGCGGCTTCCCACGGCCGCGCGTGCTCCAGCACGACGCTCGCCGACACCGCATCGACCACCCGGACCCGGACCAGACGTTCGCCGGCGGCACCAGCCACTTGCTGGACACTCGGCGGTACGAACTCGTTACTGATCAGTTCGAGTCCCGCACCCAGCTCGCGCACCGACCATACGTAGCCGGTCGTCCCGTTCTCCCGCAGTCGGATGACGACCTCGTCGCCGATATCCACCTCGGCATCGTCGGAATCGATCAACTCGACCTCAGCCACACCAGCATTGTAGACCGTCGAGAGAGGTGAAAATAACTATTCGAGACCTTGCGCTGTTGGCCGATAACAACAGCGTCTCAGGGGCGTGGGAAGCCACGACCATGAACATTTGATTGTGTAGAGAGTATTCATGGCGCAGTGGTGGGAATTGGCGATTCCGGCAGCGGCAACTCTCATCGGTGGCTTCGCGGCAGCTTGGTGGCAGGCTCAAGCTGCTGATCGGCAACTTCGGGCACAGAGCCGGTTGGCGGCTCAGCAGCGCTTGTTCGAGCAACGCCTCCGTGCCTATCGCGGCTTGTCAACCGCCTGTTGGGAGGCGCTGGCGGCGGCGCGCTCGTACCAGGAGTATAGCGAACAGTTGGCCGACAACCCCGAGAGCGATGCGTTGAAAGAGGGTCGCCAGAGGATCTACCAGGAGTTGTATCAGCTCACCGAGCAGGTGCGGAAAGCGGTTACCGATGTCTCGATAATTGGTGCTGAGAAGCTTGTGGATGCGGCGTGGCAGGTTGCTGACCAACTGACTCCGGCGATTCTCAGTCAGGTCAGCGACTATCCGCAAATTCTCGAGTCGATCAAAGAGTTCCAGCGTATGGCTCGGCTCGATCTTGGTCGAGTGCCGTGAACCGGCAGTAACCCGGAAGGTGCGAGGCTCCGGGCCACGGTGTTGATCAGTTGCTCGCGATCACGGCGTGAACCGTCGAGGTCGAGCCTGCATTCGGAGCGGAGGTCGGGCAGGAGTGCCAGACTCCATCGCTGTGTTGCGCCCGAAACGGGCCGGCCTCGATAGCGGCGAGGCCGGCCCGGAGATATGAACCGCGTCGAGTGGCCGATGGTGGCGCGCGCGGTGGACTGGCCTAGTACCAGTCTGTACAGGTCGTGCCGCCCGGGGCGGAGAAGCCGACACAAGCCCGTACCTCGAAGGTGCTGGGGTTGTAATACATGCCGCTCCACGTCAGCCAGGTGTTCGGGGCCTCCTGCGCCGACCACGCCCCCGACTGAGACAGCGAGTGCTTGCCCAGGCCCGTTTCCAAGGTGCCGGACAGCTTGCTGTAGCGGTCCACCCAG
Source organism: Actinophytocola sp. (assembly GCF_036555685.1). Classification (GTDB taxonomy): domain Bacteria; phylum Actinomycetota; class Actinomycetes; order Mycobacteriales; family Pseudonocardiaceae; genus Actinophytocola. The sequence continues at coordinate 15,068 of NZ_DATBKY010000288.1, read as the reverse complement.
ACGTTGCCCGGGTATCCGCCGGGAGTCCACTCGACACGAGCCCAGGCGTACTGATCCCCGTCGGTCACACCCGATCGCAAATCGATATAGCCGCTTCCGTCGCTGATGCTGTAGACGGTATAGGTGCTCTGCCAGTTCTGGATGTTTGGATTGTGGCCATCGCAACCGAAGTTCGCGCACAGGGCTTGGGTCAATTCGGTGGTGGCACCGGCCGTGCCGGTGAACGCGAACAGCAGTCCGGTCAACGCCGCTGCCAGAGTCAGCGCCGTGGTGAGCTTTCGTTTTAGGGAAAAGGACTTCATACGTGCTCCTCGAGTGACTGCATTCCTGATGTGTCAGCCGCTGACCGGGGTGGGACAACTCGGCACAGTCAGACGATGGTGCTGCGGGCTGTACCGGACCTGTAGCCGCCCTGTGGCTCGGTGCGCGTGGCCATCACGATGCGTGGGTGGCCGGCGATGATGCTGGTGTCTCCGTCGGTGGCTGGACCCGAACCTCTTATCGGGCTGGAGGCCGACTGTCGGGTCGGAGGTGCGATGGGCGGTGCCGTGCCGGCGGGTCGGCGGTTGGTCGGGCGCGAGCGGGAGCTCGACCTGCTCGACGCCGCGCTCGACGGCGTGGGCTCGGGTGTCTCCGGGGTGGTGGAGCTGCTGGGTGAGCCCGGGATCGGGAAGAGCTCGCTGCTCGACGCGATGGTCGCGGCCGCCGAGGCCCGTGGCCATCTGGTCTTCGCCGGCCGCGCGGCCGAGTTCGAGGCCGGGCAGCCGTTCGGCGTGTTCGCCGACGCGATGGACGACTACGTGAGCTCGCCGGGTGCCGGTGTGGTCGAGCAGCTTGATCCGGAGCGGCTCGCCGAGCTCGCGGCGGTCTTCCCGTCCTTCTCGCGGAGAGCGCGGCAGGGCGGTCTGCAGGGCGAGCGCTTCCGGGTGCACTACGCGATGCGGTTGCTGTTCGAGCGGCTCGCGGTGTGCCGGCCGGTGGTGGTCGCGCTGGACGACGTGCACTGGGCGGACCCGGCGTCGGTCGAGTTGATCTGCCATCTGCTGCGCCGCGGGATCCGCGGGCGGGTGCTGGTGACGCTCGCGTACCGGCCGCGTCAGGCGCAGCCGCGACTGCTCGCGGAACTGGAGGTGGCGCGCCGGCGCGGTCGGTCGACGACCGTCGAGCCGCGGCCGTTGAGCCCGGCCGAGGCGGCCGAGCTGGTCGGCGATCTCGGGGACGAGCTGCGCACGCGGCTGTACGAGCAGAGCGGGGGCAATCCCTTCTACCTCGAGCAGCTTGCCCGGGCGGTGCGGGAGTCGGCGGGTCGCGGGCGCCCTGCCGGCGTCGCCGTGGACGGGGAGCTGCCGGTGCCGGTGCGGGCCGCGTTGGCGGGGGAGCTCGATCGGTTGACGCCGCCGGCCCGGGCGCTGCTCGCCGGTGCGGCGGTGGTCGGGGAGCAGCTCGAGCCGGAGTTGGCGGCACGGGCGGCCGGGATCGACGAGCGGGCGGCGCTGTCCTGTTTGGACGAGCTGATCGCGGCGGATCTGCTGCGGGAGACCACGGCGCCGCGCCGGGTCCGCTTCCGGCATCCGATCGTGCGCCACGCGGTCTACGCGTCCGCGAGCGCCGGCTGGCGGCTCGCGGCACACCGCCGGCTGGCCGCCGCGCTCGACGAACGCGGCGCTGCGGTCACCGTCCGGGCGCACCACGTGGAGCAGTCCGCGCAGCCCGGGGACCTGGCCGCGGTGGCCGTGCTCGAGCAGGCGGGCCACGCCGCCGCACCGCACGCGCCGGCGAGCGCCGCACGCTGGTTCACCGCCGCGCTGCGGCTTCTCCCCGCGGACCGTCAGCCGGCGGGCGGCCGCCGGCGCCTCGACCTGCTGGAGCCGTTGGCCACGTCGCTGGGTTCGGCCGGTCACCTCGCGGAGAGCCGCGACGTCATGCACAAGATCCTCGCTGCGCTGCCGGCGCGACGGTCGGCCACGCGCGTGCGGCTTATCCCGTTCGTCGCCTTGATCGAACACCTGCTGGGCAACCACGACGCGGCCGGCGCCCAGCTGCGCGCGGCGTTGCACACGCTGCCGGATCCCCGGTCGGCCGAGGCGGTGGCGCTGCGGCTGGAGCTGGTGTCGGACCGGTTCTACGTCAACGACAACGACGGGATGCACACCTGGGCGCGCGAGGCGTATCTCGGGGCCGCCGCGCTCGGCGATCCCGCACTGCGCGCGAACACGGCGATCGCGCTCGCGGTGGCGGAGTACAAGACAGCCCGGCTGCGTGCCGCCGCGGCACACCACCGGGAGGCGACCGGACTCGTCGACGAGTTGCCGGACGGGCGGCTCACGCAGCTGCTGGGCACCTTTTTCTGGCTCGGCTGGTACGGCCAGTGCATGGAACACCACGACGAGGCCATCCGTTACCTCGCCCGCGGTCTCGCGCTGTCGCGCGCCACCGGCCAGGGTCATCTGGTGGTGCCGATGACGATCGGCTCGGCGATCTGCACCACATGGCGTGGTCGTTTGACCGAAGCGGCCGCGCTGGCCGAGGACCTGATGGAGATGTCCCGGCTGTCCGGCAACGATCAGTTCCTCACCTGGTCGCTGTCGCTGCGCGGCTGGATCGCGACCCTGTCGGGCGATCTCGCCGCCGGGGTGGCCGACGGCGAGGAGGCCGTCGAGGTCGCGCGGCGGGTCGGCGACAACTACTTCGCCGCGATCACGAGCTGCCGTCTCGCGGAGACCCGGCTGGAGGCGGGCGAGCCACACCGCTGCGTGGCGGAGCTGCTGGCCGCGGTCGGCGGACCGGAGCTCGAGCCGGTGGAGCGCGCCGTCAAGCCGCACTTCTACGAGATCCTGACCCGCGCCGAGCTGGGCCGTGGACACCACGAGGCGGCCGAGCGCTGGGCGACGCTCGCCGAGCGGGCGGCCGACGGCATCACCATCCCCGGAAGGTCGGCGGAGGCGTTGCGCGCCCGGGCCGCGGTGGATCTCGCGCGTGGCGCGGTCCGGCCGGCCGCGGCGGCCGCGCTGGCCGCCGCCGACGCGGCCGACCGGGCCGGCGACCGCATCGACGCGGGGCGGGGACGGCTGCTCGCCGGCCGGGCCCTGCTCGCGGGCGGACAGCGGGAGGCGGCCACGGGCGAGCTGACCCGCGCCCTGCGAGAGCTGGAGGCATGTGGCGCTCGCCGCTACCGGGACCAGGCCGCGCGCGAGCTGCGCCGGCTCGGCCTGCGGGTGACGCGCCACGGCGCACGGGGTGCCGGCGCTGGGCTGTCCGCACTCAGTGAGCGGGAGCGTCAGGTCGCCGACCTGGTGAGCGAGGGCCGGACCAACCGCGAGATCGCCGCCGCCCTGTTCGTCAGCGAGAAGACCGTGGAGCGGCACGTATCAAAGCTGTTCGAGAAGCTGGGGGTCACCGGCCGCGGCGCGGTGGGCGCGGCGATCGGGCGTGCGCACTCCTGACCCACACGCCCGACCGACCGTCACCGCCTCGTCGAGCGGTCACGCCACCACGCGGACCACGGCCTCCACCTCGTACTGCGCGCCGGCGCCGACGAGCTGCAGGGTGCCGCTCTGCGGCTCGCACGCGAAGAAGGCGTTCTTCGGGCTGATCCTGTCGTTCTCGATGGGGTCGTCCTCGACGAACTTGAAACTGAGCGCGCCGTCGGAGAACCGCACCGTCGTGATAGGACCGAACGCGCTGGCCGGCTTCGCCGTCCCGGCGGTCGGGAACTGGACGGTGCCGCTCTGCGGCAGGAGGTTCCCGCCGACGACCATGAAGATCTCGTCGCCGTTGCCGCCCTCCTGCAGAACCTTCGCCTTGACCTCGTCGCCGACGACGTTGTCGGTGTTCTCGATGCTGAAGTCGCACACGTTGCCCGCGGCCGAGGCCGTCGCGGGCCCCACCACGCCCAGGCCGGCGACCACGCCGGCGATCACGAGGCAGGCGCGCAGCCGCCGCCGGGCCCTGTGCCCGAGATTCCTGACTTTGTACATGTCAACCCCAATTCGTCCGGGAGAAGGTGGTCGCCGAGCCCGTGCCAGCGGCAGGAGCTGCGGCGGCCGGGTACGCCCGAAAACGCTGGCAGACAGGACGGCCGACGGTTATTGGGGAAATCCCTCAGCTACGCAGGGCCACCGTCCGGCCGCGCCACGTGGCCCCGCTCCGCCGCGGCACGCCGCTGCCGGGTTGTCCGTTCTTGACGCCGGCACCACGGGTGCCCACGGCCGTTCCGCCGCGCCGAGATGCGGTCGCGGCTGGTCTGGCAGACGATGGCCAGGTGCCTCGACTGTCAGAGGGAGGTACAGCTCGTGAGCACGGAGGTGTCACGCAGTCGCGGCGGTGGTGAGGCGCCCTCGGCGGGTCGCCGGGCGGTGATGCTCGTCCTCGCGACGGTGGGGTTCGCCGTGAACTTCTGGGCGTGGGCGTTGCTGAGCCCGCTCGGGCCGATGTTCCAGGAGACACTCCGGCTGACCGCGTTCGAGCAGGCGCTGATCGTGGCGGTGCCGGTCGTGGTCGGTTCCCTCGGCCGGATTCCGGTCGGGGCGTTGACCGACAGGTACGGCGGGCGGGTGATGTTCCCCCTCGTCTCCGCGGTGACCATCGTGCCGGTGCTGTTCGTCGGGCTCGCCGGCCACTCGTCGCTGGCCGCGCTGCTGGTCGGCGGGTTCTTCCTCGGCATCGGCGGCACGGCGTTCGCGGTCGGCGTGCCGTTCGTCAACGCGTGGTTCCCGCCCGAGCGGCGCGGGCTGGCGATCGGCGTCTTCGGGATGGGCATGGGCGGCACGGCGATCAGCGCGCTCACCACCGTGAAGCTCGTCGACGCCGGTGGCGTGCCGACGCCGTTCGTGGTGACCGCCGCGGTCCTGGCGGTCTACGCCGTGGTCGCCCTGGCGGTGTTGCGGGACTCGCCGGACCGGACGGTGCCGACCGGCTCGCTCGGCCAGCGGCTGGCGGCGACCGCACGCCTGCCGGTGACGTGGCAGGCCGCGGCGCTGTACGCGGTTGCCTTCGGCGGGTACGTCGCGTTCTCGGTGTACCTGCCGGCCTACCTCAAGACCGCGTACGGACTCGAGCAGGCCGACGCGGCGAACCGGATGGCCGGGTTCGTGTTGCTGGCGGTCGTGATGCGGCCACTCGGTGGCTGGCTCTCCGACCGGACCGACCCGGTCCGGGTGCTCACCGCCGCGCTCGCCGTCGTCGTGGCCGGGGCGGCGGTGCAGGCGTTCACCCCGGCGTTGATGCCGCTCGGCACGATCGCGTTCCTGTCGATGGCCGCCGCGCTGGGCGCGGGCAGCGGTGCCGTCTTCGCGCTCGTCGCGCTGCTGGCACCGGCGAACAAGGTCGGCGCGGTCACGGGGGTCGTGGGCGCGGCCGGCGGGCTGGGCGGCTTCGTGCCGCCGCTTGTCATGGGCGCGCTGTACGGCGCGCTGTCGTCCTACGCGCTGGGGTTCGCCGCGCTCGCCGTCGTCGCGCTCGCGGCGGCGCTGTTCACGGCGACCGCCGTGCGCCAGGCCGTGGCGACGGCCGGCTGAGAGGTGATCATGGTGGACGACGAGCTGACCGACGCCCTCGTACGCACCCGCCGCTTCTTCACCCGCGCGGAGGTCTCCCCGGACCTGCGGACGCTGCACAAGATCGGCGGCCGGCAGGCGGACGAGTTCTACCGCGACCGGTGGAGCCACGACAAGGTCGTCCGGTCCACGCACGGGGTGAACTGCACCGGATCGTGCTCGTGGAAGGTCTACGTCAAGGACGGGATCATCACCTGGGAGGCCCAGCAGACCGACTACCCGTCGGTGGGGCCGGACCGGCCGGAGTACGAGCCGCGCGGCTGCCCGCGCGGGGCCGCGTTCTCCTGGTACACCTACTCGCCCACGAGGGTGCGCTACCCGTACGTGCGCGGTGTGCTGCTCGAGATGTACCGGGAGGCCAAGGCGCGGACCGGTGACCCGGTGCAGGCGTGGGCCGAGATCGTCGAGGACCTGGACCGATCCGTGCGGTACAAGGCGGCGCGCGGAAAGGGCGGGCTCGTCCGGGCGTCGTGGGAGGAGGCCACGGAGCTGGCCGCCGCGGCGCACGTGTACACGATCAAGCGGTACGGGCCGGACCGGATCGCCGGGTTCTCGCCGATCCCGGCGATGTCGATGGTCTCGCACGCGTCGGGCGCGCGGTTCGTGTCGCTGATCGGCGGGACCATGCTGTCGTTCTACGACTGGTACGCCGATCTCCCGGTGGCCTCGCCGCAGGTGTTCGGCGACCAGACCGACGTGCCCGAGTCCGGCGACTGGTGGGACGCCGGCTACCTGATCATGTGGGGCTCCAACCTGCCGGTGACCCGCACGCCGGACGCGCACTGGATGGCCGAGGCCCGCTACCGCGGCCAGAAGGTCGTCGCCGTCTCCCCGGACTACGCCGACAACGTCAAGTTCGCCGACGAGTGGCTAGCCGCCCGGCCGGGCACCGACGGCGCGCTCGCCATGGCGATGGGTCACGTGCTCCTGCGCGAGTTCTTCGTCGACCGCGAGGTGCCGTACTTCACCGGCTACGCCAAGCGCTACACCGACCTGCCGTTCCTGGTCCGGCTCGACGAACGCGGTGACGTCGGGGCCGGCGTGCACGTGCCGGGCAAGTTCCTGACCGCGGACGACCTCGGCGACGCCGCCGAGCACGCCGCCTTCAAGACCGTTCTCCTGGACGCGGCCACCGGAGAGCCCGCGGTGCCCAACGGCTCGCTCGGATTCCGGTACGGCGAGGCGGGTGCCGGGAGGTGGAACCTCGACCTCGGGGACGTCGACCCGGTGCTGTCGATCGGGGACGGCGAGCCGGTCGAGGTCGAGCTGCCCCGCTTCGACGAGCCGGGCACGCTGCGACGCGGCGTGCGCGCCCGGCGAGTCGGCGGCCACCTGGTGACCACCGTGTTCGACCTGCTGCTCGCGCAGTACGGCGTCGCGCGCGCGGACCTGCCCGGCCAGTGGCCCGCCGGCTACGACGACGCGGCGCAGCCGTACACGCCGGCGTGGCAGGAACCGATCACGGGCGTGCCCGCGGCGGCCGCGGCCCGCATCGGGCGCGAGTTCGCGGCCAACGCCGAGGAGACCCGCGGCCGCTCGATGATCGTCATGGGCGCCGGCACCAACCACTGGTTCCACTCCGACACGATCTACCGGGCGTTCCTCGCGCTCACCACGCTGACCGGCTGCCAGGGCGTCAACGGCGGCGGCTGGGCGCACTACGTTGGGCAGGAGAAGTGCCGGCCGGTCACCGGCTGGTCCCAGCTCGCGTTCGCGCTCGACTGGTCCCGCCCGCCGCGGCAGATGATCCAGACAGCCTACTGGTACCTGCACACCGACCAGCATCGCTATGATCCCCGGGGATCCGGGGGCCGCTCCCCGGGAAAACACAGTTCGTTCCTGGGCGGGAAGAGCACCGCCGACCTCATCGCGCTGTCCGCCCGGCTGGGCTGGATGCCGTCGTACCCGACGTTCGACCGCAACCCGCTCGACCTCGCCGACGAGGCGGCCCTCGCCGGGGAGTCCGGGGCGGACTACGTCGTGGACGAGCTGAAGGGCGGCCGGCTGCGGTTCGCCTGCGAGGATCCGGACAACCCGGAGAACTTCCCGCGCGTGCTGAGCGTGTGGCGGGCGAACCTGCTCGGCTCGTCGGCCAAGGGCAACGAGTACTTTCTCAAGCACCTGCTGGGCACGGACTCGTCGCTGCGCGCCGAGCAGACGGTGCAGGAGACGGGGCCGGGCGCCCCGACCGGGAAGCTGGACCTGTTGCTGTCGCTGGACTTCCGCATGACCAGCACCACGCTGTTCTCCGACGTCGTGCTGCCCGCGGCGACCTGGTACGAGAAGCACGACCTCAACACCACCGACATGCACCCGTTCGTGCACTCGTTCAACCCGGCCATCGCGCCGCCGTGGCAGACCCGCACCGACTGGTCGGCGTTCCAGGAGATCGCCAGGGCCTTCAGCGCGCTCGCCGCGACGCATCTCGGCGTACGCAGGGACGTGGTCGCCACGCCGCTGCTGCACGACACCCCGGACGAGCTCGCCACCCCGCACGGCCGGGTCCGCGACTGGCGGGCGGGGGAGTGCGAACCGGTACCCGGGCTGACGATGCCCCGCCTCACCGTCGTCGAACGGGACTACGCGGCCATCGCGGACAAGATGGCCGCGCTCGGCCCGCTCGCCGACACGCTGGGGGCCACCACGAAGGGCGTCACCTTCGAGCTCGCGGCGGAGGTCGACTACCTGCGACACAAGAACGGCGCGGTGCGCCGCGGCCCGGGCAGCCCGGCCGACGGCCGCCCGTCGCTGGCGCGGGACGTCCACGCGTGCGAGGCGATCCTCGCGTTCTCCGGCACCACCAACGGTCATCTCGCGACCCAGGGGTTCCACACACTCGAACGGCGGACGGGCATGCCGCTCGCGGATCTCGCCGCCGAGCACGAGGGCAAACGGATCACGTTCGCCGACACCCAGTCCGCACCCGTTCCGGTGATCACGTCGCCGGAGTGGTCCGGGTCGGAGACCGGCGGGCGGCGGTACTCGCCGTTCACGATCAACGTCGAGCGGCTCAAGCCGTGGCACACCCTCACCGGCCGCCAGCACTTCTTCCTCGACCACGACTGGATGGCCGAGCTGGGGGAGTGCCTGCCGGTGTACCGGCCACCGCTGGACATGACCGCGCTGTTCGGCGAGCTGAAGATCGGGTCCCGGGGCGAGTCCGGGGTCGCCGTGCGGTACCTGACGCCGCACTCGAAGTGGTCGATCCACTCCGAGTACCAGGACAACCTGTTCATGCTCAGCCTCTCCCGCGGCGGCCAGACGATCTGGATGTCCACACAGGACGCGGCGAAGATCGGGGTGGCGGACAACGACTGGATCGAGGCCGTCAACCGCAACGGGGTCGTCGTGGCCCGCGCCATCGTGTCCCACCGGATGCCCGAGGGCACCGTCTACATGCACCACGCGCAGGACCGGCTGATCGACGTGCCCCGCGCGGAGACGTCGGGCAAGCGCGGTGGCATCCACAACTCGCTGACCCGCCTGCTGATCAAACCCAGCCACCTCATCGGCGGCTACGCGCAGCTGTCCTTCGCGTTCAACTACCTCGGCCCGACGGGCAACCAACGGGACGAGGTCACCGTCATCCGCCGCCGCAGCCAGGAGGTGACGTACTGATGGTCAGGGAAGGTGCCCACCGATCAACGGATCCGCAGGGGCACGTGCCGGCGGCCGACCACGATCAACCGGCCGTCGCGCGGCGTCGTCGCCAACGCAGCTATCGCACGGAAATTCCGGGGAGGAGGCGGTAATGCGCGTCATGGCTCAGATGGCGATGGTCATGAACCTCGACAAGTGCATCGGCTGCCACACCTGTTCGGTCACCTGCAAGCAGGCGTGGACCAACCGTTCGGGCGTCGAGTACGTGTGGTTCAACAACGTGGAAACCCGGCCGGGGCAAGGATATCCGCGCACCTACGAGAACCAGGAACGCTGGCGCGGCGGCTGGACGCTGAACAAGCGCGGCCGGCTCACGCTGAAGGGCGGCGGCCGGCTGCGCAAGCTGCTGACGATCTTCGCCAACCCCAAGCTGCCCAGCATCGACGACTACTACGAGCCCTGGACCTACGACTACGACACCCTCACCAGCGCACCGCTGCAGGAGCACACGCCGGTCGCCCGGCCGCGGTCGCTGATCAGCGGCGAGCCCACCAAGATCACGTGGTCGGCCAACTGGGACGACGACCTCGGCGGGGCGCCGGACGAGGGGCACAAGGACCCGTTGCGCAAGGGCATCGAGGACAAGGTCCGCTTCGAGTTCGAGCGGACGTTCATGTTCTACCTGCCGCGCATCTGCGAGCACTGCCTCAACCCGTCATGTGCCGCGTCGTGCCCGTCCGGTGCGATCTACAAGCGCAGCGAGGACGGCATCGTGCTGGTCGACCAGGACCGCTGCCGTGGCTGGCGGATGTGCGTGTCCGGGTGTCCCTACAAGAAGGTCTACTTCAACCACCGCACCGGCAAGGCCGAGAAGTGCACGTTCTGCTTCCCGCGCGTCGAGGTCGGCATCCCGACCGTGTGCGCGGAGACCTGCGTCGGCCGGCTGCGCTACATCGGCCTGATGCTCTACGACGCCGACAAGGTCCTCGCCGCGGCGTCCACACCGGACGAGACCGGGCTGTACGAGGCCCAGCGCGAGGTGTTCCTCGACCCGCACGACCCGGCCGTCGCGCGGGAGGCCGAACGGGCCGGCATCCCGCGCGACTGGGTCGAGGCGGCGCAACGATCCCCGGTGTACGCGCTGATCAACACGTACCGGATGGCGCTGCCGCTGCACCCGGAGTACCGCACCATGCCGATGGTCTGGTACATCCCGCCGCTGTCGCCGGTCGTCGACGTCGTGCGCGACACCGGCCACGACGCGGAGGACAACGGCAACCTGTTCGCCGCCATCGAGGCGCTGCGCATCCCGGTCGAGTACCTCGCGCGGCTGTTCACCGCTGGCGACGTCGCGCCCGTCGAGGCGGTGCTGCGCCGCCTCGCGGCGATGCGGAGCTACCTGCGCGACATCAACCTCGGCCGCGAGCCGCGCGAGGAGATCGCCGCATCGGTCGGCATGACCGGCGAGCAGGTCTACGACATGTACCGGCTGCTCGCCCTCGCCAAGTACGACGAGCGCTACGTCATCCCGCCCGCGCACGCCGAACAGGCCCACGGCCTCGAGGAGCTGGCGACGGAGTGCAGCCTCGACTACGAGGGCGGCCCCGGCATGGGCGGCTCGGGCCCGTTCGGCGAGGCCTCGGGCGGCCCCGCGCCGATCGCCGTGGAGAACTTCCGCATGCTGCGCGACCGCCAGACCAGCGAGGCGCCGACCACCGAGCGGGTCAACCTGCTCAACTGGGACGGCAAGGGAAACCCGGTACCACCGAAGTCATCACCCGGGAGGCGGCCGTGATCGCCTGGCAGGTGCAGTCCCTGCTGCTGAGCTACCCCGACCAGCAGCTGCTCGACCGGCAGCCGCTGCTGCGTGCCGCGGTCCGGCGGCTGCCGCCGGCCGTCGGCGAGCCGCTGGCAGCCTTCCTCGACCACCTCGACGCGACCCCGCTCACCGAGCTCGCCGCCGACTACGTGGCCACCTTCGACCATCGCAAGCGGTTCAGCCCGTACCTCACCTATTTCGCCTACGGCGACACGCGCAAGCGCGGCATGGCGTTGCTGCGCTTCAAGCACGCCTACCGCGCGGCCGGTCTGGTACTCGGCGAGGACGAGCTGCCCGACCACCTGGCGGTGGTGCTCGAGTTCGCGGCCACCGGCGATCCCGCCGCGGGACGACGCCTGCTGATCGAGCATCGCGCCGGCCTGGAACTGATGCGCCTCGGCCTGCGCGAGGCCGGCTCGCCGTGGGCGCACGTGCTCGACTCGGTCTCGGCGACCCTGCCTCCGCTGGGCCGGCTCGACCACGCGAAGGTCGCGCAGCTTTCCGCCGACGGGCCGCCGGAGGAAGAGGTCGGCCTGTCGCCCTACGCGGCGGACGGGAGCGTGCGATGACCGCGCTGGACATCTTCCTGTGGGTCGCCGTGCCCTACGCGTCGATCGCGGTGTTCGTAGTCGGGCACGTGTGGCGCTACCGCTACGACAAGTTCGGCTGGACCACGCGCTCGTCCCAGCTTTACGAGAGGCGTCTGCTGCGCCTGGGCAGCCCGCTGTTCCACTTCGGAATCCTGCTCGTCGCGCTCGGCCACATCGGCGGGCTCCTCATTCCGGAGTCGTGGACGGACGCGATCGGCATCAGCGAGACGGCCTACCACGCCACCGCCGTGGCGCTCGGCGTCCTCGCCGGCACCTGCACGCTGGCCGGGGCGGCCATCCTCGTCTACCGGCGCCGCACGGTCGGTCCCGTGTTCTCCGCGACCACGCGGAACGACAAGATCATGTACGTGCTGCTCGTGGGCACGATCGTGCTCGGGCTAGGCACGACGGTGCTCGGCAACCTCACGGGCCACCCGCACGACTACCGGCAGACGGTCGCGCCGTGGTTCCGGTCGATCTTCTACTTCCAGCCCGAGCCCGCACTGATGACCCAGGCCCCGATCGGCTTCCAGCTGCACGCGGTGGCCGCATGGGTCCTGTTCGCCTTCTGGCCCTTCAGCCGGCTCGTGCACGTGTTCTCGATGCCGCTCGGCTACCTCACCCGGCCCTACATCGTCTACCGCAGCCGCGACGTGCGGCAGGGCAGCCGAGCCCCGAGGCGGGGGTGGGAGCAGGTCCGTTGACGGCGACGCCACGCGTCCGGGTCATTTGGTCTTGCCGGGTTTCGCCGGTTTGGCGTCGGCGTGCCCTTCTTGGTGTGCCTTGGGGGCGTGCTTGGGCTGTTCGCTCTTCGCTGGGGACGCGTGCCTGGTCGCCGGCTTCTTGGCGCCGGACCGTGCGGGCCGCTCGGCGGCCACCGGTCGCTGCTTGCCGGCACGGGCCGCGGCGGGCTGTCCGCGGTCGTGGCCCGGCGCGGTGGTGGGACGGTCGGGAGCGCTGCCGGGGACCGGCTGGCCCGCGGTACCGGTCGGCGTCGCGAGCAGCACGGCGGTGAGCATCACGCCCGCCACGCCGACGCCGCCGAGGCCGGCGCGCAGCTTCCCCTGGTACCGCCGCGGCGGTACGGCGGTCCGGCTCGGCGGCTGCGGCTCGATCCGGAGCACGGCCGTGCGCGGTTCGGGGTGGACGCGGCTTCCGCCTTCCGCGATGGCACGCAGGCGGCGCGCACATTCCATGGCGTCGGGCCGGTTGGCCGGGTGGTTCTCGGTCATGGCCGTCAGCAGCTGGTGCCACGCGGGACCGAAGTCGTCGGGCACGTTCGGTGAGCGGGACAGCCGCGCGACCGCCACCTCGATGTCGGAGCCCTCGTACTCGGTCCGGCCGGTCAGGCATTCCAGCAGCACCAGGCCGAGGGCGTAGATGTCCGCCTCCGGGCCGACGACGGCGCCGGTGACCTGTTCCGGGGCCAGGTAGCAGGCGGTGCCGACCAGCTCGCCCGTGTTGGTCAGGCGGGCGGAACCCAGGGCCCAGGCGAGGCCGAAATCGGCCAGGTAGTAGTCGCCCCCGGAGTCGATCAGCACGTTGGACGGCTTGACGTCCCGGTGCACGATCCCGTTCGCGTGCACGTGGGCGAGTGCCGTCGCGAGACGGGCGCCGAGCCCCGCCACCTGGCCGGCCGGGAGCGCGCCGTCGGTGTTGATGCGCTGCCGAAGCGTGCCGCCCTCGACCAGCTGCATGACCAGGTACGGCCGGCGCTGATCTTCGAAGGAGGCGTCGAAGACGGTGACCAGGGCCGGATGCGACAGGCCGGCGAGCATCCGCGCCTCGCCGACGAACCGCGCCTGGTCTGCCCGGTCGTCGAGCGGCCGGAAGAACTTGATCGCGACGTCGCGGCCGAGCACCCGATCCCGGGCGACGTGCACATCGGCCATACCGCCCGAACCGAGCAGGTCGCCGAGCTCGTAGCGGCCCCCGAGCTCGTCCCGCGTCGGCTCGTCAACGTTGAAAGCCGTGCCGCCCTCCATGAAGGCGGCAAATACCCCACGACCTCACCCCGGAAACCCGGAGCCAGGTTCCAGTCCGGTCACGCCTGCTCGTCCGGCAGCCGTCGACGGCTTGCCGGGCCGCGCACTGTGGTCACGTGTTTGGTGGCGCGGATGATCGCCGAGGTGAGCTTGTGGCCCGCGTCGTGGGTGGGCCGGACCTCGACTTCCGCCAGGCCGGCCGCCGCCAGCAGGGACCGGTAGGCGCCCGCCGTGAGCGCGGTCGCGAGGCATTCGACGTCGGCGCCCGCGGCACGTTCGGCGTCGGTGAGGGTGTCGTCGGCGATGAGGTCGGTGATGCCGAGCCGGCCGCCGGGTCGAAGGACGCGGGCGATCTCGGCGAAGACGGCGGACTTGTTCGCGGCCAGGGCGATCACGCAGTTCGAGATGACCACGTCGACTGACGAGTCGGGCAGTGGGACTTCTTCGATGCGGCCACGCAGGAACTCGGCGTTGGTGACGCCTGCCTCGGCGGCGTTGCGGCGGGCGAGCGCGAGCATGTCGTCGGTCATGTCCAGGCCGATCGCCCGGCCGGCGGGACCGACGCGGCGGGCGGAGAGCAGCACGTCGAGCCCGCCGCCGGAGCCGAGGTCGAGGACGGTCTCGCCCTCGCGCAGCTCCGCGACCGCGATCGGGTTGCCGCAGCCCATGCTCGTCGCGACCGGGAGACCGGCGGCCTCGTCGCCGTAGTGGACCGAGCCGAACGGGTCGTCGGCCGTCCGGACCCTGGTCTCGCCGGCCATCGCACGCCGCGCGGCGGCCGCGTAGCGCTCGCGAACCTCGTCTGTGCCCATGCCGGTGCTCATGCCGGTGCTCATGCCGGTGCTCATGCCGAAGCCTCCCCGCACGCGACCTCGGCGAACGCGACCGCCGGGCGGCCCATGACGACGTCGGCCGCGCTGGGGAAGCACGTCAGGCACCGCTCGTTCACCCGGTACAGGCGCGCGGTGCCTCGCGGTTCGGCGAGCACGAACCGGGCCTCGGTGAGGATCTTCAGATGCGCGGAGACGGTCGACTGGCCGACCGCGACGTGGTCGACGACCTCGCCCACGGTCATCGGCCGGCCGGTCGTCGCGAGCAGGTTGAGGATCTGCACCCGGGTCGGGTCCGCGAGCGCGCGGAACCAGCCGGCATAGGTGGTCGCGGTGTCGCGGTCCAGCATCGAACGCTCCCTTCATCGTCAATCGACGATAAACGATGAAAGCGTCGTGGGAAAGGTCAGGCGGGCACCAGCTCGGCGAGCAGCGCGCGGACGCGGCGGTCGATCTCGTCCCGGATCGGGCGGACCTGGTCGACCGGCTTGCCGGCCGGGTCGGGCAGGTCCCAGTCGAGGTAGCGCTTGCCCGGGTAGACGGGGCAGGCGTCGCCGCAGCCCATGGTGATGACCACGTCCGATGCCTGCACGGCGTCGTCGGTCAGCGGCTTGGGGAATGCTTTCGAGAGGTCGAGCCCGAGCTCGGCCATGGCCTCGACGACCGCCGGGTTGATCTGGTCGGCGGGC
>NZ_DATBKY010000287.1:0-9646 GCF_036555685.1 Actinophytocola sp. | reverse complement strand
TCCTGAGCCAGGATCAAACTCTCCAACAATGCATCAAGAGAGAAAACATCCCAGCAAACCTGAACCACAAAAGCCCAGGCACAAGCTCACTAGCATCATATTCGGCACACTGTTGAGTTCTCAAACAACACACGCACACCCATCCGAAACTGCAACTGCAGTATGTTCCGGGGGCTTGTCCTCGGTTTTGGCCCGGATCGCTCCGAGCCGAGGGTCACCCACTCTATCACTCGCGTGAGAGCTTGGTTCGTGACCCCCTGCCGGCGCTCGTTCCCGGTGTACCGGGCCCGTTCCGCGCTGGCAGAGAGAAAGTTACACGCACCCGGATCGGGCCCTCCAACCGGCCCCCCTCAAACATCATCTTCGCTGGTCAGCGGACCACCGAACGGGGCACCAGGTATGACAACGTGCGAGCCCGGCCGGATGTTCCCGGCGCCCGCGAGGTCAGACGAGGACCTCGACGCCCGCGGTGTTCCGCTTGCCCCGACGGACGACGAGCCACCGGCCGTGCAGCAGGTCCTCCTTCGCCGGCTGCCAGCCCTCGTCGGTCACCTTCGCGTTGTTGACGTACGCCCCGCCCTCGCCGACGGCCCGCCGGGCGGCGCCCTTGCTCGGGGTGAGCCCGGAGGCGACCAGCAGGTCCACGATCGTGGGCTCGTCGGCCAGGTGGACCGAGCCGGTCGGTGCCTCCGCCATCGCGGCCTTCAGCGTCGACTCGTCGAGCTCCCGCAGCTCACCCCGGCCGAACAGCGCCTGGCTGGCCGCGATGACCTGCGCCGTCTCGTGGTCACCATGCACCAGCCGGGTGAACTCCTCCGCCAGCTTGCGTTGCGCCGAGCGCAGCTGCGGGCGCTGCGCCACGTCCTGCTCGAGCGCGTCGATCTCCTCGCGCGGGAGGAACGTGAACAACCGCAGGTACCGGATCACGTCCGCGTCGCCGGTGTTGACGAAGTACTGGTACCACGCGTACGGCGAGGTCAGCTCGGGGTCGAGCCACACCCGCCCGCCGCCGGTGGACTTGCCGAACTTGCGCCCCTCGGCGTCGGTGACCAACGGCGCGGTCAGCGCGTGCACGGTCTGGCCGTCGACGCGGCGGACCAGCTCGACGCCGCCGATGATGTTGCCCCACTGGTCCGAGCCGCCGACCTGCAGCTTCGTGCCGAACTTGCGGCGCAGCTGCAGGTAGTCGAACGACTGCAGCAGCAGGTAGCTGAACTCGGTGAACGACATGCCGTCGGCCTCGAGCCGGCGCTTGACCGTCTCCCGGGCGAGCATGACGTTGATCGAGAAGTGCTTGCCGACATCGCGCAGGAACTCGAGCACCGGCACGTCACCGGTCCACTCCAGGTTGTTGGCCACGATCGCGCCGGTCGGCGAGTCGTCGAAGTCGACGAACCGCTCGAGCTGGCCGCGGATCCGCTCGGACCACTCGGCGATCACGTCGAGCGAGTTGAGCGTCCGTTCCCCCACGTCGCGCGGGTCGCCGATCATCCCGGTCGCCCCACCCGCGAGCACGATCGGCCGGTGCCCGGCCCGCTGGAACCGCGTCAGCATGAGCAGCGGCACGAGATTGCCGGCGTGCAGGCTCGGCGCGGACGGGTCGAAGCCCGCGTAGAGGGTGACCGGGCCGGCGTCCAGATCCTTCCGCAATGCGGCGAGATCGGTGGACTGCGCGATCAGCCCGCGCCAGGACAGCTCGTCGAGAATGTGTTCTCCCACGGTGACCAATCCTCTCGTACGGGTGGGCGACGAGGCGCACCAGGCAGTACGAGCCCGGCGCCGGATCAGGCGGCGCCGCGATATCGGCGCACGGCGTGGGCGCGCGACGAGGTGGTCGACGAGGTGGTCATGGCACGACGCTAGCGAGCCGCGCGTGGCAGGGGCGAGCGCTTTTGCCGGGCCGCCTTGCCGCCGCGCCGGTACGTGCTGACCGACGGCGAGCCGTCGATCCAGAACCGCCACGGGACGTCCATCGCGACCGCCACGCCCACGCGCGGGCCCGTGCGGATCAGGGACGGCGGCACCGGGTCACCCGCGAGCAGGCGGACCTGCGACTCCGGGTCGGTCAGGTCCACGCCGTTGTGGTGGCGTTCCAGACCGAGTACGCCGGTCAGCCGGGCCGGGCCCTTGGCGAGCTCGGCGTCGCTGCGGGCGGCGGGCCGGCGCGCACGGGCCACGTCGAAGCCCGCGACCACCTCGCCCGCACGCAGCAGCACCGCACCGGGCACGCCGTCGGTCAGCGAGACGACGTTCGCGCAGAAGTGCATGCCGTACACGAAGTAGACGTACAGGTGACCGGCCGGGCCGAACATCACCTCGTTGCGCGGGGTCCGCCCGCGGTAGCAGTGCGACGCGGGGTCGTCGCCGCCCCGGTATGCCTCGACCTCGGTCAGCCGGACCTGGACTTCGCCGGCCTCGAGCACGCAGCCCAGCAGCAGCTTCGCGGCGTCGAGCGGGTCCACCGCCAGCTCCGCGCGGGTGAGGACGGAACCGGGAGCGGCCACGCGGCCGAGCCTATACGGCGACCAGCCGGGCCTGTTCCGCGCGGGCCGCCGGCAGGTACAGCGGCGCCGCGAGGGCCAGGACGACCGCGCCGACCACGATCGCCACGCTCACCGACGCGCCGGACGCGATCGCGGACAGCAGGATCAGGCCCAGGGAGCCGGCCGGCTGCATCATCATCGAGTTGACCGACATCACCGTGGCTCGGTGCTCGCTCGTCACCTCGCGATGGAGCAACGTCATGTGCACCGGGCCACCGGCGCCGTGCACCAGGTAGGAGGCAAGGTAGCCGGTCAGCACCCCGGCAGGTCCGGCGAGCAGGCCCATGCCGGCCACCGCGACGCCCTGCGCGATCCGCAGCACGCCCGCGGTGACGGCCACCCCGATCCGGGCGCTGAGTAGCGGTACCAGCGCGGACCCGGCCGCGGCGGCGAGCCACCCCACTGCGACGGCGGGTCCGGTGATCGCCGCGGCCGCCTGCGGCCCGCCGACCTCCTCGGACAGCCGGACCGGCATGAGCGTCTCGAAGGTGACCATGCCGAAGCCCCAGCACAACTCCACCGCGACGAGCGCCAGCAGGATCCGGGAGCGGCAGACGACCCGCATGCCGTCGGTGATCGCCTTCGGCACGTCCCGCAGCGAGGCCAGCAGCCGGCGCGGGCCGTCCGGGTGCGGCGGTTCACGAACCAGCAGGACGATCGCGACGAGCCCGGCGACCTGCACGCAGAGGGCGACGAGCACCGGCACCACGAGAGCCGGGACGCCGGGTATGTCGGCCCAGGCCACGAGCCCGCCGGTGGCGAGCGCGCCGGCGCCGATGGTCAGCCCGATCACCATCCCGCCGGCGGACAGCCCGCGCTCCAGCTTCGCGGACGGGTCGGCCGCGAGCCTGGCGTCGACGTACCACGCCTCCAGCGGCCCGCTGTCCAGCGCGCGGTAGACGCCCTGCAGCATGGCGAATACCGCGAACTCGGCGACCGAGTCGGCGACGACCAGCAACGACATCGAGCCGAGCGCCACCACAGCCGAGAGAGCGAGGACCGGCCGCCGCCCCCACGAGTCGGACAGCCCGCCGGTCGGCAGCTCCAGCGCCAGCACGACGAACCCCTGCAGGGATGCCGCGAGCCCGAACTCGGCCAGTGTCAGGCCCCGGCTCAGTGCCAGCAGCACGCCGATCGGGAGGCACAGGCCGACCGGGAACCAGCGCAGCGCCAGCAGCACGAGGAACCGCCGGTGCACGTTCACGGCGCGTTCCGCGGCTCGGCGGGCAGGCCGACGACGTGCACGACGACTTGCCGGCCGCCCTCCGGGGTCGGCAGGTCCCGGTACCGCAGCAGCACCTCGTAGAGCTCCTCCATGAGCTCGGCCAGCTGGTCGGCGCCGACTTCGACGATGGCGTCGGACATGCTGGCCGCGTCCCGCCACGCCGCCGGCCAGCGGCTACGTTCCTGTTCCCATTCCTCCACGCGGTCGACCAGGTAGCGCAGCTGTTGCTGGCGCAGCCAGCCCGCCGCGGACCGGTCGTCGGGGTCGGCGTCGAACCGGGTGTTCCGCCAGCTGTGGGAGTCCTGGGCGGCGGCCCAGAAACGCTGCTTGCCGCGTCCCTCGCCGGTCTCCTCGACCAGGCCGACCTCCGCGAGCTTGCGCAGGTGGTAGCTGGTGGCACCGGTGTTGGTGCCCAGCCGCTCGGCGAGCGCCGTGGCGTTGGCCGGCCCGTGCAGCCGCAGCGCGCTGAGCAGCCGGGACCGCAGCGGGTGGGCGAGTACGCGGATGGCACGGCTGTCGAGCTCGACGTTCTTCACACGTGCACAATAACTGTGCACACTATCTATGCACAACTAGTGTGCACACGTTTTATGCAAGCCAGCTCCGCAGGTCGGCCAGCACCTCCGTCACTCGGGCGCGCTGGTCGGCGACCTGTGCCGGCGCCGTCCCGCCGTACGCGTCGCGCGACGCGATCGAGCCTTCGACCGTCAGCACGTCGCGCACCTCGGGCGACAAGGACGGGTGCACCCCGGCCAGCTCCTCGTCGGTCAGCGCCTCCAGGCCCACGCCGCGCGACTCGGCGACCCGCACGCACTCCCCCGCCGCCTCGTGCGCGTCCCGGAACGGAACCCCTTGGCGCACGAGCCACTCCGCGATGTCGGTCGCCAGCGTGAACCCGGCCGGAGCCAACGAGGCGAGCCGCGCGGTGTCGAACCGCAGCGTGCCGACCATGCCGGCGATGGCCGGCAGCAGCAGCTCCAGCTGCTCGACCGAGTCGAACAGCGGCTCCTTGTCCTCCTGGAGATCCCGGTTGTACGCGAGTGGCTGGGCCTTGAGCACCGCGAGCAGCCCGGTGAGGTTGCCGATCAGCCGGCCGGCCTTGCCGCGGGTCAGCTCCGCGACGTCCGGGTTCTTCTTCTGCGGCATGATCGAGCTGCCGGTCGCCCACGCGTCGTCGAGGCGCGCGTAGCCGAACTCGGCCGTGGTCCAGATGATCACCTCTTCGGCGATCCGGGAGAGGTCCACGCCGAGCATCGCGAGGCAGAACGCGATCTCCGCGGCGAAGTCCCGCGCGGCGACGCCGTCGATGGAGTTCTCCGCCGCCGACGCGAATCCCAGGTCGGCCGCCACCGCCGCCGGATCCAGCCCCAGCGACGACCCGGCGAGCGCACCCGACCCGTACGACGACACCGCGGCCCGACGATCCCAGTCCCGCAGCCGGTCCACGTCCCGCAGCAGCGCCTGGACGTGGGCCAGCAGGTGGTGTGCGAGCAGCACCGGCTGGGCGTGCTGCAGGTGGGTACGGCCGGGCATCGCCGCGGTGGGGTGCTGGTCGACCTGGTGCAGCAGCGCCTCGATCACCGCGACCACACCAGCGGCGACCCGGCGGGCGGCGTCGCGCAGCCACATCCGGAACAGCGTCGCCACCTGGTCGTTGCGCGATCGACCCGCGCGGAGCTTGCCGCCCAGCGAAGGGCCGGCCCGCTCGATGAGGCCGCGTTCGAGCGCGGTGTGCACGTCCTCGTCGGCCACGGTCGGCACGAACGCGCCCGACGACACGTCGTCAGCGAGCCGGTCGAGCGCGGCCAGCATGCCGGCGAGCTCGTCGTCGGTCAGCAGCTTCGCGCGGTGCAGGACGCGGGCGTGCGCCCGGGAGCCGGCGATGTCGTACGGCGCCAGCCGCCAGTCGAAGTGGGTCGACGCGGACAGCGCGGCCATCGCCTCGGCCGGTCCCGACTCGAACCGGCCACCCCACAGCTGAACGGGATCAGGCATGGTGCAGGTCGCGCTTCGCCGCGATCTTCGACGGCAGGCCCCACAGCTGCACGAAGCCCTTGGCGAGCGACTGGTCGAACGTGTCGCCCTCGTCGTAGGTCGCGAGGTTGAAGTCGTACAGCGACTGCTCGCTGCGCCGGCCCGTGACGACCGCGCGGCCACCGTGGAGGGTCAGCCGGATCTCGCCGCTGACGTGCTCCTGGGTCTTCGCGATGAACGTGTCCAGCGCGTCCTTGAGCGGGGAGAACCACAGGCCGTCGTAGACGAGCTCCGACCAGCGCTGCTCGACCTGGCGCTTGAACCGGGCGAGGTCCCGCTCGACCGTGACGTTCTCCAGCTCCTGGTGCGCGGCGATCAGCGCGATCGCGCCGGGTGCCTCGTACACCTCGCGGCTCTTGATGCCGACCAGCCGGTCCTCGACCATGTCCAGCCGCCCGACGCCCTGCGCGCCGGCCCGCCGGTTGAGCTGCTGGATGGCCTGCAGCACGGTCACGGTCTCGCCGTCGACGGCCACCGGCACGCCCTTGTCGAAC
Organism: Actinophytocola sp.; assembly: GCF_036555685.1. Classification (GTDB taxonomy): domain Bacteria; phylum Actinomycetota; class Actinomycetes; order Mycobacteriales; family Pseudonocardiaceae; genus Actinophytocola. The sequence continues at coordinate 3,350 of NZ_DATBKY010000287.1, read as the reverse complement.
GTGATCACGACCTCGTCCGGGTCGCGCGGCACGGCCGGGTCGTCGGTGTAGGAGTAGACGTCCTCGATGGGTGCGTTCCAGATGTCCTCGAGGAAGCCGGTCTCCACCGCGCGGCCCCACACGTTCTGGTCCACCGAGTACGGCGAGGACTTCGTCTGGTCGATCGGCAGGTTCCGCTCGTGGGCGTAGGCGATGGCCTTCTCCCGGGTCCACGCGAAGTCGCGGACCGGGGCGATCACCTTGAGGTCGGGAGCGAGCGCGCCGATGCCGACCTCGAAGCGGACCTGGTCGTTGCCCTTGCCCGTGCAGCCGTGCGAGACGGTGGTGGCGCCGTGGTACTTCGCCGCCTCGGCGAGGTGCTTGACGATCACCGGCCGGGACAGCGCGGAGACCAGCGGGTAGCGGTCCATGTAAAGGGCGTTGGCCTGCAGCGCGGGAAGGCAGTACTGCTCGGCGAACTCGTCGCGCGCGTCGGCGACGACGGCCTCGACCGCGCCGCAGTCCAGCGCCCGCTTGCGAATGGTGTCGAGGTCCTCCCCGCCCTGGCCGACGTCCACCGCGACGGCCACGACCTCCGCTCCGGTCTCCTCGGCGATCCAGCCGATCGCCACGGACGTGTCCAGGCCGCCCGAGTAGGCCAGCACGATCCGCTCAGTCATTGGTCTCTCCTTCTTCGGTCACGTTTGTTCGCGCCGCGAGCGCGGTGAATCTGTCGGCGAGGTCCTTGCCGGACAACGGTTCCCGGGCGATGACCATCACCGTGTCGTCGCCGGCGATCGTGCCGACGACCTCGTGCAGGGCTGCCCGGTCGATCGCGCTGGCCAGGAACTGCGCGGCACCGGGCGGGGTTCGCAACACGGTCAGGTTCGCCGAGCAGTCCGCGGACACGAGCAGCTCGGCGAGCAGGCGGGCGAGGCGGGACGTGCCACCCCGCACGCCACGCACGGGGCTGCCGTCCTCCGGGATGACGTACACGGCGGCACCGCCGTCCACGCCACGCAGCTTCACCGCGCCCAGCTCGTCGAGGTCGCGGGACAGCGTGGCCTGGGTGACGTCGATGCCTTCGGCGGCAAGGAGCTTCGCGAGCTCGGTCTGGCTGCGGATGCCCATCGAGGACACCAGCTCGACGATGCGGCCCTGCCGGGCGACGCGGGACGTACCGGCGGTGGTCATCGGCGCTCCGCCGCCATGAGCCACGCCAGCAGCGCCTTCTGGCTGTGCAGGCGGTTCTCCGCCTCGTCCCACACCGCGCTCGCGGGCCCGTCGAGCACCTCGTCGGTGATCTCCATGCCGCGGTGCGCGGGCAGGCAGTGCAGCACGATCGCGGTCCGCGCAGCACGGTCGACCAGCCCGGCGTTGACCTGGTACGGCCGGAACGGCGACACCCGGTCCCGGCCGTCGTTCTCCTGCCCCATCGACGTCCACGCGTCCGTGACCAGCACGTCGGCGCCGTCGACCGCGGCGTGCGGGTCGGCGACGAACGAGACGCTGCCGCCGGTCTCCTCGGCGCGGTGCTTGGCGTCGAGCAGGATCTCGCCGTGCGGCTGGAAGCCGGCCGGGCCGCAGATGCGCACGTGCAGGCCCGCCGTGGCGCCGCCGAGCAGCAACGAGTGGGCCATGTTGTTGCCGCCGTCGCCGAGGTAGGTGAGCGTGACGCCGGCCAGCTTGCCGTGCCGCTCGCGGACCGTCTGCAGGTCGGCGAGGACCTGGCACGGGTGGAACTCGTTCGTGAGCGCGTTGATCACCGGGATCGTGGAGACCGAGGCCATCGCGGTCATGCGGGCCTGGGCGAAGGTCCGCCACACCACGGCGTCGACGTAGCGCGAGAGCACCCGCGAGGTGTCCTCGATGGTCTCCTCGCGGCCGAGCTGCATCGTGCGCCCGTCGATGACGATCGGCCGGCCGCCGAGCTGGCCGATGCCGGCCTCGAAAGACAGCCGGGTCCGCGTGGAGTTCTTCTCGAAGATCGTCGCGACCGTCCGGCCACGGAGGACGTCGAAGCCGAGGCGGTCGGCCTTCATCCGGTCGGCGAGGTCGAGGACCTCGGTCTGCTCGGCCGGCGACAGGTCGTCGTCACGCAGGAAGTGGCGGACCATCAGGCCTCCCCGCCGGCGTCGAGGATCTCGGGCAGCGCCGCCAGGAAGCCCTTGACGTCGGCGGCGTCGAGGATCAGTGGCGGGGCGAGGCGGACCGTGTCGGGCTGGACGTTGTTGACCAGGTAGCCGGCCGCGGCGGCGGCACCGGCGACCGCGGTGGCGGCGGGCTCGGCGAGGCCGATGCCGAGCAGCAGGCCGCTCCCCCGCACGCCGGTCACCAGCGGGTGGCGCAGCGCCTCGACGCCGGCGACGATCTCCTTGCCCAGCGCGGCGGCGTGCTCGCACAGGCCGTCGGCGGCGATCGTGCGGAGCACGGCGAGGCCGGCGGCGCAGGCGACGGGGTTGCCGCCGAACGTGGTGCCGTGCTGGCCCGGCTTGAGCAGCTCTCCCGCCGCGCCGACGCCGATACACGCGCCGAGGGGCAGGCCACCGCCGAGGCCCTTGGCCAGCGTGATGACGTCCGGCGTGATGCCGGCCTGCTGGAAGGCGAACCAGCTGCCGAGCCGGCCGACGCCGGTCTGCACCTCGTCGAGGACGAGCAGCGCGCCGGCGGCCGTGGTGATCTCACGGGCGGCCCGCAGGTAGCCGGCCGGGGCCGGGTGGACACCGCCCTCGCCGAGGACCGGCTCGAGGAACACCGCCGCCGTCTCACCGTCCACAGCGGACCGCAGCGCCTCGACGTCGCCGAAGGGCACGTGCGTGACGGTCGGCAGCAGCGGCTCGAACGGCGCGCGCTTGGGCTGCTGGCCGGTGACGGTCAGCGCACCCATGGTCCGCCCGTGGAACGCGCCTTCGCACGCCACGAGCTTGGTGCGGCCGGTGAGCCGGGTCAGCTTGACCGCGGCCTCGACGGCCTCCGCGCCGGAGTTGGCGAACAGCACCTTGGCCTGCCCGGCGAGCCCGGCGACGTCCAGCAGCGTCTCCGCCAGCTCGACGCAGACCGGGTTGACGTAGAGGTTCGAGGTGTGGCCGAGGGTGGCGATCTGGTTCGTCACCGCCTCGACGACGGCCGGGTGGGCGTGGCCGAGCGCGTTGACCGCGATGCCCCCGACGAGGTCGACGTAGCGGTTGCCGTCGGCGTCCCATACGTGCGCGCCCTCGCCGCGGACCAGGGTCAGCGCGGGCGTGCCGTAGTTGTCCATGACGGACGCCCGCCACCGGGCCTGCCCGTCCACATTGGAGGCGATCATGGTTCCTCCCAGTGTCTGATGGTTCACTCCGCTCCTCCGCTACTCGCCGTCCTCCCTCCTCCGT
>NZ_DATBKY010000286.1:0-55092 GCF_036555685.1 Actinophytocola sp. | reverse complement strand
GGTCGGCGTTCGCGGACGTGGACATGGCCGGCATCAGTGCCACGGTAGTGACAGTCGCCGTGATCGCACCGAGCACCCTTCTTCGTGCGGTCGGGTTCGCGGGGGTCTGCATGGCAGGGACGACTCCTTGAGTTGTGGCGGGGGTTTCGCCGGAGCGCGATTGATCTGATCTTTCACTCGAATGGCGGATGGACGCGGCCTCCGGCCCCCGGGATCCACCGTACCGGCAGGTGCCGACAATCTCGGCGGTCGCCGCCGAGCCTGTGGACAACCGGCCCGAAAACGAAGTTCGAGCCCCCCGGGGCCGAGAGTGACACCGACGAAATCGGCCGGTGGCGATCTTGGTTGTGGACATCCGACCACCGGCACACCTTGCGCGTGCGGGGAGGCCGTCTGTAGGGTCGGGAAAGCGCTTGCCGGAAAGCGCTTTCCTGCATCCTCGACCCCCCAAGGTGGTGGGCGAAAATGTCCCGAACGAGACGGTGGCTCGGCACGATCACCGGCTTCGCACTGGTCTTCGGCCTGTCCGGGCCGACCGCCGCGGCCGAACCCACGGCCGAACCCACGGCGGCCCAATCCACACCACGGCAGGCCGCCACGAGCGAGGGCACGGCCGACGAACCCATCCAGGATCCCCTGCCCGACCCGGTCCAGTCCGGCCTCGGCATCACCGTCGAGGAGTTCGCCCAGTTCCCCAAGACCGAACCCGTTCCACCGCCGACCGACCCGCGCCTCATGCGGCACGCGCGCATCAACCACCTCGGCGAGGTCCCGGACGGCTCGGGCCGCTTCTACGTGCCCGACCTCAACGGCAAGGTCTACCTCGTCGGCCGCGATCGCCGGCCGCATGTCTACCTCGACATCGGCGCCGTCTTCGCGCCCGACTTCTTCTCCGGCCGGGGCCTTGGCACCGGCTCGGGGTTCGTCGCCTTCCACCCGGACTTCAAGCGCAACGGCAAGCTCTACACCGTGCACAGCGAGAACGGCGCCGGGCTCGCCAAGCCGACCACGTGGCCGAGCCAGCCCGACCCGATCCTGCACGCGGTGGTCACCGAGTGGACCGCCGCCGACCCCGCCGCCGACACGTTCAGCGGCACCCGCCGCGAGGTCCTGCGCATCGGCTACAAGGGCCAGGTCCATGCGATCCAGCAGATCGACTTCAACCCGACCGCGCGCAAGGGCGGCCGCGACTACGGCATGCTCTACATCGCCTCCGGCGACGGTGGCCTGGGTGCCTCGACGACCGGTCCGCAGGAGCTGACCACCCCGTACGGCAAGCTGCTGCGCATCGACCCGGCGGGCACCGACGGCACCGGCGGCCGGTTCGGCATCCCGCGCGACAACCCGTTCGCCGGCGACGACGGTGTGCTCGACGAGATCTACGCGACCGGCATGCGCGACCCGCACCGCTTCAGCTGGGACACCGCCACCGGCCGGATGTACCTCGGCCACATCGGTGAGCACCGCATCGAGTCGGTCTACGAGGTCCGGCCCGGCGACAACTTCGGCTGGAGCGAGCGCGAGGGCCCGTTCGTCTACAAGCGCGGCGATCCGCAGTGCGGCGTGTACCCGTTGCCGGAGAACGACGAGCAGTTCGGCTACGTCTACCCGGTGGCCGCGTTCGACCACAACCCGCCGCCCGGCCACCCGCTGTGCTCCGACTCCGGGCACGCGATCAGCGGCGGATTCGTCTACCGCGGACACGACGTCCCCGCGCTGCGCGGCAAGTACGTGTTCACCGACCTCGTCGACGGCCGGGTGTTCTACACCGAGGCGAACGAGATGCGCCACGGCCGGCCGATGGCCACGATCCACCAGCTGATGGTCTACGACGCCGCCGGCGACCGGACCTCGTTCCAGCAGCTGGCCGGCGACGACCGGGTCGACCTCCGGTTCGGCCACGACGGCCGTGGGGAGCTGTACCTGCTCGCGAAGGCCGACGGAAAGGTGTGGAAGGTGACCGGCACGAAGCGGTTCGCGAGCTGCGACACCGGCGACACCCGGGTCGCCGCCGCGGGAGCGGGCGACTGGGCGCCGAAGACCCCGGCGAAGTGGGACTTCCGCGGCGAAGAGATCATCCTCGCCGAGGCGGGCACCGCCCCGCCCGGACCGCGGCGGCCGTTCGAGTACGCCGTGCTTACCAAGGGGCCCGCGTTCGGCTCCGTCCGCATCGACGCGAAGGTCCGCCTCGACACGCCGGTCGAGGTGACCAACCGGGACGTGATCGTCGTGTTCGGGTACGCGTCGGACACGCGGTTCTACTACGCGCATCTGTCCACGGACAACACGATCTACCCGCACAACGGGATCTTCGTGGTGAACGACGCGGACCGGGTGCGCATCGAGGACCAGTGGAACCCAGAGCTGTCCCGCGGCGCCCCGCCCGCGATCACCGACACCGACTGGCACGACGTGCGCGTGGTGCACTGCGCGGACTCGGGTGAGATCGCGGTCTATGTGGACGGTGCCGAGGATCCGCTGATGACCGCCGTGGACCGGACGTTCGCGTCGGGCCGGACCGGGTTCGGGTCGTTCGACAACATCGGTCGCGCGCGTGGCTTCCGGGTCACCGGGACGGCGGCGGGGTCGTGATGCGCCGGACGGCCGTGGTGGTGACGGCGCTGTGCACGGCGCTCGCGCTCCCGGTGCCCGCGAGTGCCGCCCCGCCCGGATCCGGTGTGGCCCCGTCGCTGCAGCGGAACCTCGTGGCGTACTACGACTTCGAACACCCGGTGCCCGCGAACCCCGCGGTGGAACGGGATCGAGGCCGGTCGCACACCGACATGTGGCTGGTCAACGGCGGCGCCGCGATGCGCGAGCACGATCGCGGCGGGCACGTCCTGCGGACCAGGCAGGTCAGCCCGACGGCGCTCGGCAACGACGACTGGAAGGCCGGCAGCTACGACGCCGCCGGCATGGAGTCGCTGCACCGGTTCAACGCCGCGCGGCAGGCCAGCGTGCTCGGCTGGTTCAAGGTCGTCGGCGAGGCACCCGCGCTCAACACCAACACCGCGGACCCGGCCGACCGGTACAACGCGGTCGGGCTCGCCGGCGTGCTGACCGGCGACTCCGACGGGCACGCCGTCCGCGCGCTGCTCGAGGTGATCGACGTGTCGGGCGAGCTGCGGGTCGTGGCGCTCGGCCGGCGCGTCGACGGCGGCAGCTCGCAGACGTTCGCCGCGGACCAGGACTGGCAGGCGGTCCTGCCGCCGGGCGAATGGGTGTTCCTGGCCGCCACGTTCGACTACGACACCGGCGAGATGGCCCTGTACAAGAACGGCCGCCCGCTCGACGGCTTCTACACGGTCGCCGGCGATCCCTGGCTCGTCGACGGGCCGCCCGAGCCGGACGTCACGACGGCGAGCGACCCGCGCGGCATCAAGATCGGCGGGAGCTTCCCGCAGAACAACGTCGAACGCAACCCGTGCGACTGCCGCATGGACGACCTGATGTTCCTCGACCGCGCGCTGTCGCCGGGCGAGGTGTTCCGGCAGTACGCGGCGGAGAGGTGAGCGAAGGCGCCCTCGTGCCGTGCGACACGAGGGCGCTTTCCTTGTCAGGTCAGGGGTTCCGCGCGCACCGTGAACGCCGGATGCAGGTGTGCGGTGTCGTTGAACCGGCGTACGATCCAGCGCCCGTCGGTCACCACGAGCTGGGTGATCGAGGCGTTGTCCGCGCCGATGAACGCGAACGGCTTCGAGTCGGTGGCCATCGCGACCACCTGGCCGATCACGCCGCCGTGCGTGAACACCGCCACCCGCTGGTCGGGGTGTGCCGCGGCGATCCGCTCGATCGCCGCCCGCACCCGGGCCGCGAGGTCCTCTGTGGACTCGGCGTTCGGGATCGCGTCCCAGCGTTGCGTCTGGAACATGCGCTGGGCGATCTCGTGGTTCTCCGAGACGCGGATGCGGAACAGCCCGCCCTCCCAGTCACCGAGCTTGACCTCGCGCAGCCCCGGCTCGACCGCGGGCGTGATCCCGAGCTTCTCGGCGAGCGGCGCCGCGGTCTGCACCGTGCGGCGCAGTCCCGACACGTACAGGGCGTCGAGCGGCTCGACCGCCAGGCGTTCGCCGACCAGCACCGCCTCGCGCTCGCCCTCCGCGGCGAGCGGCGGGTCGCCGTGCCCGTCGACCATCGGAAACTCCATGCCCTCGCGCGCGGGCGCGGACTCGCCGTGCCGCACGAGGAGGATGTCCGTGCCGCCGGGCGGCAGCGTGAAGCGGTACTGGCGGTATTCCGTCTGAGGTTCGGTCACGTCCCCAATTCAACACCGAGCATGCTTCCTCGAAGGTGAGTACTCGAATTCGGATATTTGCGGTACGGTGGCTGCCATGAGGAAGCGGAAGGTGTCCAACCCGCTGGCGCTGGCCGTGCTGGCACTGCTCTCGGAGCGGCCGATGCATCCGTACGAGATGTCCAACACGCTGCGGGAGCGGGCCAAGGAGGAGAGCATCAAGCTCAACTACGGCTCGCTGTACTCGGTGGTCGAGTCGCTGCGGCGGCACGAGCTCATCGACGTGCAGGAGACCATCCGCGCGGGGCGCCGGCCCGAGCGCACGGTCTACGCGATCACCGACCAGGGCCGCGTCGAGCTGGTCGACTGGATGTCCGACCTGCTTTCCCTGCCGGTCAAGGAGTTCACCCAGTTCGAGGCGGCGCTGTCGCTGATGCCGGTGATCGCGCCCGACGACGTGCGACGGCTGCTGGAGACCCGGCTCAGCCGGCTCGACGCGGAGATCGCCGCGATGGGTGGCGTGCTGGACGAGATGGCCCGGCAGGGCATGCCCTACCTCTGGGCGATCGAGTCGGACTACGCCCGGGCGCTGCGCCGCGCCGAGCGGGATTTCGTCCGCGAGTTGATCGACAAGCTCAAGAACGGCTCGCTCGAGGGCCTGGAGGTCTGGCAGCGCGCGCACGAGGGCGGCGATCTTCCGAGCGAGGCGGACTGGGCCCGGGCGAGCGCGCACCTGCGCCGCGTCGAGTAGTCGCGTAGGCATGGTGACATCAGTCTTGACGTCATCGTGATGTCAGTATCATACTCGACTTCGGATATACGCGATCGGGGAGAAGGGGGAGGGGAGCCAGACGCAGCGCTGGCCGGGTGCGGCAACACCCGGCCAGCGACCAGAAACCCAGGATTCGATCCGTGACGGCTCGCATACCCAGGCTGCGCTTTCCACTGTAGCTGGCCGTTTGCGCGGATCGACCTGGTCACACCACCAGGAAGGGTCAGCAGATGACCATGTCCACAGGGCGCGCCACGGCCGGCCGCCACTCCGCGTCCGCCCCGCCGGGCGGTGCGCCGGCGATCGTCGCCGACGAGCTCGTCAAGACCTACGGCCAGGTCGAGGCGCTGGCCGGGCTCGGCTTCACCGTGCCGGCCGGCACCGTGTTCGGCCTGCTCGGCCCCAACGGCGCCGGCAAGTCCACGACCATCAAGATCCTCACCACGCTGTCGCGGCCGACGAGCGGCGCCGCGTCGGTCGCCGGCATCGACGTGCTGCGCCGGCCGAACGACGTGCGCCGCACGATCGGCGTCGTCACCCAGGGGTCGGGCACCGACCCGATGGCGACCGGCCGGGAGAACCTGCTGCTGGCCGGCCGGATCCACGGCATGCGCGGCAAGCCGGTGCGGGCCCGTGTCGACGAGCTGCTCGAGCGGTTCGGCCTGGCCGAGGCGGCCAAGCGCGTGGTGCGGACGTACTCCGGCGGCATGCAGCGCAAGCTCGACGTCGCCATGGGGCTGGTGCACAGCCCGCAGGTGCTGTTCCTCGACGAGCCGACGACCGGCCTGGACCCGCAGGCCCGGGCCGAGATGTGGGCGGAGATCGGCAGGCTCACCTCGCACGAGCGGCTTACGGTCATGCTCACCACCCACTACCTCGAGGAGGCCGACCACCTCGCGGACCGGCTGCTGATCGTCGACCGCGGTCGGGCCGTGGCGCAGGGCAGCCCCGAGCAGCTCAAGAGCGAGCTGCGCGGCGACGCGGTGGTGATCGAGCTGTCGCCCGAGGCCGACCTCGCCGCCGACCTCGCGCGCGCCCGCGCCGCGATCGGCGGGCTCGCCGGCGCCCGCGAGGTCACCGTCGAGGGCCGGACGATCCGCACGCGGGTCGACCACGGCGCGTCGGCCGTGCCCGCGGTGCTCGCGGCACTGGAGAAGGAGTCGGTCCCGGTCGCGGCGGTCACGGTCGCCCGGCCGGCGCTCGACGACGTCTACCTGCGACACACCGGCCGCTCGTTCGCGGCCGCGGAAGGTAGGGCGGCATGAGCGGGCACGCAGGCGCGTCCACTGTCGCGCCGCACTCGGCGTACCTGACCGGCCGGCTGCTGCGCGCCACCGCGCGCCAGCCCGCGTTCGTCGTGATCATGCTTATCCAGCCGATGATCTGGCTGCTGCTGTTCGGGCAGCTGTTCAAGCGGGTGGTCGAGCTGCCGGGCTTCGCGTCCGGGTCCTACATCGACTTCCTCACGCCCGGCGTCGTCGTGATGACCGTGCTGTTCACCAGCGGGTGGGCCGGCATGGGCTTCATCGACGACATGGAGCGCGGGGTCATGGACCGGATGCTGTCCTCGCCCGTGAGCCGGATGGCGATGATGGTCTCGTCGGTCGCGAACCAGGCGGTGACGATCGTCGTGCAGGGCTTGATCATCGTGGTCATCGGCCTGCTGCTGGGTGCGTCGTTCACCGGCGGCGTCGCCGGCGTGGTGATCATGCTCGGCGCGTCGGTCCTGCTGGCCGCGGCGTTCGCGTCGCTGTCCAACGGGATGGCGCTCATGCTGCGCACCCGGGAGTCGCTGATCGGCTTCTCCACGATGCTGACGCTGCCGCTGTCGTTCCTGTCCTCGGCGATGATGGCCCGCGAGTCGGCACCGGAGTGGATCCGGACGGTGTCGGCGTACAACCCGGTCGACTGGACGGTCGTCGCCAGCCGCGAGGCGCTGTCGGCGAGCCCCGAATGGGCGGCGATCTGGCCACGGCTGGGTGGGCTGCTCGCGGTCGCGCTCGCCGCGGTCTGGCTCGCCACCCGGGCGTTCCGCGCCTACCAGCGGTCGCAGTAGATCCACAGGCGACGGTGCCCCGCCGGTTGCCGGCGGGGCACCGTCGCCTCGTTTTGGGGGTTGCCGGCGACGGTGTCGGCAATGGGAGCATTGCGGTCGGTTTCAACGAACGGGAGGCACGTTGGGCGTCGAGCTGAACGGGTTGCGCGAGCAGTTGCTCGCCACGGTCCGCGAGCGCGGCGGTGCGGTCGACGCGCTGGTGGCGGACGCGCTGCGCACCGTGCCACGGCACATCTTCCTGCCCGACGTGGCGCCGGACGTCGCGTACCGCGACGAGGCGATCGTGACCAAGTGGGACGACAGCGGGATGCCGTCGAGCTCGTCGTCCCAGCCCACGATCATGGCGATCATGCTCGACCAGCTCGAGGTCGCCCGGGGCCAGCGCGTGCTGGAGATCGGCGCCGGCACGGGGTTCAACGCCGCGCTGATCGCGCACATCGTCGGCCCGAAGGGGCACGTCGTGAGCATCGACCTCGACCCGGAGATCGTCGGCCGGGCCGAGGAGAACCTGTCCGCCGCGGGCACCGCGGGCGTCACGGTGCTCACCTCGGACGGCGCGCTCGGCGACCGCGCGCACGGCCCGTACGACCGGATCATCGCGACGGTCGGCGTCTGGGACCTCGCGCCGGCCTGGCACGAGCAGCTCGCTCCGGACGGCCGGCTCGTCGTCCCGCTCGACCTGCGCGGCGTGCAGCGGTCGGTGTGCTTCGAGCGCGAGGACGAGCACTGGACCAGCAGGTCCGCCCGGCCCTGCGGGTTCATGCGGATGCGTGGCGCGTCCGCCGGCCCGGACCGGAACTTCGTGCTGGACAAGGAAACCCACCTCACGCTCTCGCTGCCCGAGGGTCGCGAGATCGACACCGCGGCCGTGCTGGAGGCGCTGGCCGCACCCGAGCGCGAGGTACGCACTGGCGTGTCGCCCACACAGATGGAGCTGTTCGACGGGCTGGCGTTGTGGCTGGCGATCCGCGAGCCGCGGTGGTTCGCGCTGGGGTCGCACGAGCCCGACCCGCGCCTCGCGGCCGCCCCGCTGCAGGGGCCGCCCGGCGCCACGACGGCCGGCATCCTCGACGACTTCGGCCTGGCCACGCTGATCAGCGACAACGGTGAGCTCGTGGCCGCGGGCGCCGATCGCATCGCCGACGAGCTCGCGGCGCACGTGTCCGCATGGGACGGGGCGGGCCGCCCGGACTCGGACGGCCTGCGCATCGACGCGTACCCGGCGGGCACGGACGTGGCGGCGGCATACGTGATCGACAAGAAGCACGTCCGCCTGACCCTCGCCTGGGACTGACCCACCCGCCTCGCGCCGCGGGGCTCCGACCCGCCGACCCACCGCGCGCGGGATTGGCGCGCCGCCGCGACGTTGGATCGGGGCGGGTGTTGGACTCGGGCTACCGGGGTGATGGACTCGCCACGTCCGATCGCCGGACCGCGCGCATCCACTGGACGCGCGCTCCTGCCGACCGTAGGGTCCCGCGCAATGATGAATTCGGCTCACGTTCCGACCGAGGTGGACCGGCTGCCCGTGCGCACGCGGTTCGGGTACTCGCTCGGCTCCTTGTCGACCGGCGCGTTCGGCACGGTGCCGGGGCTGCTGCTCCTGCCGTACCTCACCGACACGCTTGCCGTGCCGGCCTCGGTCGCGGGGCTGCTCGTCCTGCTGCCCAAGGCATGGGACGTCGTGTTCAACCCGATCGCGGGCCGCATCAGCGACCGCACGCACACGCGCATCGGCGCCCGCAGGCCGTACCTGATCGGCGGCGGCATCGCGCTCGCGATCTTCTTCGCGGGCCTGTTCGCCGGCCCGAACACCGGCTCGGCGGCCATCGACGCGCTGTACGTGGCCGGAATGTTCCTCTTGTGCGCCACCGCGTTCGCGTTCTTCCAGGTGCCGTTCAACGCCCTGCCGGCCGAGATGACCGGTGACCCCGACGAGCGCACCCGGCTGACCGCGTGGCGGATCGCCGTGCTGGCCATCGCGATCCTGGTGTCCGGCGCGGGCGCGCCCGCGGTCCGCGACGCCGTCGGCGGGATCGCCGGCTACCGCATCATGGGCATCGCGGTCGGCGTCGTGATCATCCTCGGCGCGGTCGGCGTGTTCATCGGCACGGCGCGCGTTCCGTTCGGCCGGGTCCTGCCGTCGGTGTCGAACTGGCGCGAGGTCTTCGCCGCCATCCGCGACTGCCGGCCGTTCCGCTGGCTGCTCGGCGCGTTCGTGATCCAGGCCGTCGGCATCGGGACGCTGCTCGCCGGGGTCGACTACGTCGCCCGCGTCGCGATCGGCGACAAGGGACTGCAGTCGCTGCTGTTCGCGGCCTTCGTCGCGCCCGCGCTGCTCGTGATGCCGGTGTGGCAACGGGTCGCGCTCCGGTTCGGCAAGCGGATCGGCTACATCGTCGCCACGCTCGTCTTCACCGCCGGCGTGCTCGGCATGCTCGGCGCGCGGGTGTTCCCCACGTGGGCCGCGGTCGCGTTCGCCGCGGTGGTCGGCGTCGGGTACGCCGGCATGCAGGTCTTCCCGCTCGCCCTGCTTCCCGACGTGATCAGCGCCGAGGAGCGCCGCACCGGCCAGATCCGCGCGGGCCTGTTCGCCGGCGTGTGGACCGCGGGCGAGACGCTCGGCCTCGCGCTCGGCCCTGCCCTGTACGGGCTCGTGCTGGCGATCGGCGGCTACGTGTCCTCAGCAGGCACGGACGTCACGCAGCCATCCGGCGCGGTCACCGCCGTCGTCCTCGGTGCGGCCCTCGTCCCCGCCCTGTTCGCCCTCGCCGGGCTGCCGCTGCTGCGCCGGCGCGCGCTGGAGGTATCCGCATGACCGCCGGAGTTCCCGCCGACCAGGTACTCGACGAGCTGCGCGCGCTGCGGGCCGGCGACCTGCCGACCCACGGCGGCCGCACGCTCGCCTACGTCTACGACAGCGGGCTGTCCGGTGTGGATGATCTGGCCGCGCGGGCGCACGCGCTCGCCAGCTCGGCCAACGGGCTCGACCCCACCGCTTTCCCCAGCCTGATGCGCATGGAGAACGACGTCGTCGCGACCGCGGCCGCGCTGCTCGGCGGCGGCCCGGCGACCGCCGGCTCGGTGACCTCCGGCGGCACCGAGAGCTGCCTGCTGGCCGTGCAGGCCGCCCGCGACGCGCGGCCGGAGATCGACCGGCCGCGCATGGTGCTCGCCACCACCGCGCACGCCGCGTTCCACAAGGCGGCCCACTACTTCGGAGTCGAGACGGTCAGCGTGCCGGTCGACCCGGTGTCGTTCCAGGCGGACGCCGACGCGATTGCCGCCGCGCTCGACGACCGGACCGTCCTCGTCGTGGTAAGCGCCCCGTCCTACGCCCACGGCGTCGTCGACCCCGTCGTGCCCGTCGCCGCCGCTGCCGCCGAGCGGGGCGTGCGGTGCCATGTGGACGCGTGCATCGGCGGCTGGGTGCTGCCGCACTTCCGCCGGCTGGGTGTCGTGGTGCCGGACTTCGACCTGTCCGTGCCCGGCGTGACGAGCCTGTCAGTCGACCTGCACAAGTACGCCTACTGTCCAAAAGGGACATCTGTGCTGCTGCACGCCTCGGCGGACCTGCGGCGGGCGCAGTACTTCGCGAGCGCCCGCTGGCCCGGGTACACGATGCTGAACTCGACGCTGCAGTCCACCCGCTCCGGCGGCCCGCTGGCCGCGGCGTGGGCGGTACTGCGCCACCTCGGCGACGCCGGCTACGCGCGGCTGGCGTCGCTCACGCTGTCGGCCGTCCGCCGGATCCGCGCCGGCGTCGAGGCGATCGACGGCCTGCGCGTGCTGGGCGACCCGATCTCGACCCTGCTCGCGGTCGCGGCCGCCACCGACGACTTCGACGTGTTCACCGTGGCCGACGAGATGACCGCGCGGCGCTGGTACGTGCAGCCGCAGTTCGGGTTCGCGGCCTCCCCGGCGAACCTGCACCTCACGGTCACGGCCGCGAACAGCGGCACCGAGCAGGCGCTGCTCACCGACTTCGCCGACGCCGTGGCCGCCGCACGCAAGGCCGGCCCGGTGCGCCTCGCGCCGGACCTGGTCGCGGCGATCGGCGCGCTGGACCCGGCCGGGCTCACGCCCGAGCAGTTCGCCGGCCTGCTCGCCGCGGCCGGCATGACCGGCGTCGCCGCGCCGGAGCGGATGGCCGAGGTGAACTCGATGCTCGCGGTCGCGGCGCCGCGGCTGCGCGAGCGGCTGCTGGTGGAGTTCCTCAGCGGCATGTACACACCGGACTTCGCCTGACGGCGGTCAGGACCAGCCCTCCGCCCGGGTCGCGGTCAGGTAGTCCGCGACGGGCGCGCTGACCGGCCGGCCGTCGAACTGGGTCGACAGCACGACGAACGAGCGCAGCTCGCCGTGCTGGCCGAGGCGCTCGAAGAGGCCCTCGAGGTGGTCGAGCGTGGCCGCGCGGACCTTCAGCATCGTGCAGTGGTCGCCGGAGAGCTTGTGCACCTCGACGACCTCCGGGTAGTCGGCGGCCGTGCTGGTCTTCAGCAGGCAGTGGCCGAGCGTGCAGCGCAGCTGCGCGAACGCGAGGAACGGATAGCCGGCCTCGCGCGCGTCGACGTTCGCGCGGTAGCCGGTGATCACGCCGGTCTCCTCGAGCCGACGCACCCGCTCGGCCACGGCCGGGGCGGACAGGTTGATCCGCCGGCCGAGCTCCTTGAACGACAGCCGGCCGTCGGCCTGCAGCTCCTCGACGATCTGCCAGTCGACCTTGTCCAGGGGTCTTTCCGAACGAAAGGTCATCGCCACCACAATCCTTTCGTCGTGCCGGTGGGCGCGACCATACGCCTGCGTCAGGCCATTCGAAAACGCGTCGAACCTGCCTAACGTTGTCTGGCATGACGATCCTGCAGACCCCGGTACGCCGCTCGGCCACGTCGCTGTTCTCCGGCGTCGCCGCCATGAACACCGCGATGGCCGGCGCCAGCACGGCCGGCACGCTGATCGCCGGCGCGACCGCGGGCCCGGCGTGGAGCGGCGTGCCGGGCGCGTTCGGCGTCATCGGCACCGCGCTCGGCACGCTCGGTGCCGGCGCGTTGATGGCCAGACGCGGCAGCAGGCCCGTGCTGCTGGGCCTGTACGCCGCGGCCGTGGCCGGCGCGATCATCGCGTTCGGCGCGGCGGCCGGTGCGCTGCTCGTCGTGCTCCTGCCCGGGATGGTGTTGCTGGGCCTGGGCAACGGCGGCGCGCAGATGAGCCGGTACGTCGCCGCGGAGCTGTATCCGGTGGAGCGCAAGGGTTTCGGGCTGTCGGTGATCGTGTGGGCCGGCACGGTCGGCGCGATCCTCGGGCCGGGACTGATGAAGCCGGGCGGGCACGTGGCCGAGCTGATGGGGCTGCCCGAGCTCGCCGGCCCGGTGCTGGTCGCGGTGGTGACGACCGTGATCGCCCTCGCCGTGACGGCCGGGCTGCCGCGCGTGCCGCCGCCCCCGCCACGGCCGCGGCTGTCCCGCCCGATGGTCGCGGCGGCGCTGCGCCGCCCCGAGGTGGCGGGCCCGCTGATCGCGATGGTCGGCGCGCAGGTGGCGATGGTCTCGGTGATGACGATGACGCCGCTGCAGCTCGAGCACCACGGGCACGGGCTCGGCGTGATCGGCTGGATCCTGTCGGCGCACATGATCGGGATGTTCGCGCTGGCGCCGCTGTCCGGCCGGATCGCCGACCGCTGGGGTGGCCGCGCCACGATCTACCTGGGCATCGGCACGCTGCTCGTCGCCGCGGCGACCGCCTTCTCCGCGCCGACGGCCCACACGTCGGGGTTGCCGCTGGCGCTGTTCCTGTTGGGCTACGGCTGGAACCTCGTGCTGGTGGGCGGCAGCAGCCTGCTCTCCCGCGACCTGCCGGCCGCGGAACGCACGCAGCTGCAGGGCGTGGTGGACGCGGTGGTGTGGCTGTCCTCCGCGGTGGCGAGCCTGGTGGCGGGTTCGCTCTACGGCCTGGGCGGCTACTCGCTGGTGGCGGTGTTCGGTGGCGTGCTGGCGCTGGCCCCGATCGCGGTGGTGAGCAGGAGGTCGTGAAGGTCGAGGGCGCGGCGCACCAGTGCCGCGCCCGCCGCCTGCATCGGGAGGCCGTCGATCGCGGTCGCGGTGAAGGGGCGTTCGGTGACCGCGCCCTCCTCGTTCTCCGCGACCCACCCGCCGAACAGCGCGTCGAACACCGGTGCCTCCAGCACCACCGCCACGAGCAGGTCCGTCGCGAACGTCAGCGGGTCGACGCCCAGGCCCAGGCAGTGCGCGCGGATCCGGCCGCCGCGTAGGGCCTCGCCCATGGCCACCGCGAAGGGCCAGCTCTCGTAGTCCACGCCGGATCGTTCCGGCTCGCCCAGGAGCTCCTCCGCGTACTCACGCAGCAGGAAGTTCCACAGCGAGAACTCGGCCGGCGACGGCCCGCTCGCCTGGAACACCCCCACCGGCACCACCTGGTACAGCCCGCCCGCGTGACCGACCCGCGCCGGGTCGCGCCAGTGCAGGAAGAACGTCGGCGGCGAGCCGAGCCTGATGGTCAGCGCGCTGATCGCCATGTTCGCCGGGCGCCGGGCGAGGTCTGTCGGGTCGCCGATCGCGTCGCGCAGGGGGGCCGGGCCGCCGGCCGCGTACTCGTGCGCGGCCGCCTCACCCGTGTCGATGCTGTCGAAGTACGTGCCCTCGCCGAACGCGAGCCGCGGCTCGCCGGTCAGCCGGGCCTCGAGCAGCCGGTAGGTGGGCCGGTTCTCGAACACCGCCGGCGCGTCGTGCGCGGCCATCATGGCGGCGTAGCCGGTGGGCGGCAGGCCGGGCACCGGCGGCGACGCGCCGAGAGACAGCGCGAGGTCGGCGAGCGGCACCGGGCGCTCCGGCATCCACTCCGGGCGAGTCAGCAGCGGGGTGCCGGCGAGCTTCGGGACGTCCGGGTAGGACGCCGCCGCCTCGACCGCGAGCCGGTGCCGGCCGGCCCGCAGCTCGCGCCGCACGCGCAGCCACTCGGCGATCTCCACGGCGCGATTGTGCCCGACGGCGTGAGATTCCACGCCCGTGAAATATCCGCCGGTTTTTCGCGGGCGTGCAAACCACGCCGTTGACCCCTGACCGTGGCGGCCGAACCATCGAGGTACCTCGATCGGGGAGGCCGCGATGTACGAGAAGGACGGGCAGCGCTACTTCGTCGTCGACAGCCACGTGCAGTACTGGGACGCCCGGCCGGCGAACCAGGCGAACCGCTACGGCGAGGGCTTCATCAACTGCTGCTACGACTACCACCGCAACCTCTCGCCCGAGTCCGAGCGCTGGTCGTTCGAGGAGTTCCGGCTGCAGCCCGAGGAGCGGGTGCTGCACGACCTGTTCGAGGCCGGCCACGTGGACAAGGCGATCCTGCAGCCGACGTACCTGACCGAGTTCTTCGTCAACGGCTTCAACACCACCGAACGCGACGGCATGCTCGCCGAGCGGCACCCCGGCAGGTTCATCGTCAACGGCGCCTGGGACCCGCGCGACGGCCAGGCCGGCCTGGACCGCCTCGAGGCGCTGGCCCAGCGGTGGGACCTGCGCGGCGTCAAGCTGTGCACCGCGGAGTGGAAGGGCGCGTCGAAGGGCTGGCAGCTCACCGACCCGTGGGCCTACCGGTACCTCGAGCTGTGCCAGGACCTCGGCATCCGCAACATCCATGTCCACAAGGGACCAACGATCTACCCGCTCAACCGCGCCGCGTTCGACGTGGCCGACGTGGACGAGGTGGCGTCGGAGTTCCCGGGGCTGCGGTTCGTCGTCGAGCACGTCGGCCTGCCGCGGCTGGAGGACTTCTGCTGGATCGCCACGCAGGAGCCGAACGTCTACGGTGGACTCGCGCTCGCGCTGCCGTTCATCCACACGCGGCCGCGCTACTTCGCGAAGATCATCGGCGAGCTGCTGTACTGGATCGGCGAGGACCGGATCACGTTCGGCAGCGACTACGCGATCTGGACCCCGCGCTGGCTCGTCGAGCGGTTCGTCGACTTCCAGCTCCCCGACGACATGACCGAGTACCCGCGGCTGACGCCCGGGATCAAGCGGAAGATCCTCGGGCTGAACGCGGCGAGGCTGTACGACATCGAGGTGCCGGCGGAGCCGGAGGTGCCCGCGCCGACCGCCGACCGGGTGCCCGTGTGAGCGGTTGGCGGACCGTGATCGTTCGACATAAATTTGTGCCCACGCGAACGTGATGTCAGACCTTTTGCGCGGCGATCCGCTGACGTAATGTCGGCAACGTGACCGAGCAGAGCAGCGGGTTGATCGGGTCCGCCCAGCGCGCGTTGCGGGTGCTCGACATCGTGGGTTCCGCGGGTGACGGCATCACGGCGAAGGCGGTGGCCAGGCGCGCCGGCTACAACCTGTCGACGACCTACCACCTGCTGAACACGTTGGTGCACGAGGGATACCTGATCCGGCTCGGGCACGGGCGCGGCTTCGGCCTCGGGTACAAGGTGGGCAGCCTGTACCAGCGGCTGTGCGAGGAGCTCGATGTCGGCCAGGAGCTGCAGGACGAGCTGCACCGCCTGCACCGGCGGGCCGAGGCGGCCGCGTACTACACGGTCTTCCGCGAGACGGACATCGTGGTCGCCGCGGTGGCCGACTCCCCGGAGTTCCCGCGCGCGACACCGCTGGACTTCGGCTTCCACGAGGCGGCCCACGCCACCGCGTTCGGCAAGGTGCTGCTGGCGTCCATGCCGCGGCGCGCGCGGCGGGAGTACCTCACGAGCGCCGGCATGCCCCGGCTGACCGAGCACACCCACGTGCGCGCCGTCGACCTCGACACCGAGCTCGACCACGTCGAGCGCGCCGGGATGGCGCTGGAGATCGAGGAGTTCCAGCCGGAGCTCGCCTGCCTGTCGGCGCCCGTGCTGTCGTCGGACAACCGCGTGATCGGCGCGGTGGCGTTCTCCGTTCCGTCGGAGACGTTCCACGCGCGGCGGTGGCAGCTGGAACGGGCCGCCCGGGCCGGGGCGGCGCGGTTCTCGCACCTGCTCGCCACCCGCCCGTCGCTGGTGTCGGGCGTCTAGCTCTCCTGCGAAGGTCGAGCCGCTCCTTCGCGCAGGACTATTGACAAGAAAAACTGTCAATTGGCAGCATGGGCCCGTGGCCGCCGGACTCACATATGTCGACCAGCCCGAACAGGTACGGCTGGCGCTGTCCCCGCTGCGCCGCCGGCTGCTCGGCCTGCTGCGCGAACCGGCGTCGGCCACCCGGCTCGCGGGCGAGCTCGACCTGCCGCGCCAGCGCGTCAACTACCATCTGCGCGCGCTCGAGCGGGCCGGGCTCGTCGAGCTCGTCGAGGAGAGGCAGCGGCGCGGGTGCGTCGAGAGAATCCTGCGCACCCGTCCCGGCACCTTCGTCGTTGACCCCACCATGATGATCGCCGACGAGAGGACGCAGGCACGTGACCAGTTCGCCGCCGAGCATCTCGTCGACGTCGCCGCCGCGACGGTGCGGGACGTGGCTCGGATGCAGGCGGGAGCGGCCGCCGAGGGCAAGCGTCTGCTCACGTTCACCGTGGAGGCGGAGGTGAAGTTCGGGCAACCACACGACGTGCACGCGTTCACCGACGCGCTTGCCGAGGCGGTCCGGCAGGTCGTCGCGCGGTTCGACAGCCCGGACGGGCGTCCGTACCGGATGGTCGTCGCCGGCCATCCGGCCCCTGCTGACATGGGAGACAACCAATGACCGACAGCGCGCCGCGGATCGAGGTCACCATCGCGGCACCGGTGGATACCGTGTGGCAAGCCTTGCGCGACAAGGAAACCATCCGGCACTGGCACGGCTGGGACTACGACGGGCTCGACGACGAGATCGAGCTGATCTACTTCACCGAGGTCGAGGAGGACACCGGCGCCCGCACGCTCCACCTCCACGGCGGCGACCCCATCAGCCTCGAGAAGGACGGCGACGGCACGCGCGTCACGCTAACCCGTGCGCCCCGCGGCACCAACCCGGACTGGGACGCCTACTACACGGAGATCACCGAGGGCTGGATCACCTTCCTCCACCAGCTCAAGTTCGCGATCGAGCGCCAGCCCGGTGCCGCCCGCCGCACGCTGTTCTTCGCCGGCAGCAACGAGTCCGGGCTCGACCTCGCCGCCGAGCTCGGGCTGCCCGAAGGCCCGACGGTCGAGACCACGCTCCTCGGCGAGCACGTGAAGGGCGAGGTCTGGTTCCGCTCCGAGCACCAGCTCGGCGTCACCGTCGACGCGTGGGGCGACGGGCTGCTCGTCGTCTCGAGCATCGGGCCGGCCGGCGACAAGCCGGAGGGCTCCGCGATGGCGGTGCTGTCCACGTACGGCCTCGACGACGCGCGCCACGCCGAGATCAAACAGCGGTGGAGCCCGTGGTGGGCGCAGCGCTTCCCGTCGGACGAAGCTCTTCCGTCCGAAGTGGACTGACTTTGGCGTCGGGGTACGCGCCGTGCAACACGTGCGCGAGCACCTCGGCGCCCCGCACGACCCGCGGACCCGGCCGGTTGAAGTAGGCCGGGCCGTCGAGCACCCACACCCGGCCCGCGCGCACGGCCGGCAGGTCCGTCCACCCGGGACGGCCGGTCAGCACGGCCAGCTCCGCGCGCGTGCGGGCCGGCGGGAAACCGCACGGCAGCAGCACGAGCACGTCCGGCCGTGCGGCCACGACCCGCTGCCACTCGATCGCCGACGTGTGCTCGCCCGCGCTCGCGAGCAGCGGCTCGCCACCCGCCAGCGCGATCTGCTCGGGCACCCAGTGGCCGGCCGGCCAGACCGGGTCGAGCCACTCGAGCGCGACCACGCGCGGTCGCGGCCGGCCGGTGACCCTGCGGCGCACCTCGTCGAGCCGGGCGTGCAGCCTCGCGATGCGGTCCGCCGCGACGTCCGGTACGCCCAGCGCCTCGCCGACCACGCGCAGGCAGTCGAGCACCTCGGCGAGCGTGCGCGGTTCGAGGCTGAGCACCAGCGGACCGGCCGTCATGATCCGCACCGCCTCGGAGACCCGGCGGTAGGAGACCGCGCAGACCTCGCACAGGTCCTGCGTCAGCACCAGGTCCGGCCGCAGCCCGGCGAGCATTGCCGGGTCCAGGCCGTACAGCGCCGAGCCCCGATGACCCGTGCCGACGGCGGCCGATATCTCGCGGCTCGACATCTCCGCGCCGACCTCGCTGGTCGTCACGACGGGCACGCGCTCGACCCCCGCGGGCCAGTCGCACTCGTGCGTGCGACCGACGAGGTCCGCGAGCCGGCCGAGCTCGGCCACGATGTCGGTGGCCGCCGGGAGCAGCGACACGATGCGCACGTCCGTCAGCCTAGGCACCACCGGATGATCGACACCGGCAGCGCGGCCGCGTTGACTGCGGAGCGTGACGACCGAGTTGATCTCCGACCCACGCTCAGGTGAGCGGCCGTTCACCACTCGAACGTGTTTCGTCGCGGGAAATCGCAGGTGAACACGCACTAGACGGATGCAAGTGCAGCTGCATGTTCCATCAGTAGGTCGTTCAGGCTACAACTGGCCACTCATCGACGAATACACACCGTTCATCGCTTGACGGTAGGGTCACGGTGAGATAACAAGATCAATCGGCCATGCTTGTGGGACAAGCCGGGGGGCATCGAACACAAGAACCGACGGGCCGAACGTGGCTCCCTGCTGGCACAGGGAGCCACGCGGATGTTCCGTCGACCAGGCGACCGAGTCCGCGCGAGAACTGATCGAAAGGGCAGACAGAACGGTGACCAGTCTAAAGCCCGGCGCCGCTCCCGTACCAGGAACGAAGAGCAGACCCATCGACACGCGATCGAACGCCCGCCGCACCGTGCGGCTGGCGTCCATCACCGAGGTGGAGTCCGTGCCGGCCCCGCGGCGCGCGTCCGAGCCCGGTGGCGCGCATCGGGCGGCCCGCGCCCATGGCCTGCCCACGTCGCGGGACGACCTGCTGATCCTCGCCGAGCGCATCGTCGGGGACTGGGCGGCCACGCTGCGCGCCGCGCTGTTCCTGCTCGTCGCGGTGGTCGCGGCGATCACGGTGATCGGCCTCGTGCTCGGCGCCGGGCCGGCGCTGGCCACCGGGTTCCTCGCGCTGCTCGTCTTCCTCGCCGGCCGGCGCCGCGGGCACCGCTGACTCAGCGCCGCGGTGCGCGGCGTTCTATGAGAACGGTGTCGTGCCACCTGCCGTCCCGCTGGGCGATGCGCTCCCGCACCCCGACCGTGCGGTAGCCCGCCGCGTGGTGCAGCGCGATGCTCGTCCGGTTCACGGTGAAGATCGCGCTCTGCAGTGTCCACAGCCCACCGTCGTCCGCGGCGGTGACCTGGCGATGCAGCAGGGCGCGCCCGACGCCGCGGCCGCGATGGCGAGCGTCCACGTACAACGACGTCTCCGCGACGCCGGCGTAGCACTCGCGCGGCGACACCGGCGCGGCCGCCGTCCAGCCGACCACCTCGCCACCGGCCTCGGCGACCCAACGGTGGTCCGGCAGCCATTTCGCGTCCAGCGCGGTCCGGCTCGGCACGGTCGTCTCGAACGTGGCGATCCCCGTGGCGATGCCTTCGGCGTAGATCCGCCGTACGGCCGGCCAGTCCGCGGGGCGCAGCGTGCGGACGGCGACGTCCCGCGGCGGCTCCGGCGGGCGGGTCGGCGGGAGCCCGAGCACGGCGTCGGCGACCTGGGGCAGCGCGGCCGGGTTGTTCGCGGTGACGACCGTGGCGTTGCCCGCGCGGCGCGTCCGGACGAAGCCGGCCTCGGCCAGCCTGGCCACGTGGTGCGAGCACGTCGACTGGCTGACGCCGAGCCGCTCGGTCAGCGTGCCCACCGTGACCCCGTCCGCGGCCGCCACCGCCTGCAGCAGCCGGAGCCGGGTGGGGTCGGCGAGGCAGGCGAACCGCGCGGCCAACGTCTCCGGGAGCATGCCACCGAGCGTAGCCACGCCGACCGGCCACAATGGATAAATCCTTGTTAACTCGATCGATGCCCGTCGATGGTCCGACCGGTCAGGCCGCGGCGAGCCGGGCGATCGTCCTGAGCTGGCGGCGCATCATCACCAGGTCACCCCACGCGAGGAAGCGGCGGCGGAGGAACGACAGCGGCCGTGCCGACACGACGAGCTTCGCGACCAGGCGGCCCGGAGCCACGCGGTAGGTGACCGCCAGGTCGCCGAACATCAGCCGCGCCCAGCGGTCCGTGAGCCGGACCGTCAGCTCCAGATCCTGCACGAACCCGGCCAGCGTGAAGATGTTCATCACCGGCTGGCCGAGCGCGAGCTCGGTGAGGCCGGGTGTCAGCGTGCGCGGGCTGCGCCGGCCGAGGTTGTCGATGAAGTCGTAGCTGTAGGGCGCCACCCGCAGCTGGCAGAGCCACCGGTACACCGCCGGCGGCGCCGCATCGACGTCCACCGCGCGGAACCACGACTCCGTCGGTCCCGGCACGAGCTCGTCACACGGGTACGGCTCGGCCACCTCCGCCCGCGTCGCACCCCAGATCTCCGGTATGTCCACCCTTCCGGTCTAGTTCGGCATCCGTGCGTGCGTCAACGTCTGCCGCGCCACAGAGGTCAGCGGGCGAGCAGGCCGAGGATGATCGTCTCCGCCATTCGCGTGATCGTCGGCACGAACGGGAGGTGCTCGTGCCCGAGGCGCGGCTCCTCCTTGTACAGCTCGACGAGCGTGGCCGGCGGGTGGCCGATCTGCCACAGCCCCGCCGCGACCATGCCCACCGCGCCGACGAGCTCGAACGCGTCCCGCTCGCCGAGCTTCGGCAGCACCGTGCGGATCTGCGCCCCGATCCCGTCCACGGACCCGACCGCCGCACGCTTGAACGTCCGGGCCGTCTCCAGCGACACGTTCCGCTCGAGGTTCAGCGGCGCGTGGGTCATCAGGTCGCACAGCAGCGGGCGCTCGGCCAGGGTGGTGGCGAGCGCCGACGCGACGCCGGCCACGTCACCGTCGGCCAGCGTGGCGAGCGCCGCGCGCATCGCCTCGGCCCAGCCACGCCAGTCGTCGGCCGCGAGATGCAGGTAGATCTCCTCCCGCGTCTCGAAGTACCGCAGCAGCGCCGACTTGTGCATCCCCACCGCCCCCGCGATGTCCGCCAGGCTCACCGCGCGCACGCCGTCCCGCTCCGCGAGCGAGCGCGCCGCGGCGAGGATGGCCTCGTACCGCTGGCGCTTGTGCTCGGGCCGCCGGGCTCGCTGGAACGTCACCCCTCCACGGTAGGACCGGCCGCTACAACAGCTTGTCGAGGGTGATCGGCAGGTCACGGATCCGCCGGCCGGTCGCGTGGAAGACCGCGTTCGCCACCGCGGCCCCGACGCCCGTGATGCCGACCTCGCCCGCGCCGAGCACGCCAAGGGGCATCGTCGGGTCCGGGTCGTCCAAACAGGTCACGTCGATGTGCGGCACGTCGGCGTGCACGGGGACGTGGTACTCCGCCAGGGTCGCGTTCACGATCCGGCCCGTCGCCGGGTCCACGAGCGTCTCCTCGCCCAGCGCCAGCCCGATGCCCATCACGATCCCGCCGCGCAGCTGGCTCGCCGCGGTCTTCGCGTTGACCACGGTGCCGATGTCGAACACGCCCGCCCACCGCGACACCCGCACCTCGCCGGTGTCCGGGTCGACCCGCACCTCGCAGAACTGCGCGCCCGACGCCGCCTTCACCCAGCGCCGGCCGTCCCGCAGGAACTTCGCGACGAACCTCGCCTGGTCCGCGAGCTCGCCGAGCCGGGACGTCGAGCCGACCACACCGTCCACATGCGAACGTCCGGCCCTGGTGAGGATCCGCGCGTAGGTCTCGCCCGCCGCACCGGCGAACAGCCCGCCGGCCCGCGCGCGGACGTCGGCGAGGCGCCGGCCGCGCAACGGCGAGTCCGCGGACCTGCCGGCCAGCTCGAACACCTCGCGCCGCACCTTCGCGCAGGCCTCGAGCAGGCTCGACGCCACGCTCGCGGTCTGCGCCGAGCCGCCGGCCCCGGGCCCGGCGGGCAGATCGCTGTCGCCGTGCTCGACCCGGATCGCCTCGACCGGCACGCCCAGCGCGTGCGCGGTGATCTGCGCCTGTGCGGTGGCCGCGCCGACGCCGATCTCGTGGAACGCGCACTTCACCACGACCGAGCCGTCCGCGGCCAGCCGGACGGTGACGCTCGCCGGGAGCTGCCACGCCGGGTGGTATGCCGCGGCCACGCCCATGCCCACCAGCCACCGGCCGTCCCGCATGGAGCCCGGCTCGGGCGTGCGAGCGGCCCAGCCGAACCGCTCCGCGCCGATCGCGAACGTCTCCAGCACCCGGCGGTGCGAGAACGCCTTGCCGTCCAAGGGGTTGCGCTCCGGCTCGTTGCGCCTGCGCAGCTCGATCGGGTCGAGCCCGACCCGGTACGCGAGCTCGTCCATCCCCACCTCGAGCGCGTACGTGCCGATCGACTCGCCCGGCGCGCGCATCGACGTGTTGGCCACCGCGTCGAGGTCCACCTGGCGCTGCTCGACGAGAATGTTCTCCGCCGCGTAGAGGTGCCGGGACTGGGAGACCACCTGCTCGGGGTGGCCGCCGACCCGGCCCAGCTGCGTGATGCTCGTGTGGATCAGCGAGGTGAGCCGGCCGTCGGCCGTGGCGCCGAGCGCCACCCGCTGGATCGACGGCGTGCGGCCGCCGACGGTGCGGTACACGTCCTCGCGCGTCAGCATGAGCCGCACCGGCCGGCCGGTCGCGCGGGCGGCGAGCGGGGCGAGGATCGTGCCGGCCCAGACGCTGCCCTTGCCGCCGAACCCGCCGCCGACGAAGGTGGAGATCACCCGGACCCTGGCGAGCGGCAGGCCGAAGCGGTGGGCGAGGTGGCGGCGCGTCCAGTCGATGTTCTGCGTTCCGTCGTGGACGGTCAGCTCGTCGCCGTCCCACACCGCCGTCGTCGCGTGCGGCTCGAGCGCGTTGTGGTTGTGCATCGGCGTGGTGAAGCGCAGGTCCACCGACACGGGCGCGGCGGCGAGCGCGGCCTCGGCGTCGCCCTTACTGCCACCGCCCGGCATCAGCATCGCGTTGCGCCGCTGCGGATGCGCGTCCGGCACGGCGGCCTTGAAGTCCAGTGTGGACGGAAGTTCGGTATAGGAAGGACGGACCAGCCGCGCAGCCGCCAGCGCGATGTCGACCGTCTCGGCCACGACGACCGCGACCGGCTGGCCGTTCCAGTGCACCTCGTCGGTGTTGAGGTAGTTCACGGTGGTGCCGGGCGCGAGCGTCGCGAGGTTGACCGGGGTCGGCTTCTGCGGCGGCTTCAGCGCGGGCGCGTTGTGGTGGGTCAGCACCGCGAGCACGCCGGGCAGCGCCGCCGCGGCGGCCGTGTCGATCGCCGTGATGCGGCCGCGGGGGATCGTCGAGCAGACGAGCGCGGCGTGCGCCAGGTTCGGGTAGGCGTACTCGGCGGAGTAGCGCGCCCGGCCGGTCGTCTTGGCGTGCCCGTCGACCCGGTCGAGCGGGCGGCCGAGGACGGAGAACTGTTCCGCCTCCCCGGAATCAACCCTTGTGGTCACCCTCGGTTGGTGCCGACCGGTTCGGCGCGTACCGGTGGCTGGGTTGCGTCCCGTTCCCCTCGGGTGCGGTTGGCTGGCACCCGGTTCGTGCACAGGGAGTGTCATGCCGGGGTTCCTTCCGCGAGGCGTCGCAATGTCGCCGTGATCGTGCGTTTCGCGAGCTCGATCTTGAAGCCGTTCGCGCTCTGCGGGACGGCCTGCGCGAGCTCGGCGCCGGCCGCCCGGTCGAACTCCGCATCGGTGGCCGGCGCGCCGGTCAGCACCCGCTCGGCCTCGACCGCCCGCCACGGCTTGGCCGCGACGCCGCCGAGCGCGAGCCGCACCGCCGCCACCCGGCCGTCCTCGACCCGCAGCGCGGCGGCCACGGACACGAGCGCGAACGCGTACGACGCGCGGTCGCGCACCTTGCGGTAGCGGGAAAGCGCGGCCACCGGGTTCGCCGGCAGCTCGACGGCGGTGATCAGCTCGTCGGGCTCCAGCGCGGTCTCCACGTGCGGGGTGTCACCGGGCAGCCGGTGGAAGTCGAGCAGTGGGATACGCCGCGTGCCGCGCACGCTCTCCACCTCGACGGTGGCGTCGAGCGCGGCGAGCGCGACGCACATGTCGGACGGGTGGGTGGCGATGCAGCTCTCGCTCGTGCCGAGGATCGCGTGCATCCGGTTGAAGCCGCCGATCGCCGCGCAGCCGCTGCCGGGCTCGCGCTTGTTGCACGGCAGCGTGCCGTCGTAGAAGTACGGGCATCGGGTGCGCTGCAACAGGTTCCCGCCGACGGTCGCCATGTTGCGCAGCTGGCCGGACGCGCCCATCAGCACCGCCTGGGCGAGCATCGGGAACCGGGCGCGGATCATCGGGTGCGCGGCGAGGTCGCTGTTGCGCACGAGCGCGCCGATGCGGACGGTGCCGTCGGGGCCGGTGTCGATGCCGGTCAGCGGCAACCGGCTGATGTCGATGACGGTGTCCGGCGACTCGACGCCCTCGCGCATGAGGTCGACGAGGTTCGTGCCGCCGCCGAGGAACTTCGCGCCGGGCCGGATCTCGCGTACCGCGGTGGCCACGTCGGCCGCCGCGAGGTAGCCGAAGTCCTTCATCCCGCGACCTCCTCGATCGCGTCGACGATCCCGTTGTAGGCACCGCAGCGGCAGATGTTGCCGCTCATCCGCTCGCGGATCTCGTCCTCGGTCAGCTCGGGTGCCTCGTCGACGTGCTCGGTGACCGCGCTCGCCGTGCCTTCCTTGTGCTCGTCGAGCATCGCGATCGCCGAGCAGATCTGGCCGGACGTGCAGTAGCCGCACTGGAAGCCGTCGTGCGTGACGAACGCCTGCTGCAGCGGGTGGTCGACGCCCTCGATCGTGGTGATCTCCCGGTCCTCGTACTGCACCGCGAGCGCGAGGCACGAGACGATCCGCCGCCCGTCGACGAGCACGGTGCACGCGCCGCAGGCGCCCTGGTTGCAGCCCTTCTTGGTGCCGGTCAGCCCCATCCGCTCGCGCAACGCGTCGAGCAGGCTGACCCGCGGTTCCAGCTCCACCGCCGCGGCGGTTCCGTTGACGTTCAGTCGCACCTCCACCATGCCGGGGGACGTTAACAGAACAGTGTTGAGCTAACAAGAGCCCAGCGGTCTGTTAATGGTTGAGAATCCACGATTGACGTGCGGATGTCCGGGGTACTCATAGCGACAGGAGTGCCGAACTTGGAGGTGCAGGAAGCATGCTGATCCTCGGCTTGCTGCTGGTTCTGGCGAGTGCGGGCGCGGCGGTCGTGCTGATCGCGTACAACACCGCGGGTCCCGCGGAGACCGTGTCCGCCTTCGGCCGCGACATCGCGAACGTCACGCTCATGCAGGCGTTCGTGGCCGGGATCGTCGTCGCCCTGGTGTTCTTGCTGGGCCTGTGGATGATCGCCGCCGCGGGCCGGCGCAGCCGGGCGCACCGGGCGCGTTACCGGGAGGCGCGCCGCGAGGCCAAGACCGCCGCGCAGGAGCGCGACGAGCTGGCCGAGCGGGTCCGCACGGAGGACGAGGTCCGGGCGGAGCAGGAGACCGTCGCCATGCCCGTCGCGCGCTCGCACGGCGAGCACGCGGTCGACGACGGCCGCCACGTCACGCAGCCGACCGACCGGCACCAGCAGCCGGTGATCACGAACATCAACGAGGGCCACACGCCGACGAAGTAGGCGAGCTGGTCCCGTACGCAGGGCCGGTCACGATCAAGCGCTCCACCCCCGGCGCAAGGTCGTGACCGGCCCTTTTGTATTTCCGTTGCTACGGAAAGCATTCTGACCACACGGTGGGGCTACTCCGGATTTGCAAACGACACGCCAATGGGGGGATCCCGCCGAAAGTCGTTTCCGGAGTGTGTATACCCTGTCACCCCATCGTGGCTGTTGATCGTCGCCGGGCGGTCGACAGGTTCTTGGTCTACTGCTTTTAGCCGGAGGCATACATGGCACACCCCTCGACCGCGCGCCGCCGGTTCGGCGCCGCTCTCTCCGCGCTCGGCATCGGCGTGGCCGCTGCCGCGGCGCTTGTCGGCATGGCCGGCACCGCCGCCGCCCACGTCCCCGACATCAAGGCGGAGTGCACCGACAACGGCACGGTCCTTCAGGTCCACCTCGAGCGCTACGACGACTCGGGCGTGAACACCGTCAAGGTCATGGACGGCGACACGGTGCTGCTCGACACCAAGCAGTTCGGCCGCAGCTTCGACCAGACCTTCGACAACCTGGACGCGACGGTCGACCACGTCTTCACCGCCGACGTGCGGGCCCACGACGACCCGAACGGGTCGAAGGGCTTCACCAGGGTGCTGACGGCGGAGGCCAAGGCCTGCGTGACCCCGCCGCCCACGACGACGACCGAAGTTCCGCCGACCTCCTCCGAGGCTCCGCCGGTGCCGCCGTCGTCCGCGCCGGCCACCACGACGCCTGCGGCGCAGCCGGCTCCGGCCCCGCCGCTCGCCGAGACCGGTGCCAGCGTCGCGCTGCCGCTGGGCATCGGCGCCGTCCTGCTGGTCGGCGGTGGCGTCCTGCTGTTCGTCGTGCGTCGTCGCAGCCGCGCCTGACGTAGCAGAACACCAAGAAGGGGCGGGCCCGAACGGGCCCGCCCCTTCTTCGCGTCTACGGGATCAGTCGCTGTCGGTCACGTACGGCTCGGCCATCTCGAAGCTCCTTTCCTCTTGGGAAAGGTTTTAGGCCACCGTGGTTGTTCAGTGTCCATGGCTGGACGCTGAACAACGGGATGTGAACAATGCGCGGGGAGGAGGTGCGCGGTGCCTCGTGGGGAGAGGCCGCTCGGGCCTGGAGCCGACGTGCTGCTGCGCTTCGCCGGTGATCTGCGGCGACTGCGTGAGCGCGCCGGTAGCCCTACCTATCGCGAGCTCGCCACCCGCGCGCACTACTCCGCGGCCGCGCTGTCCGAGGCGGCCGGCGGGCGGAAACTTCCGACTCTCGCCGTCACCCTCGCGTACGTGACCGCGTGCGGCGGCGACACCGCCGGCTGGCTGGCGCGGTGGCGGGACACCGCGGCCGAGCTGGCAGACGACGAACCCGCGGAGTTACCCGCCGGTGCCGGGGAACCGCCCTACGTCGGCCTCGCCGCGTTCCAGCCGGCCGACGCCGGCCGCTTCTTCGGCCGCGACGGTCTCGTCGACGAGCTCGTCACCCGGGTGCGGAACAGCCGGTTCCTCGGCGTCTTCGGACCCTCCGGGTACGGCAAGTCGTCGGTGCTGCGGGCCGGCCTGGTCACCCGGCTCGAGCCCGACCCAGTCGTCGTGTTCACGCCCGGCGCGCGTCCCGTGGAGGAGTGCGCGGTGCGGATCGCGGCCACGCTCGGCGAGTCCGCGGCGACCCTGCGGACGGAGTTCAAGGCCGACCCGGCGAACCTGCACCTGCGGATCCGCCAGGCGATGACCTCCGGCGACCACCCCGACCGCGACCTCGTGCTCGTCGTCGACCAGTTCGAGGAGGTCTTCACCCTCTGCACGGACGCCCGCGAGCGGAAGTGGCTGATCGACGCCCTGGTGACCGCCGCGCGAACCGAGACGAGCCGGACCCGTGTGGTGCTGGGCGTGCGCGCGGACTTCTACGGCCACTGCGCGCGCCACCCGTCGCTCGTCACGGCGCTTCGCGACTCGCAGGTGCTGGTCGGCCCGCTCGACGAGGACGGCATGCGGGACGTGATCGTGAAGCCGGCCGAGCAGGCGGGGTTGCGGGTGGAGACCGCGCTCGTCGCCAGGCTCGTCGCGATCGCCGCGAACGAGCCGGGCGCGCTGCCGCTGCTGTCGCACGTGCTGCTGGAGACCTGGCGGCGCCGGCGCGGGACGACGCTGACACTCGGCGGCTACGAGTCCGCGGGCGGGCTGCGGCACGCGCTCACCCGTACCGCCGAGAACGTCTACGCGGGGCTTGACCCGGCCGGTCAGGTCGTCGCGAAGCAGCTGTTCCTGCGGCTGTGCGCGCTGGGCGACGGCACCGACGACGCCAAGCGCCGGGTGCGCCGCGACGAGCTCGCCGACCTGCCCGGCGCGAGCGAGCTGCTCGAACGGCTGGCAGCGGTCCGGCTCGTCACGCTCGACCGGGACAATGTCGAGCTCGCGCACGAGGCGCTGATCCGGCACTGGCCGCGGCTGCACGAGTGGCTCACCGAAGACCGCGACGGGCTGCGCACCCACCGGCTGCTGACCGACGCGGCGCACGCGTGGAAGTCGCTGCACCGCGACGCCGGCGCGCTGTACCGGGGTGCCCGGCTCGCTCGCACGCAGGAGTGGGCGGACGGCCTGCACGGCGGCGCGGAGGCCGTGCTTTCCCCGCTGGAGCGGGAGTTCCTGCACGCGAGCCGGTCCGCGATCGTCGCCGAGCGGACGGCCGAGCGGCTGCGCACGCGGCGGCAGCGCCGGCTCGTCGCGGTGCTCGTCGTGCTGCTGGTGCTGGCGACGGTCACCACGGTGTCCGCCGTGCTCGCCCAGCACGACGCGACCGAGCAGCGCACCGCGGCCGCGGCCCAGCGCGTGATCACGCAGGCGACGCTGCTGGTCCGCAGCGATCCGGCGCTGGCCGAGCAGCTCGGCCTCGCCGCGTACCACCTGGCGCCGACCGCGGAGAACAAGGACAGCCTGATGCGCATCGTCGCCGCGACGGCCGAGCGCCGGGTGGACCAGGTCGGCTTCGAGCTCGACGGGCGGATGTGGGGCGTGCGCGTCGGCGAGACCGCGGTGACGGTCGGCGACGTGACCGACCCGGACACCACGGACGAGGGCCAGCCGCTCACGGCGCCGGAGGACACGACCGAGGGCCCACGGGTCGACGCCACGGCGTTCGCCCCGGACGGCCGCACGCTCGCCATGGTCACCTTCAAGCGGCGGGTGCACGTGTGGGACCTGACCGCGCTGCCGGACCGGGAGCCGCTGGCGTCGTTCGTGGCGCCGGCCGGTGCGTGCGAGCCGACGTGCTCGCAGCTGGCGATCCACCCCAACGGGCGGATGCTGGCGATGGCGAGCAGCAAGGGCGGCGCGTGGCTGTGGCGGATCGGACCGCACGCGGGACCGCTGGGCCACGTGCCGATGACGGGCGTGGGCCTGCGCGGCATCGCGTTCAGCCCGGACGGCCGGCTGCTCGCGACCGCCGAGGAGGGCGGCCGGATCGTGCTGTGGGACCTCGCCGACCCGGCGAAGCCGGCCCCGCTCGGCGTCGTGCGGACGGGTTCGGTGACCTACGCGCTGAACGGTTCGTGGATCGCGTTCAGCATGGGCACCCGGCTGATCGCGACGGCGGGCCCGGACAACACGGCGGTGCTGTACGACATCTCCGACCCGCACCGGCCGCGGCACGTGTCGTCGGTGGCGGGCCAGGCCGAGTCGGTGTCGTCGGTGTCGTTCAGCCCGGACGGCAGCATGCTGGCCACGGCGAGCGCGGACCAGACGACTGCCTTGTGGGACCTCCGGCACCCGCAGGCGCCGCGGCTCGCCGGGCGGCTGCGCGCGGACCTGGAGGTGCCGCACCGCGCGACCTTCGCCCCGGACGGCCACACGGTGGCGACCACGGCGCAGCCGAAGGGGCAGCGGCTTCTGTTGTGGGAGACGGACTTCCACCGCCTCACGACGCACGTCTGCGACACGTTCGGCGCCATGGGCCGCGACCGCTGGAACCGCTACTTCCCGGGCATCGAGTACCAGGACCCTTGCGCGGCATAGGAACTCAGACGCCGACCGTGCCGTCGATTCCCTCTCGCAGGAGGTCCGCGTGACCGTTGTGCCTGGCGTACTCGTGGATCAGGTGGAACATGACCAGGCGCAGCGACACCTCCTCGCCCCACCGGGGGTTGTAGGCCGTCACGTCGAGGGACTCGGCCTCGCGCTCGATGCGGCGCGCGTGCTCGACCTCGGCCTCCCAGGCCGCGAACGCCTCCGCCCGGTCGCAGCCCGCCGGGTCGTACGCCGCCTGGTAGTCGCCCTCCGCCGACCACACCAGCGGGATGTCCTCGCCGTTCATGACCTTGCGGAACCACGTCCGCTCGACCTCCGCCAGGTGGCGCACCAGGCCCAGCAGCGACAGCGTCGACGGCGGCATCGACCGGCGCCGTAAGTCCTCATCGGACAGTCCGGCGCACTTCACGGCGAGCGTCTGGCGGTGGAAGTCGAGGAACGCGCGCAGCGTCTCGCGCTCCCCGCCGGTCAGCGGCGGGTCGATCCGTTCGATGGACACGGCGGCGAGGGTACGTCACCCCTTCGGCCCGCTGCCGGTCGACAAAGGCGGTGGCGTCCTCCGCCCCGCGCGGTGCCCGCGAAGGTGTGAGGATGTCTGCAGTGGACGGGGACGGGACGGCGTGGACGGCGGGGCAGGTGGCACGGCACCTGCGGATCGCCGAGTCGACCCTGCGGTCCTGGCACCGCCGCTACGGGGTCGGCCCGCAGGCCTCGCGGCCGGGCAGCTACCGGCGCTACACCCCGGTCGACGTCGAGCGGCTGCAGCGCATGCGCGACCTCATCGCCGCCGGGATGCTGCCGTCGGAGGCCGCCTACACGGTCTGCACGCCCACCGGCCAGCCCCTGGACGAGGCCCTCGACGACGTGGTGACCGCCGCGCGGAGCCTCGACAACACCCGCTGCCTGGCCGCGCTCGAGAGCGCGTTCGCCGCTCGCGGCGTGGTGGAGGTGTGGGAGCGGCTGTGCCGGCCCGCGTTGCTGGCGATCGACGCCGACCAGCGGGCCGACCCGGGCTGCGTGGACCGCGAGCACGTGCTGTCGTGGGCGATCGCCGCGGCGCTGCACCGTGTCGACCGGCCGGCCGGGGAGGGCTCGCTCGTGCTGCTCGCGTGCACCGAGGCCGAGCAGCACACGCTGCCGCTGGAGGCGCTGGCCGCCGCGCTCGCCGAGCGCCGGGCCACCGTGCGGATGCTCGGCGCCGCCGTGCCGACGGCCACGCTGGTCCACGCCGTGGCCGCCGCCCGCCCCGCCGCCGTGGTCCTCTGGGCGCAGAGCCCCGCCACGGCCCGGCCAGAGGCCGTCCGCGCACTCGGCGCGTTCCCGTTGCGCCGGATCACCGCTGGTCCGGGCTGGCCGCGCCGCAGGCTGCCGGGCACCGAGCGGTTCACGAGCCTCGCCGCCGCCGTGACCGCGCTGACCGATCCCGGTCCGTGAGACGGCGAGCGCACTGGTCGGGAAATTTCCAGGCGCTCTGGACACCGTCTCTTGGCGTCCTCTAATTCGAACCGGTAACTTTGTGTGCAGGGTCGAGAGGCGCTGCAACGGACACCGTGTCCGCCACGCTCGGCCCTGACCGATCGTCACCCAAGGGCGCCTCCCGACATTGGGAGGTGCACAGGTGGGCAAGTCCGACACAGGCGCGAGCAGGGCGCTGCGACAGCTACTCGACCGGCGGATCGCGGTGCTCGACGGGGCCTGGGGCACGATGCTGCAGGGTGCCGGCCTGACGCCCGCCGACTACCGGGGCGACCGCATCGGCGAAGCCCATCCCAAGGACGTCACCGGCGACCCGGACCTGCTCAACCTCACCCGCCCGGACATCGTGCTCGACGTGCACCGCCAGTACCTGGCGGCGGGCGCGGACATCACCACGACCAACACGTTCACCGCGACCGCGATCGGCCAGGCCGACTACGGGCTGGAATCGCTGGTCAGGGAGATGAACGTGCGGGGCGCGGAGATCGCCCGCCAGGCCGCGGACGAGGCCGGCGACCGGTTCGTCGCCGGCTCGATCGGCCCGCTCAACGTCACCCTCTCGCTGTCCCCCCGCGTGGAGGACCCCGCGTTCCGTGCGGTCTCCTTCAACCAGGTGTACGACGCCTACGCCGAGCAGATCGCCGGCCTCGCCGAAGGCGGCGTGGACCTGCTGCTCGTCGAGACGATCTTCGACACGCTCAACGCAAAGGCCGCGATCGCCGCCGCCCGCGATGTCGCCCCTGAGCTGCCGCTGTGGATCTCGGTGACGATCGTCGACCTGTCCGGCCGCACGCTGTCGGGCCAGACGGTCGAGGCGTTCTGGAGCTCCATCGAGCACGCGGAGCCGCTCGTCGTCGGCGTCAACTGCTCGCTCGGCGCCGAGGAGATGCGCCCGCACGTGGCGGAGCTGTCCCGCCTGGCCGGCAGCTACACCGCCGCCTACCCCAACGCCGGCCTGCCCAACGCGTTCGGCGGCTACGACCAGACGCCCGAGGAGACCGGCCGGCTGCTCGGCGAGTTCGCCGGCGCGGGCATGGTCAACATCGTCGGCGGCTGCTGCGGCACCACGCCCGCGCACATCGCACAGATCGCCGAGGCGGTCGGCGGCATGGACCCGCGCAAGGTCCCGGCGATCGAGAACACCACGCGCTTCTCCGGCCTGGAGCCGTTCGAGATCGGCGCGGACACCGGCTTCGTCATGATCGGCGAGCGCACGAACGTCACCGGCTCCAAGCGGTTCCGCCGGCTCATCGAGTCCGACGACCACCAGGCCGCCGTGGACGTCGCGCTGGAGCAGGTCCGCGGCGGCGCCAACCTGCTCGACGTCAACATGGACGCCGACCTGCTCGACAGCGAGCAGGCGATGACCACGTTCCTGAACCTGATCGCCACCGAGCCCGAGGTCGCCCGCATCCCGATCATGATCGACAGTTCCAAGTGGACTGTCCTCGAGGCGGGCCTGAAGTGCGTGCAGGGCAAGGGAGTCGTCAACTCCATCAGCCTCAAGGAAGGCGAGGAGCCATTCCTCGAGCACGCCCGGCAGATCCGCACGTACGGCGCCGGCGTGGTCGTGATGGCCTTCGACGAGCAGGGCCAGGCCGACACCGCGGATCGCAAGGTGGAGATCTGCGCCCGCGCGTACGACCTGCTCACGCAGCAGGCCGGCTTCGCCCCCGAGGACATCGTGTTCGACCCCAACGTGCTCGCGGTCGCCACCGGCATCGCCGAGCACAACGGGTACGCCAAGGCGTTCATCGACGCGCTGCCGCGGATCAAGGAGCGCTGTCCGGGCGCGCGTACCAGCGGCGGCATCTCGAACCTGTCGTTCGCCTTCCGCGGCAACGACATCGTGCGCGAGGCCATGCACTCCGCGTTCCTGCTGCACGCGGTGCGCGCCGGGCTGGACATGGGCATCGTCAACGCCGGCC
Organism: Actinophytocola sp.; assembly: GCF_036555685.1. Lineage (GTDB taxonomy): Bacteria > Actinomycetota > Actinomycetes > Mycobacteriales > Pseudonocardiaceae > Actinophytocola. Next base: position 21,942 of record NZ_DATBKY010000286.1, on the reverse strand, counting down.
AGCTCGCCGTGTACGAGGACATCCCGGCCGACCTGCTGGAGCTCGTCGAGGACGTGCTGTTCGACCGGCGCGAGGACGCGACCGACCGGCTCGTGGCGTTCGCCGAGAACGTGCGGGGGAGCGGCACCAAACGCGCCGTCGACCTGTCGTGGCGCGAGGCGCCGGTGAACGAGCGGCTCGCGCACGCGCTGCTGCACGGCATCGTCGACTTCATCGAGGAGGACACGGAGGAGGCCCGCCGGGAGGCCGATCGCCCGCTCGACGTGATCGAGGGGCCGCTGATGGACGGCATGAAGATCGTCGGCGACCTGTTCGGCGCGGGCAAGATGTTCCTGCCGCAGGTCGTGAAGAGCGCGCGCGTGATGAAGCGCTCGGTCGCCTACCTCGAGCCGTACATGGAGGAGGAGAAGGAGCAGGCGCGCCGCGAGGGGCGGCTGCTCACCGACCGCGGCCAGGGCAAGATCGTGCTGGCCACCGTCAAGGGTGACGTGCACGACATCGGCAAGAACATCGTCGGCGTCGTCCTGGGCTGCAACAACTACGACGTCGTCGACCTCGGCGTGATGGTGCCGGCGGCGAGGATCCTCGACACGGCGGTCGAGGAGGGCGCGGACGCCATCGGCCTGTCCGGGCTGATCACCCCGTCGCTGGACGAGATGGTCGGCGTGGCCACGGAGATGCAGCGGCGCGGGCTGAACCTGCCGCTGATGATCGGCGGCGCGACGACGTCCCGCCAGCACACCGCGGTGCGCATCGCCCCGGCGTACGACTCGACGACGATCCACGTGCTGGACGCGTCGCGGGTCGTCGGCGTGGTGTCCGACCTGCTGAACGAGGGTCGCGCGGAGGAGCTCGACGCGGCGAACCGGATCGAGCAGGCGCGGCTGCGCGAGGAGCACGAGCACCGGCACGCCAAGCCGCTGCTGACGGTCGAGGAGGCGCGGGCCAACCGCGAGCGGGTGCCGTTCGACGACCTGCCGGTGCCGGAGTTCACCGGTGTGCGGACGGTGTCGCCGTCGATCGCGGAGCTGCGCGAGTTCATCGACTGGCAGTTCTTCTTCCTGGCCTGGGAGCTGAAGGGCAAGTACCCGGCGATCCTGGAGAGGAACCCGGCGGCGCGCGAGCTGTTCGACGACGGCAACGAGCTGCTGGACCAGATCGTCGCGGACGGCCGGTTCACCGCGCGTGGCGCGTACGGGTTCTGGCCGGCGCACGCCGAGGGCGACGACATCGTCGTCGAGGGCGGGCCGCGGCTGCCGATGCTGCGCCAGCAGACCGAGAAGCCCGAGGGCCGGCCGAACCGCTCGCTCGCCGACTACGTGGCGCCCGAGGGCGACCACCTCGGCGGCTTCGCGGTGGCGATCCACGGCGCGGAGGCGCTGGCGGGGGAGTTCGAGGCGGACAACGACGACTACCGGGCGATCATGGTCAAAGCGCTGGCCGACCGGCTCGCCGAGGCGTTCGCCGAGTACGTCCACCTGCAGGCGCGGCGCGAGTGGTTCGAACCCGACGCGCAGCCGGAGCTGGCCGACCTGCACGCGGAGCGCTTCCGCGGCATCCGGCCCGCGCTCGGCTACCCGGCGAGCCCGGACCACAGCGAGAAGCGCGAGCTGTTCGGCATGCTCGACGCGGACCAGGTGGGCATCGCGCTGACCGAGTCGTGCGCGATGACCCCGGCCGCGGCGGTCAGCGGCCTGATCTTCGCCAACCCGGAGTCGCGGTACTTCACCGTCGGCCGGATCAACCGCGACCAGGTGGCGGACTACGCGGCCCGCCGCGGCGTCGAGGTGGCCGAGGTGGAGCACTGGCTGCGCCCGAACCTGGCCTACGACCCGTCCTGATCCACGCCGTGCGCCTGGTCGTACTCCGCGGCGACCTTCTTCGGGACGACCATCCGCCAGCCGTCGACGATGAGCTCGCGCAGCTCGTCCACGTCGACGGCGGCGAGGCGCAGGTGCACCCAGTGGTAGCGCATGTCGCCCTTGCCGGGTAAGGAGAACTTGCCGGGCTCGGACTCGACGAGGGCGGCGCGCTCCTCCTTCGGGAACGCGAAGCCGAGCGTCTGCTCGTCGCGGGACAGCGCGAGGTAGACGATCCGGCCGACGTTGAACTTGACCCGGTCGCGCACGAGCCGCTCGACCGTGCGCGGCAGGCCGGTGGCGATCCGGCGGACGTCTTCGGCGGTGGCCATGGCGACATTTCACCACGGCCCACCGACAGTTCAGGACTGGTACAGCTCGCCGCTGAGGTACTTCAGGCCGCTGTCGACCTGGATCGTCACCACGCGGTGGCCGGGACCGAGGCGTTCCGCGAGCCGCAGCGCGGCGACGAGGTTCACGCCGGTCGACGGTCCGGAGAAGACGCCCTCGGCGCGGGCGGCGCGGCGGGCCATCTCGAAGCCCTCGGCCTCGGGGATGGCCATGACCTCGTCGAAGTCGTCCGGGTGCAGCTGCGGCGGCCAGTAGCCCACGCCGCCCCCCTCGACGTGGTGCGTGCCGGGCGGCCCGCCGGAGAGGACCGCGGACTCGGCGGGCTCGAGCGCGACCCGGTGCAGCGCCGGCAGCTTCTCGCGCAGCGCCCTGGTGGTGCCGAGGAAGCAGCCGGCCGTGCCGATGTAGGCGCAGAACGCGTCGATCCCCGGCAGCTGTTCGAGCAGCTCCTCGCCGAGGCGGTGGTAGCCGTCGAGCATGTCGGCGTTGTTGAACTGGTCGGTCTGGAACGCGCCGGTCTCGCGGGCGATCTCGCCGGCGCGGCGGACCATCGACGGGATGAGGTCGGGCGTGATGCCACCCCGGCTGCGCAGGAGCTCGACGTCGGCGCCGAAGGCCCGCATCGTGCGGATCTTCTCCTCCGCGAACGCGTCCGAGGACACGATCCGCAGCGGGTGGCCCTTGACGGCGCAGACGAAGGCGAGCGAGGACCCGGTGCTGCCGCCGGTGTACTCGACGACGGGCTGGCCGGGCAGGAGGCGGCCGTCCCGCTCGGCGCCCTCGATCATGGCGAGGGCCATCCGGTCCTTGTAGGAGCCGGTCGGGTTCGCGCTCTCGAGCTTGACCCAGACTTCGGCGCTGCCCGGGGCGGGGAGGCTGTCCAGGCGGACGAGGGGCGTGCCGCCGATGGCGTCTGTCCCGCTCACGACGCCACCTCGCGGGCTCGGTGCCGCCGCCCGCGGTCGCCCCGTGTCGAATGATCAGCTCCGCAAGCTCCGCTCATCGATCGAGCATATGGCCGTTCAGGCCACGGCCAGGACCGCGACTCCGGTGAGGCATCCCGCGATTCCGATCTGTTGCCACGCGGCGACACGCTCGTGGAGGAGGATGCGGGCCAGCCCGATCGTGACGACCGAGTGCAGCGCGGCCAGCACGGCGACGACCCCGAGGTAGCCGACCGTGGTGGCGGCCGCGTACATGGCGTCGCCGGCGGTCATGAGCACGCCGGTGACCACGAGCACCGGCAGGTCGGTCCGCCGGATCGCCGGCCCGCTCCGCGCTGCCGCCATGGCCGTCCCGATCGCGGCGAGGGCCGTCAGCCGGGCGACCAGCAGGGCCCACAACAGCCCGCCCTCGCTGGCCGCGTCCATCGCCACGAAGAACACCCCGAACCCGATCGCCGCCGCGATCCCGTACGCGATGCTGGGCCCCACCCGCCCCGCGGAGCCGCGCGCTCGGGACGCGAACGCGATCCCCGCGACGATCAGCACCAGCCCCGTGCTCTGCGCCGGCCCGGGCACCTCCCCGAGCACGAGACCCGCGACGAGCGGCACGGCCGGCGCGGCGGCCGCGATCGGTGCCACGAGGCTCATCCGCCCGACCGCGAGCCCGCGGTAGAGCGCGGCGGCCCCGGCCAGCTCGGCGAGTCCCGCCCCGGCCCCGGCCACGACGTACGAGACGTCCGGCGGCCCGGCCGCGCGCCCGGCCACCGCGACCACCAGCAACACCACGGACGTCGACTGCGTCGCCAGCAGCACGGTCAGCAGCGGGAGGGACCGGCTCTGCCAGCCGCCGAGGAAGTCGCTCGCGCCCCACGCCAGGCTCGCCCCGAGCGCGAGCAGCATCGCGAGCATGTCCTCACCCCTCCGGCGTGGGTCCCTCCTGCTGTAACGCCATCCGGAGCCGCAGAAATTCGTCCGCGAGCGCGGGTAGCTGATAGTGCGCGTTGAGCCCCGAAGGGTTGGGCAACACCCACGCCCGCGCGGTCCCGATGCGGTCCCGTTGCTCGCCGACGACGGCGGCCGCCCGCCCGAAGCCGGCCCGGTAGGCGGTGACCCCGAGCACCGCCACCACCCGCGGCCGGTACTCCGTGGCGACGCGCGCGAGCCGCCGCGCCCCGTCCCGCAGCTCCTCGGCCGAGAGCTCGTCCGCCCGAGCCGACGCCCGCGTGACGACGTTGGTGATCCCGAGCCCGTGGTCGAGCAGCTCGTCCTGCTCGTCGGGCCGCAGCTGCCGGGGCGTGAAACCGCTGCGGTGCAGCGCCGGCCAGAACCGGTTGCCGGGCCGGGCGAAGTGGCGGCCGGTGGCCGCGGAGTACAGCCCGGGGTTGATGCCGCAGAACAGGACGTCCAGCCCGGACCGGATCACGTCCGGGACGGTCAGCTCGCGAGCAGCCGCCAACTCGGCTTCGGAAGGCCTGCGGTTCACGAGATCAGGCTACGAGCGTGTCAGGAATCGGTCCGTGCCGTCGTCGCTCCGCGGATCTCGGCATATGCGTGTTCCGCATCGTGAGAGAAGCATACCGAACCATGGGACCGTGACAATCGCATCTGTTCGTTGAAGCTGGCCAAAGATCGGCGGGAGATGTGGTCGCGAACATGCCTGACAATTCCACGGCGATCCTCGCGCAAATCAGACAGACCGCGCCGCCTGGGCCGGGCCTGGACGAGTCGGCACTGCCCAGGCTGCGGGAGCTGTCCGCGGCACTAGTCGCCGCGTCCGGCGAAAGCGTGGCCGAGTTTCGTCGCTACCTGTCGGTGACCGAGCGCGGTATCGACGTGCCCGACCAGCGCGCGCGGGCGCACCTCGCCGGCCGCACGATCCTGGTCACCGGCGCTTCCGGATGCATCGGAACGGCGTTGCTGCAACAGCTCGACCGGTACGGGCCCGGCCGTCTCGTCGCACTGGACCTCGACGAGCCGAAGGTCCCGGTCGCCGCGTACCACCAGGTCGACGTCCGGGACCGGGAGGCGGTGGCGGACGCGGTCGCCGAGATCAAGCCGGACCTGGTGTTCCACACGGCGGCGCAGCGCGACCCGAGCCTGGCCGAACGTGCCGTGCACCGGACGGTCACGACGAACGTGTTCGGCACGCGCAACGTGGTCGACGCGTGCGTGCAGGCGAGCGTCGAGCAGCTCGTCCTCGCCTCGACCGGCAAGGCGCTGCGGCCGTACACGCCCGATGTGTACGCCGCCAGCAAGCGAGCCGCCGAGCTGATCGTGGCGGACGCCGCGACGCGGGGCGTGCTTCGCGCCTCCGCCGCCAGGTTCACCCACGTGGTCGACAACTCGATCGTCCTGAACCGGCTCCGCGCCTGGTGCCGGCGGGGCGAGGTGGTTCGGCTGCACTCCGCCGACGACCGGTTCTACGTTCAGTCCGCACGGGAGTCCGCGCAGCTCCTGCTGGTCGGTGCGGTCACGTCGGCGGAGGGTGGCCTCGGGCTGCACGCGATCCGGAACCTGGACTGGCCGGTCTCGGTGCTGGAGATCGCCCTGGGGATGATGGCCGAGCAGGGGGTGGCCCCGCTGCACATCGCCGGCTACGACCCCGGCTACGAGGAGCAGGCTTTCCCCGGCCTGTACGACCCGGCGTTCGCCGGCGACGTCAGCCCGTTGATCAACTCGTTCGAGGCGCCCAGGGTGCAGGCCTGTGCCTCGCCGGACGTCGACCTCGTGGTCAACCCGGTCAACCTGTCGGAGGACGCGAACCGGCGCCTCGACGAGTTGGCGGCGCTGTGCGCGACCGAGTACGACCCGGAGGTCGTGCGGGCCGAGTTCGACCTGCTGTCCCGGACACTGCTCGAGGTCACGCTGGCCAACGTGCCGCCGGAGACCCTGCGCCGGGTCGTCGAGCTGACAAGGCCGCACGTGCAGCGCATGAACGCGACCAACACGTACATCCACCACCGGGTGCGCATGCGGGCGGGTCGTCTCGCCCGGCCGGGGTTCGCCGCGGTCCAGACCCGGAACGCAGCCGCCCGGTGACCGACGTCGCTGGAACGGGATTGCGCCGGGAATCCGCCGGCGGGTTGCCGCCGCTGTACCACCGTCGCCTGGTGGTGTTGTGCGTCAGCCAGGCGGTGGGGTCGATCGGGCTGGCGGCGGGAGCCGTGGCCGGACCGCTGCTCGCCGAGTCCGTCACCGGCTCCGCGGCCTACGGTCCGCTTCCCCTGGGCCTGCTGGTCGTCGGTGCCGCGCTGTCCGCACCGCTGGCGACCGGGTCGATGCACCGGGTGGGCCGGGCCAGGGGACTCGCCGTCTGTCACTTCGTGGCGGCGGCCGGCGCGGCCGTCGTCGTGCTGGGCGGCGCATGGCACCTGGTCCCGCTGCTGTTCGGCAGCCTGCTGCTCGGGGTCGGGAACACCGGCGTGATGCTGGGCCGCTATGCCGCGGCGGACCTGGTCCCTCCGGAACGCCGTGCCGAGGCGATGGGTGTGGCCATGGCCGCGGTGACCGTGGGCGCCGTGGCCGGTCCGGCGCTGCTGGGCCCGGCCGGCTGGCTGGCCGAACGGTTCGGCCTGCCCGCGGCGCTCGGGCTGTTCGTGCTGGCCCTGGTGATGTTCCCGGCGACGGGAGTGATCGGCCTGCTGGCCGACCGCCGTGGCGCGGGCAGGTTACCGGCGACTGCGGCGCGGCCCGTGGCGACGGTGAGCTGGCGCGCACGGGTGTCTCCGTTGCTGGTGCTCGCCGCGACCAACCTGACCATGGTGTCGGTGATGGGCGCGATGCCGAACCACCTGCGACACCACGACTGGGACCTGAGCGGGGCGGGCCTGGTCATCGGCATGCACGTGGCCGCGATGTTCGGCCCCTCGCCGCTGACCGGCCGGCTGATCCGGCGCCTCGGCTACCGCCGGGTCTCGTTGTGCGGCGCGGTGCTGCTGGTGGCCGCGATGGCGGTCGGCGTCCTCCGGGCCGGTGACGGGGACGTGGTGCTGCTCCTGCTTCTCGGGCTGGGGTGGAACCTTCAGCTGCTCGGCGGCACCGCGTGGCTGATCGACGTCACGCCGGACGAGCTGCGGCATCGGGCGGAGGGAGTGGGAGAGGTGGTGATGGGGATGGCCGCCGCGACCGGCACCCTGGTCGTCGCCGGCCCGCTGCTCGCCATCGGCAGTCTTCCCGTGCTGTGCCTGGCCTTCGTGGCCCTCAACGTCGCCGCCACCGCGGCGTTCGCGACGGCCGGGCGCCGATGAGCCAGCCACGGCCCGGTGCGCACACATCCGATGCGGCGTTTCGCGCAGCGGAGCCCCGTTCGGTCCGGGCGGTGCTGTTCGACTTCTCCGGCACCCTGTTCGACCCCACCTCCGTGCTCACCGGCGCGCGGCTGGTCGAACGCTGCGCCATGCGGGGCATTCGGCTGGCCACGGCCGCGGCGGCCGCGCTTCTCGTCGCGATCCAGTCCGTTGTGGACTCCGCGGACGGGCGGTCGGCTCTGCGCGGCGCGGACCGCGACTCCGGCACCCACCGCGCGCGGTGGACCGCCCTCGCGGAGTCGGTGCCCGGGGTGAGTCCGGCGATCGCGGCGGCGTTCTACGACTGCGTCACCGACGTGCGCGCCTGGCGTCCTTACACCGACACGGCGGCCACGCTCGGCGCGTTGCGGCGATCGGGGGTTCCGGTCGCGGTGGTGAGCAACACCGGCTGGGACATCAGTGGTTCCTTCCGCGAGGCCGGCCTCGCCGGACTGGTGGACGCGTTCGTCCTCTCCTGCGATCTCGGCATCGAGAAGCCCGACCCGCTGCTGTTCGAGACCGCCTGCCAGAAGCTGGGCGTGCCGCCATCGGAAGCGGTCATGGTCGGCGACGATCCGGTCCGGGACGGCGGCGCGTCGGCGGCCGGTATCCCGGTTTACGTGCTGCCCCACAACCGGGCCGGCAACAGGTCCCGGGGCCTGTCCGCCGTGCTGCGACTGCTCGGCGTGGAAGTACCGGCATGACCGTCACCGCCGGGCCGGCACCGCTGGTCATCGCCTCGAACCGGGGTCCGGTCGAGCTGTGCGTGGACGAGGCCGGCCGGGTGGTGGCGAACCGCGGCGGCGGTGGCCTGATCGGTGTCCTCGGGCCGGCGCTGGCCAGCCGGAACGGAACATGGATCGCGTCGGCGCTCACCGAGGAGGACCGGCGCGCGGCGCGGCAGCGGGAGACCGGGGCGGTCGTCGAGCTGCCGGAAGGTTCGGTCCGGCTGCGACTGCTGGATCTAGACCGGCAGGACTATGACGGTTACTACCGCGACATTTCCAACGGGCTGCTGTGGTTCCTGCACCACCACATGCTCGACCCCACGCGTGAGCCGGCCATCGACGCGGGTGTGCGCGAAAGCTGGCGGGCATACCGCCGGATCAACGCGCGGTTCGCGAGCGCGTGCGCGCGGGAGCTCGCGCTGTCCGGGCAGGCCCTGCTCCAGGACTACCACCTGTCGCTGGCGCCGCGGCAGCTGCGCGCGTTGCGGCCGGATGCCGGGATCGCGCACTTCACCATGATCCCGTGGGCGGACCCGGCGAATCTCCGCGCGCTGCCGGCGGACCTGGCCACCGAGCTGCTCGACGGCATGCTCGGCGCCGACCTGCTCGGCTTCCTCGTGCCTCGCTGGGCGAACGCGTTCGTCGAGACCTGTGCGGTCGCCGGGTACCCGGTGGATCGGGGCCGCGGCACGGTCATCGACCGCGACGGCCGACGGGTCAAGATCCGCTGCTTTCCGGTCGGCGTCGATCCCGACCGGCTGCGCCACGTGGCCGCCGGCGCGGCGGCCGAGGCGTACCGCCGGGAGCTGCGCCGGCTGGTCGGTGATCGCCGGCTGGTCGTGCGCGTCGACCGGATGGAACCATCCAAGAACCTGCTCCGCGGGCTGGACGGGTTCGCCGAGCTCATCGCCCGCGAGCCCGCCCGGCGCGAACGGGTGGTGCACTACGTCCTCGCCTACTCCTCGCGCCAGGACGTGCCGGCCTACCAGGCCTACGACCGCGAGGTTCGCCGGCGCGTCGACCTGATCAACGAACGGTTCGGGACGCCGACCTGGCAACCCGTCGTGCTCGAGACCCGCAACGACTTCGCGCGCGGCCTCGCCGCCCTGACGCTGGCCGACGTCCTGGTCGTCAACGCGATGCGGGACGGCATGAACCTCGTGGCCAAGGAGGGCCCCGTGGTCAGCCGCCGGGACCTCGCGCTGGTGCTGTCCACCGAGGTGGGCGCGGCCGACGAGCTCGCGGACGCCGCGATCATGGTGCACCCCTTCGACGTCACCGCCCTGGCGGACGGCATCGCGGCCGGGCTGGACATGCCGCGGGCAGAGCGGGCGGAGCGGCTGGCCCGGCTCCGCAAGGCCGCCGGCGCGATGCCGCCACGCCAATGGCTGGACCAGGCCGTGCACGAGTCTGCTGATCGCCGGACGGGATAGGTTCGGGAACGTACCCCAGTGCGATCAACACGCGCCCCCGGCAGGACTCGAACCTGCGACCCAGAGCTTAGAAGGCTCCTGCTCTGTCCGCTGAGCTACGAGGGCATAGGCGGGCCGCGCCTGCCGGTCGGCAGGATGCTGCCCTTGGGTCTGATCGTTCGAAACCGCGTGGTCGTTTCCGAATCGGCCCAGATTTCGGGGTGTGATTTGGGTCGGCTCAGCGCCGGGCGGGGCCCGTCGAGCCGCGAACCTGCAGGTCAACCCCGATCGTGACCGGTCTTACCGGTCTCGCTCCCTCGAGCATCCGCAGCGCCAGCTCGCCGGCCTGTCTGCCCTTCTCGACGAGGTCCTGCCGCACCGTGGTGAGGTTGGCCCAGGACGCTGCCGGAGTGTCATCGAACCCCACGATCGACACCTCCCCGGGCACCGCCAGCCCCAGCTCCTCCGCCGCTCGCAGCGCGCCGAGGGCGAGCTCGTCGGACATGCACAGCACCGCGGTCGGCCTCGGCCGTAGCCCGAACAGCCACCTGGCGCCCTCCCTGCCCAACTCCCGGACACTGCCCGGCGCCTCCCAGAGCGGCACCTCATCGGTGACGATACCCTGTTCAGCCAGCCCTTTCAGGTATCCGGAGATCCTGTCGAGGCTCACGCGAAAGTGGCCCGCCGAGATCCGCGAGGGCCCAGCCGGCCCGCGATGCCCGTCCGCGCTCAGGCTGAAGCCGAGCATCGCCACCCGCCGGTGCCCCAGCGACGCCACGTGCCGCGCGGCCAGCAGCGCCCCGCCGAAGTCGTCGACCTGGACCCGCGCCGAGCCGGCCAGCACCGGCTGGTCCACGACCACCAGCGGCAGGTTCCGCTCGCCGACCGCCGCCAGCGCGGGCGCGTCGTCGGGCAGCGAGTACGACACCACGACGTCGGTCTGCGCCCGCATCACGTTCTCCGCCCGCGGGCCGGCGTCGCCCACGCCCGGGAGCAGCAACAACGCCCGGTCCGGGCTGTCGACCGTCGACGCCAGGCTGTCCAGCATGATGCACAGCGCCGGGTCCGAGAACGCCGACGAGAGCCCGTCGCACAGCATGATCGCGACCGAGCCCGCCCGCTTGGTGGCGAGCGACCGCGCGACCGGGTCCGGTCCGGCGTACCCCAGCTCCTTGGCCGTCTTGATGATCCGCTCGCGCAGCCCCGCGGACAGCTGGTCCGGCCGGTTGTACGCGTTCGACACCGTCGCCCTCGACACCCCGACCTCGCGGGCGATCGTGTCGAGGGTGGGTCGGCGCACCCGGTCCGGACTCACCGGTCAAGCCTAATTCGTGCACAGAAGTAAATACCTGGCGATCACTGAAGCGCTTCAGTTAGGCTCGTTCGGGAAGGGGACACGGGAGGAGGGGACCGGGGTGCTCGCCGCGCGGTTGTCGGTGTTCATCATCTTCGCGCTCAACGGCACGGTGATCGGGTCGTGGGCACCGCGCATGCCCACCGTCGCCGACCAGATCGACGCCAGTCCGGGCGAGCTCGGCCTCGCGCTGCTGGGCGCCAGCGTCGGCATGATCGCGGCGGCCTCGCTGGCCGGCCGCTGGTGCGCCCGCTTCGGTGCCCGCGCGATCGTGCTCACGTCCGCGCTGGCCACGGCGGTCGTCCTGCCGCTCATGGCAATCGTCAGCTCACCCCTCCAGCTCGGGTTCGCGCTGATCTTCCTCGGCGCGGTCGTCGGCACGCTCGACGTCGCGATGAACATCGCCGCGGTCACCGTCGTGCGGCGCACGGAGCGGCCGATCATGCCGGTCTTCCACGCCGGGTTCAGCTTCGGCGCGCTCGGCGGCTCGGTCGGCGCCGCGTTCGCCGCCGGGCACGGCATCGGGCTCTTCGGGCACTTCCTCGCCATGTCGATCCTCACGGTCGTGGTGACGCTCGCGGTGATCCGGTTCGTGCCGCGCGAGGAGCCGGCCGCCGACCCGGCGGCGCACGGCTCGACCGACCGCCGCATGCTGCGCCGGCCGGTGCTGTGGCTGCTCGGCGCGATCGCGTTGTGCTCGGCCATCGTCGAGGGCGGCAGCGGCGACTGGTCCGCCCTGTTCGCGGTCCGCGAGCGGGGCATGGGCGAGGCGGCCGCCGCGGTCACGTTCTCGGTCTTCTGCCTCGCGATGGCCTTTGTCCGGCTGTTCGGTGAGCAGGCCGAGCGCCGGTGGGGCGCGGACCGGATGCTGGTCGGCGGCTCGCTCGTCGCGGGCGCCGGCCTGCTGGTCACGGCGAGCGTGCCGAGCGGCGCGCTCGCGTTCGTCGGCTTCGGTCTCGCGGGCGGCGGCCTGGCGTTCGCTTTCCCCGTCGCCTTGAACATGGCTGGCGCGGTCGGCCGGCGCGCGGACGGGACCGGCGGCGAGCGGGAGATCGGCTTCGTCACCACGGTCGCCTACAGCGGCTTCCTGGTCGGACCACCCATGCTCGGCGGAATCGCCCAGGTCACGAACCTGGCGGTGGCCGTCGGCTTCGCCGGCTTCGTCGCCCTGTTGATCGCCCCGGTGGCGCTCGCCGCGGCCCGGGCCCGAAGGCGCGAGGAGAACTCGGAACCTGCGCGGGTACCGGCCCTGAATCGGCGGTGACTACGCTCGACCCGTGTCCGTCGACAGCGCGCCCAAACCGGCCACCCCTGCCGCCAAGACCGGCACGACGGCAGGCGTCCTGCCGCTGATCGTCATCGGTCTGCTGCTCGCGGTGCTGACCGCGGTCGCACTGCTCACGCTCACCGCGGGCGACTCCGGCATAGTCAACCTCTACGGCCTGACCGTCACGCGCGTCCTCGCGGAGATCGGCAGCGTGCTGACCGTGGGCTCGCTGCTGTTCGCGGCCTTCATGGTGGCGCCGAAGAGGTCCGGAGAGCTCGAGGTCGGCGCGTACGCGGCGTTGCGTACGGCGTCCTGGGCGGCTGTCCTGTGGAGCCTGTCGGCACTCGTGTCGGTCGCGTTCAACGAGGCAGACGCGATCAACAAGCCGGTATCCGAGATCATCCGCTCGGACCTGCTGATCACCCTGTTCAAGGACCTCGAGCAGGCCAAGGCGTGGCTGCTGACCGCGATCGTCGCGGGCGTGGTCGCGCTGGCCTGCCGGTTCGTCGTGTCCTGGGGTTGGACCGCGACGCTGTTCGCGCTGGCGCTGTTCGGGATCGTGCCCGTCGCGGTGACCGGGCACTCGTCGGCTGGCGGGCAGCACGATCTCGCCACGAACAGCCTGCTGTTCCACCTGGTCGCGGCTTCGCTCTGGGTCGGTGGGCTGGTGGCGCTGCTCGTGTTCGGCCGGCGCGTGACGACCGGGCCGGCGCTGAAGCTGGCGGCCACCCGCTTCTCCGCGACCGCGCTGGTCTGCTGGGTGACCATGGCCGTGTCCGGCGTGCTCAACGCGTGGGTGCGGTTACCCGTCGCCGACCTGTTCACGACCTCCTACGGCCTGCTCGTGGTCGCCAAGATCGGTGCGCTGCTGGTGCTCGGCGGGTTCGGCTACCTGCAGCGCAAGAAGGGTGTGCGGGCGATCGTCGAGGGCGGCACGAGCGGCGCGCTGGTGCGCCTCGCCGCGGTCGAGGTCCTCGTGATGTGCCTGACCATCGGCATCGCGTCCGCGCTCTCGCGCACTCCACCGCCGGGCCTCGGCCAGGTTCCCGAGACCGTCGAGCTGTACCTCGGCTACACGCTCCCCGGCCCGCCCACGCTGTTCCGGCTGCTGACCGCGTGGCGGTTCGACATCATCTTCGGCACGTTCGCGGTCGTCCTCGCGGTGCTCTACCTGCTGGGCGTGCGCCGGCTGCGCGCCCGCGGCGACACCTGGCCGGTCGGCCGGACCGTCGCCTGGCTGCTCGGCTGCCTCACGATCATCATCGCCACGTCGTCAGGGTTCGGCCGGTACGCGCCGGGCATGTTCAGCATCCACATGGAAACCCACATGATGCTGTCCATGCTGGCGCCGGTGTTCCTGGTGCTCGGCGGTGCGGTGACGCTGGCGCTGCGCGCGCTGCCGGTCGCCGGCAAGGACAACCCGCCCGGGCCGCGCGAGTGGCTGCTCGCGGCCGTCCGGTCCCCGGTGTCCCGTGTACTCACCCATCCGGTGGTCGCACTGGTGCTCTTCGTCGGGTCCTTCTACGTGCTGTACTTCTCCGGGCTGTTCGACGCCGCCCTGGACAAGCACTGGGCCCACCTTCTGATGAACCTGCACTTCCTGCTCGTGGGTTACATCTTCTACTGGCCGGTGATCGGCATCGACCCGTCGCCGCGGCGGCTGCCGCATCTCGCGCGGCTCGGCATGGTGTTCGCGTCGCTGCCTTTCCACGCGTTCTTCGGCGTGATCCTCATGAGCATGACCACGGTCATCGGGGAGCGCTTCTACCAGGGGCTCGGTCTCGGGTGGACAGGCGACCTGCTCGCCGACCAGCAGCTCGGCGGCGGCATCGCCTGGGCGGCGGGGGAGCTGCCGCTGGTGGTCGTGCTGATCGCGCTTCTCGTCCAGTGGGCCCGCGCCGACGAGCGGGAGGGCAAGCGCCAGGACCGCAAGGCCGACGCCGATGGAGACGCCGACCGCGAGGCCTACAACGCCATGCTCCGCAAGCTTTCGGAGCGCTCGTAGCGGCCGCGCGTCACTACCACCGCCCGCCGACATTTCCTTCTCTCGCAACCTTTCCGGCACCTGGTTGTCCACAACGCGCCGGTTGTCCACAGCTCGCCGGCTCGCCGCCCCACACATCGCCCCGCCCCGGCACTGTGGAACACGACAACGGCGCCCGGCGCGCCGCGGCGACGAGCGAGAGGAACAGCGAGATGTTCGAGACGAACCTGACCGTGGCCGGCAAGGTGGTCACCGAGATCACCCGGCACACCTTCCCCAACGGCGACCGCAAGACCAGCTTCCGGCTGATGGCGCGCGAGCGCCGCTTCGACCGTGACACGCAGGACTGGGTCGACGGAGACAAGGTCTTCCTGCAGGTCAACTGCTGGCGCCGGCTCGCCGAAGGGGTGGCGGTGTCGCTCGTGAAGGGCGACAGCGTGGTCGTCACCGGCCGGTTCTACGTCCGCGAGTACTTCACCGACAGTGGCGAGCGCCGCAGCAGCAACGAGCTCGACGCGCGCTCGGTCGGCCCCGACCTGGCGTGGTGCACGGTCTCGGTCGAGCGACCGCCCGCGCTCGCCCCGGCGAGTATCGGCACTCCACCCGAGGAGGTGGTCGCCGCCGCCTGAGGAGGCGGGACCCCTTGCGGGGCGGGTATACCCTCTGGTGACGGCGATCCCGGGGTGATCGTCAGCTTCGTTGTGCCACGCCGCGGTCAGGTCCGAGTCCGGACCTCTCTACGATCGCGTTCATGGCCGAGTTCATCTACACCATGAAGAAGGTGCGCAAGGCGCACGGGGACAAGGTCATCCTCGACGACGTGACCATCATGTTCTACCCCGGAGCAAAGATCGGGGTAGTGGGTCCCAATGGCGCCGGTAAGTCCAGCGTGCTCAGGATCATGGCCGGATTGGACCAGCCCAACAACGGCGAGGCTTACCTGTCCCCCGGGTACAGCGTCGGCATCCTCCAGCAGGAGCCCCCGCTCAACGAAGACAAGACCGTCCTCGGCAACGTCGAGGAGGGAGTCGGCGAGATCAAGCAGAAGCTCGACCGCTTCAACGAGATCGCCGAGAAGATGGCGACCGACTACTCCGACGAGCTCATGGAGGAGATGGGAAAGCTTCAGGAGGATCTCGACCACGCGGATGCCTGGGACCTCGACTCCCAGCTGGAGCAGGCGATGGACGCGCTGCGGTGCCCGCCACCGGACGCGGACGTCAAGGTTCTCTCCGGTGGTGAGCGCCGCCGGGTGGCGCTGTGCAAGCTGCTGCTGTCGAAGCCCGACCTGCTGTTGCTGGACGAGCCCACCAACCACCTCGACGCGGAGAGCGTCCTGTGGCTGGAGCAGCACCTCGCGCAGTACGCGGGTGCCGTCCTGGCGGTGACCCACGACCGGTACTTCCTCGACAACCTGTCGCAGTGGATCCTCGAGCTGGACCGCGGCCGCGCCCACCCCTACGAGGGCAACTACTCGACCTACCTGGAGAAAAAGGCCGAGCGGCTCGCCGTGCAGGGCAAGAAGGACCAGAAGCTGCAGAAGCGGCTGAAGGACGAGCTCGCCTGGGTGCGGTCCAACGCCAAGGCGCGGCAGACCAAGTCCAGGGCACGTCTCGAGCGGTACGAGGAGATGGCCGCGGAGGCCGAGCGGACCCGCAAGCTCGACTTCGAGGAGATCCAGATCCCGCCGGGGCCGCGGCTGGGCAACGTGGTGGTCGACGTCGAGAACCTGCGCAAGGGTTTCGGCGACCGCGTGTTGATCGACGGGCTGTCGTTCAGCCTGCCGCGCAACGGCATCATCGGCGTGATCGGACCGAACGGCGTCGGCAAGACCACGCTGTTCAAGACCATCGTCGGCCTCGAGAAGCCCGACTCGGGCGAGGTCAGGGTCGGCGACACCGTGAAGCTGTCGTACGTCGACCAGGAACGGGCCGGCATCGACCCGAAGAAGAACGTCTGGGAGGTGGTTTCGGAGGGGCTCGACTACATCCACGTCGGTCAGGTCGAGATGCCCTCCCGCGCCTACGTCAGCGCGTTCGGCTTCAAGGGCGCCGACCAGCAGAAGCCGGCTGGCGTGCTGTCCGGCGGTGAGCGCAACCGGCTGAACCTGGCGATGACCCTCAAGCAGGGCGGCAACCTGATCCTGCTCGACGAGCCGACGAACGACCTCGACGTCGAGACCCTGGGGTCGCTCGAGAACGCGTTGGAGCAGTTCCCGGGCTGCGCCGTGGTCATTTCTCACGACAGGTGGTTCCTTGATCGCGTCGCTACCCATATCCTCGCGTGGGAAGGCACCGACGAGAATCCCGCCAAGTGGTTCTGGTTCGAGGGCAACTTCGAGGGCTACGAGAAGAACAAGATCGAACGTCTTGGTGAGGAAGCCGCACGTCCACACCGGGTGACCTACCGCAAGCTGACCCGGGACTAGGTTGGGGGCTCCGAGTAGTGGCGGCCTGGAACGACGCACCTGCGGCAGGCGGGCTCGGCGAGTGTGCCGCGCTCGTCCGCTCGGCTGAGGCACTGCGCTTCAGCGCGCCGGAACTGGCCGTCCAGCTGGCTCGGCGGGCCCTCGAGGTCGGCGCGGAGTCGGCGAAGACGGCCGACGTCGGTCAGGCCAAGTCGCTGTCGATGCGTGCCCAGGCGGTGCTCGCCGCCGGCCTCGCCCGGATGAGCCACTACTCGGACGCCGTCGAGCCGGGGTTCGCGGCACTGGCGCTCGCGGAGAGCGAGGGCGTCACCGACGTGGCCGTCGCGGTGCGGCTCGACCTCGCCACCTGCTCGCGCGAGGTCGGCGAGCCGTTGCTGGGCTGCGCGCTGCTGCGGCCGGTGCTGGAGGCGACGCAGCCGGACCCGTCGGTGCGAGCGATCGCGCTGGGCCGGCTCGTCGGCTGCATCGCGCACGTCGGTCGGCGCGACGACCTCGAGGACGCGCTCGCGGAGGCCGACCGCGTCCTGTCGGCCGACGACGGGCTCGGCCCGGACGCTCGGCGGATGGAGCGTGCGCGGCTGTCGGTGCGTGCCGCCGCGTACTACCGCTGGTACGGCGACACCGAGGACGCGGCCGAGGCCGCCCGGGAAGGCCTGACGCAGCTGAACCGGCTGCGCGGGCTGCGGGCGGAGACGGCACGGCTGCGCGCACAGCTCGTGCTGGAGCTGGCGTGCGCGCTGCTGGACGATGGCTCGCTCGCGGAGGCGGCGTCGGTTTCCGAGGCGGTGCTGGCCGAGCCGGTGCGCGCCACGTCCGCGGCGGCGGTCGGCCGGCTGATGCTGGCGGTGTCCACGCGCGTGCACCTGCCGTCGGGTCGGGTGGAGCGTGGTCGCGGCCTGCTGGACCAGGCGGTGTGGGTCGCGGACCGGCACGGTCTGGACGACCTGCTGGCGGACGCGCTGACGGCCGTGTCCCAACTGGACGAGAAGGCCGGCCGCACGGCGGAGGCGCTGGAGTCGCTGCACGCCGCCCGGGCCGCGGAGCAACGTCGTCTGCGCGGGATGTCCCTGGCTGCCCGCAGGCTGCTGACCGAGACCAACCCCGCGAAGTGGAACGTCCGCACGGTCAACGCCTTGCTGCGCAAGGTGATCCGCGGCGCGCCGGCCCCCCAGGCCGCAACGGGCGCCACCCCGGCCCACGACGACTGGCGCATCGCTGCCCAGCGGGTGACCCAGCCCAGGCAACAAGCCACGCAGTCCCGCGCGGTACCTGCTCTGCCGTCGATGGGACAGTCCACAGAAGACCGAGCCTGGCCGACCGAGCAGCCCACGACCACCCAGCCCGCCGACCGGCCAACACCGCCCGCCGAAACGGACACAACGACCGTCCTGGACTCTCCCCGATTTGGCCGACCCCCGGCCGCCACCCAACCGGCGAGCACCCCGCTCGACGATCACCTGGCCGCGCCGCCCAGCAGCGCCCACCCGAAGGCCGACCTGTCCAGTGAGCGCAGGCCCGCGACCCACGCCGGCGACCGCCAAGCGGGCGACCCGATCAGCGAGCGCGCGCCCGCGGGCCACACCGGCGACCGCCAAGCGGGCGACCCGATCAGCGAGCGCACGCCCGCGGGCCACGCCGGCGACCGACCGGCAAACCCCCCGCTCGGCGAACATGCACCCGCTGCACAACCCGGCAACCGGCCCGCCGGTGACCCGACCGGCGAGCGCACCGCTGCCGCCCACGGCGACCACTCGGCAGGCGCCGGGATCAGCGAGCGCCCAGCCGCGGCGCACGCCGGTGACCGGCTGACAGGTGATCCATCTGGCGAGCGTCCGACCGTTCCCCAAACGAGCGATCGGTTACCCGGCGATCCGACTGGCGAGCACACGCCAGCGACGCGGGCCGGCGACCGACCGGCGGGCGACCCATTCGGCGAGCGCCCGACCGTTCCCCAAACCAGCGGCTGGCCCCTCGGTGATCCCACCGGCGAGCGCGCGGTTGCGGCCCACGCCGGCGACCGACCGGCGGCCGGCTCGGTCGGTGAGCGAACGGCCGTCACTCCTGTCGGCGATTGGTCGCTCGGCGACCCGACCGGCGAGCGCGCGGCGGCCTTTGGTGGCGACCGGGCAGCGAGTGGTTCGGCCGGTGAGCGGACGGCTGCCCCTGGCGGCAGCCCGTCCGCGGGCGACTTGGTTGGCGGGCAGTCCGCCGCCACGCGAGCAGGCGAGCCGCCCGCTGCGGCACTGTCCGGTGAGCAAGCGGGTGCGGCGGCTGATGAGCGGCCGGTCGTTCCCTCGTGGTCGGCAAGCGAACTCGCTGCTTTGTGGCCCGGTGGGCAGGCTTCGAAAGGGGCGGCGACGCCGGTCGGCGAGCAGGCCGCCGCACGGGCCGACAAAGAAGAGGCGGGCGTGAGGTCCGGTGCGGCTGCGGCGGAGCCGGACCTCGATGCGGCGACCGGGTTGCTCAGCAAGGAAGGTCTGATCCGGCGGCTGAGTGCCGTCCGCAACGGCGATCGGCCGGTGGCGTTGACCCTTGTCCGGTTGGAAGGGCAGCCCGGACCGGGGCGTTTCGCCCCGGGCACCCGCCCGGCTGCGGCGGCCGAGTTCGAGCTGAGCGAGCTCGCCGGCCGGGTTCGCACGATCGCACCGGACAACGCGGAGCTCGCGCGTTCGGACGGCATGGAGCTCGCGGTCCTGCTGCCGCGCACGACGCGCGACCAGGCGGAGAAGTTCGCCGCCGAGGTCGAGTCCGCGTGGCTGCGGGACGCCAACGGCCAGAACATCAGCACGGGCGTGGTCCAGTCGAACCCCGAGGCGACCACCGTCGACGCCCACGCCCTCATCAACGAAGCCCGGCACGTGCTCGCACCGAGCGTGGCCGAGGCCGAGCGCGTGCCGCCGTCCGTGCCGCGGACAGTGGAGGATCTCGCGAAAGTCGACGACGACGCGGGTGACACCCTGCGCATCGGCCGGGAGATCATCCGGTCGCTGAGCATCTCCGAAGGCAGCGGGGGCAAGCGCCGCGCCGCCGACGCCCCACCCGCCGACGTGCGGGCCGACACCGCGGCCTCCGACGAGCCGGGCGGCACGGCTAGGGAAGCCCAGCTTTCGCCGACGTACGAGCAGACAAGGGCCGACCTGGTCCGGATGATGTCCGCGTTGAACACCGAGACCAACAAGGAGTCGACTCCGCCTCCCGCCCCGGCGAGCCCGACCGAGGACACCACGCGGAACGGCACCACGCTGCCGCGTCAGTCGATCCCGACCCCACCCGACCCGGACGAGATCCCCGAGCCGCAACCCCGCCCGGACGTTCCCGAGCCTGAAGAGCCGCAGCCGATCCCACCGGCCCCGCCCGAGCCTGGCCCCGACTCCCCGGGCGACCCCGGCCCGTTGCGACCGCCCAGCGCCGCCGATCCCGACAGCGCAGCCCCAGCAGGGAGCGCCGCGTCGGCCGAGCGGGGATCCCCGATGCGACTGCCGAGCAGCGAACTCAGTGCAGCCGACCGTTCTGGTGGCACCCCGGCGAGCGAACGGAAGTCACCGACCTCCCTGCCGAACGACGAGCCAGACCGAGCCGCCGGCGCCGATGTGGACGGGCGCGGATCGCTGTCCAGTGCCGAGCGAGGTCGTGCGGACGGCATCGAGCGTGGTCCCGTGACGTCGCAGCTGAACGACGGACGAGGTTCGGCCGGCGGTGCCGATGTCGGTGAGCGGAGGTCGCTGTTCGCCGACGACCGAGCCAGGTTCGACGGCTCCGATGTGCGCGGTCGTCGGTCCATGAGGTCGCTGTTCAGCGCCGACCGGGACCGCGCCGATGGCACCGACGCGGGCGAACCTGGTCCGCTGACGTCGCTGCCGAACGATGAGCGACGTTGGTCCGGCGGCGGCGATGCGGGTGGGCGCGACTCGTTGAGGTCCGGTGACGAGGGCAGTGCGGCTCTCCCGGACCGTGCCGGAAACGCAGCGGCGGAGGAGCGGCTGCACAACAGCGACCCTGCGGGGCCGGTCCAGGCCGGCGGGATGTGGCCGCGCAGCGCCGAGTCGGATACGTCCGGCGGCAGCGACGCATCCACCGTGCGGGACACGACCAACTCGCTGCCCAGACGCGAGCGTCGCCGGGCCGGCGAGTCGTCGCGCCTGGGCGGCGAGCGCGACGGCCGGCCACGCGCGGGGCGGCTCGCGGACGCCTTCCGGGAGGAGCCGGCCGGCAGGACCGAAAACGGGCCGAGGGATCTCGGAGCAGCGTTCGGCTCGCGGAACGCGAAGACCGGCGAGCCGGGCAAACCGAGCGGCCGGACCACCGAGCGGCGCGCGGAACGGTCCTCCGGATCGACCACCATCGCCGGGTTGCTGGCCGAGGCGCTCGCCGCGTACCAGGAGAGTCCGGAGGAGCTCGAGCCGCCTGCCAAGAAGGAGCAGGCGCCGGACAACGACTTCGACCGGCTCTTCGACTGGCGTTACCAGTCGCCGGCCTCGGGCAGGCACCGATCACCCGAATGAGGCCGCCAACGGGTCGTTACCCTTGGCACGACTCAGGATGCCCACGTACGGGATTCGTGATCAGATTAGGGTGTGTCCTGCATGTGGCACACCGATGTGCCGCCAATCGTGGAGTCGTGTAGATGACCTCGACCGGAACCCGCACGGGCTCTTTCGCCGGCCACAAGCCTGGCAGCCACGACGGGCAGGACAGCCCGGAGCAGACTCGAGACGACCTCATCGAGCTTGCCGCCGCGGCTGATGACCAACTAGCCGACCTGATCCGCCTCTACTACCGCTACATCCCGCCCGAGGAGATCATCGACCACGAGCCGGTCGATCTCGTGGGCACCGTCCGCTCGCACCGCCGGCTCGCGGAGCAGCGCGTACCGGGCCGCCCCGCGGTCCGCGTCTTCAACCCCGACGAGAACAACGACGGCTGGTCCACCGCCGGCACGATCGTGCAGATCGTCACCGACGACATGCCCTACCTCGTCGAGTCCGTCTCCGCCGAGCTCGTGCGCAGCGGGCTGCAGGTCCACCGGGTCGTGCACCCGATCGTCGTCGTGAGCCGGGACGTCGCCGGCTCCCTCCGCGACATCCTGACCAGCGCGGTGGCCGACGACCCGCCGCAGGACGCGCTCGCGGAAAGCTGGATGTCGGTGGAGGTGGACCTGATCACCGACGCCGACCGCAGCCGCGAGATCGAGTCCGGCCTGCAGCACGTGCTCAACGACGTCCGCGAGGTCGTCGAGGACACCGCCAAGATGGCCGGCACCGCCCGCGCGCTCGCCGACCAGCTCGAAGCCGGCCCGCAGGTCGACGAGGCCCAGGCCCTCGAGGGCGCC
>NZ_DATBKY010000285.1:0-62754 GCF_036555685.1 Actinophytocola sp. | reverse complement strand
TCCTGAGCCAGGATCAAACTCTCCAACAATGCATCAAGAGAGAAAACATCCCAGCAAACCTGAACCACAAAAGCCCAGGCACAAGCTCACTAGCATCATATTCGGCACACTGTTGAGTTCTCAAACAACACACGCACACCCGTCACGAACCGAATGAACGGAACGATCAGAAGGGCGTCTGCTTGGTTTCCTGCTTTGGTTGGATCCGTCACTCCCTACTTGGGAGGCCGGCACGGCCTCGCTTGGGAGGAGAACCGGATCCTGCGCCGCAACACGTTAGTTGGTCCGCTTCGCGATGTCAACTCGCTCGGCCCAGCTCCTTGCCGGCCACTGAAGTGTATCAGGGGCTTCGGCGGTCGCGCCGTCCGGGTCTGGTTCGCTACTTCCTCGCCCGTCCGTCGCGTCGTGCGACGTGGAGAAAGTTAGCGACCGCGTCCCCACAAAGTCAAATCGGCTGGTCAGCGGCGTGTTTTCTACAGGAGCGGGAGCAGCGTGCGGAGCTCGTACGGCGTCACCGAGCGCCGGTAGGCGTCCCATTCGTTCCGCTTGTTCCGGAGGAAGAAGTCGAACACGTGCTCGCCGAGCGTCTCGGCGAGCAGCTCCGAGCTCTCCATCTCCGCGAGCGCCTCGCCCAGGTTCTGCGGCAGGTGCGCGTACCCGGCGGCACGGCGCTCGGCGTCGGTGAGCGACCAGACGTCGTCCTCGGCGGCCGGCGGCAGCTCGTACTCCTCGCGGATCCCCTTGAGACCGGCGGCCAGGATCACCGCGTACGCGAGGTAGGGGTTGCAGGCCGTGTCCAGGCTCCGGATCTCCACCCGCCGGGAGGACGCCTTACCCGGTGAGTACATGGGCACGCGGACCAGGGCGGACCGGTTCGCGTGACCCCA
The DNA here is from genome assembly GCF_036555685.1 of Actinophytocola sp. GTDB lineage: Bacteria > Actinomycetota > Actinomycetes > Mycobacteriales > Pseudonocardiaceae > Actinophytocola. The sequence goes on along the minus strand of NZ_DATBKY010000285.1, from coordinate 61,867 downwards.
GCAGACCGCGGACGGGGCTTCACCGCCCACGATCAGGCGCTTGTAGGAGTTGACCCACTGGTTGGTCACCGCGGAGATCTCCCGCGCGTGCTTCAGCAGGCCCGCGACGAACGCCTTGCCGACGGTCGAGAGCTCATACGGGTCCTCGCCCTCGTAGAAGGCGTTCCGGTCGCCCTCGAACAGGCTGACGTGCGTGTGCATGCCGGAACCGGGCTGGTCGGAGAACGGCTTGGGCATGAACGTGGCCCGCACGCCCTGGGTGAGCGCGACCTCCTTGACCACGTACCGGAACGTCATGACGTTGTCGGCCATGGTCAGGGCGTCCGCGTAGCGCAGGTCGATCTCCTGCTGGCCCGGCGCGCCCTCGTGGTGGCTGAACTCGACGGAGATGCCCATCGCCTCGAGCGTCTCGATGGCGTGCCGGCGAAAGTGCGTGGCCTTCGCGTGGCTCGCCTGGTCGAAGTACCCGCCGTTGTCGGCCGGGACCGGCTCACGGCCGTCGTCGAAGGTGTCCGACAGCAGGAAGAACTCGATCTCGGGGTGCACGTAGCAGGTGAACCCGGACTCGCTGGCCTTGGCGAGCGCGCGGCGCAGCACGTGGCGCGGGTCAGCCCACGACGGTGAGCCGTCCGGCATCGCGATGTCGCAGAACATCCGCGCCGCGTAGTGGTGGCCCTCGGGGTTCTCCCACGGCAGGACCTGGAACGTCGCCGGGTCGGGGCGGGCGACCATGTCCGACTCGTAGACGCGGGCGAAGCCCTCGATCGCGGAGCCGTCGAAGCCGATGCCCTCCGCGAAGGCGCCCTCCAGCTCGGCGGGTGCGACGGCCACCGACTTGAGAAAGCCCAGCACATCGGTGAACCAGAGGCGCACGAACCGGATGTCGCGCTCCTCGAGGGTGCGCAGCACGAACTCCTGCTGTCGATCCATGGCGGCAGCCTAGGTAGATCGTGTTAACGCCGTGTTTCAACCCTGCTCGGATCCCGGATCGGACGAATCGAGAGCGACAGCAGGGCCGCTGCGACGCACAGCCCGCCCGCGATGAACCACGCCAGGTCGTAGCTGCCCCGCACGTCGCGGACCGCGCCGGCGCCCACCGCGGCGAGCGCGGCGCCGACCTGGTGCGAGGCGAAGACCCAGCCGAACACGACCGGCCCGGCGTCGCCGAACCTGTTGCGGCACAAGGCGACCGTCGGCGGGACGGTGGCGATCCAGTCCAGGCCGTAGAAGATGATGAAGACCCACATGCTCGGCTGCGTGTCCGGTGCGAACAGCGCGGGCAGGACCATCAGCGACAGGCCGCGCAGCGTGTAGTAGCCGCCGAGCAGCACGCGCGGGTCGAGCCGGTCGGTCAGCCAGCCGGAGAGGATCGTGCCGGCCACGTCGAAGATGCCGACCAGCGCGAGCAGTGACGCGGCGGTCGTGTGCGGCATGCCGTGGTCGTGCGCCGCGGCGACGAAGTGGGTGCCGACCAGGCCGTTCGTCGACGCGCCACAGATCGCGAAGCCACCCGCGAGCAGCCAGAACGTCCGCGTCCGGGCGGCCTCGCGGAGCACCCGCACGGCCCGCGCGGCACTGCTGCCCGTGACCACGAGCGGCACGCTCGTCCCGGTCGCGCCCAGCGCCGTGGTGCCGACGTCGCTCGGGTCGTCGCGCAGGAACGCGAGCACCAGCGGGACGACCGCGAGCGCCGCGCCGGCCACGACGAGGGCCGGCACGCGCCAGCCCTGCGCGGTGGCCAGCGCCGCGACCAGCGGCAGGAAGATGAGCTGGCCGGTGGCGCCCGCGGCGGTGAGGATGCCGCTGACGAGGCCGCGGTGGCGGACGAACCAGCGGCCGGTGACCGTGGCGACGAACGCCATCGACATCGAGCCGGTGCCCACGCCGACCAGCACGCCCCAGCACAACAGCAGCTGCCAGCTCGCGGTCATGAACACCGTGAGCCCGCTGCCCGCGGCGACCAGGACGAGCGCGCCGGCGACCACGCGGCGCATGCCGAGCCGGTCCATCAGCGCCGCCGCGAACGGTGAGATCACCCCGAACAGCACGAGGTTGATCGAGACCGCGGCCGAGATCGTGGTGCGCGACCAGCCGAACTCCTCGTGCAGCGGGTCGATCAGCACGCTCGGCACCGCGCGGAAGCCGGCCGCGCCGATCAGCGTGATGAACGAGACCGCCGCGACGAGCCAGGCCCAGTGCAACTGTCCCGTCACCCCGGAATTCACCCTTGTGGTCACGTTGGTCAGTCCGTCCGTCTTGGTGCGCACTTGTGGCTGGTTCGCGTCCCGTTCCCCTTAGGTGCGGTTGGCAGCCCCGCAAATCGTGCGTGTCGCGTCCTAGCGTCAGCGATGGGGTCGCCCGATGGCGAGTGGCCAGATCGCCAATATGTGTAAGAATCCGGCCATGGCCAGTCCGCATCGCATCGCCGTGCTCGCGCTGGACGTCGTCATCGGCTACGACCTCGTGATCCCGCCGACGATCTTCCGGGAAGCCGCCGGCGCCAATGGCGATCCGGTGTACGACGTGCGAGTCTGCGGGCTCGACAAATCACCCATTCGCGTGCTCGCGGGGTACACGATCGTGCCGGACCACGGCGCGGAGATCCTCGCCGAGGCGGACACGGTGATCATCCCGGGTACGAAGATCGCCGGGCCGCGGTTCGAGGGCACGCTGCCCGGCGAGCTCGCCGCGGCGCTCGCGACCATCCGGCCGGACGCGCGGATCATGTCGATCTGCACGGGCGCGTTCGTGCTCGCCGCGGCGGGGCTGCTCGACGGGCGGCCGGCGACCACGCACTGGGCGCACGCGGAGAAGTTCCGCGAGCTTTACCCCAAGGTGGAGCTGGATGAGGACGTGCTGTTCGTCGACGACGGCGACGTGCTGACCTCGGCCGGGCTCGGCGCGGGCGTGGACCTGTGCCTGCACGTCGTGCGCGCCGACCACGGCAGCGACGTGGCCAACCGGGTCGCGCGCTACTGCGTGGTGCCGCCGTGGCGGGAGGGCGGCCAGTCGCAGTTCATCGACCGGCACGTGCCCGAGAGCGGTGCCGACGGGACCTCGCCGACCAGGGCGTGGGCGCTGCGCCGGCTGCACGAGCCGCTCGACCTCGCCTCGCTCGCGGGGCACGCCCGGATGAGCGTGCGCACGTTCTCCCGGCGGTTCCGCGCGGAGACCGGGCAGTCGCCGGGCACCTGGCTGACCCAGCAGCGGGTTCGCCACGCCATGCACCTGCTGGAGTCGACCGACCTGGCCGTCGACGCGGTCGCCGCGCGGTCGGGCCTGGGTACCGGCGCGTCACTGCGCCAGCACATGCGCGCCACGCACGGTGTCTCCCCGCTCGCCTACCGGAAGACCTTCCGGGCAAGCTGACTGCGATTCGGACAAGGCGGAGCCGCTCTCAGCATGACGGTTCTACGATGCGCGGCATGGTCATGCGCCGCTTCCTGGTCGCCCTGCTCGCATTTCTCGCGACGGCCCTGTCCGCGTGCACGTCGGACGAGGGCGGCGCGGAGGGCAGCTCGTTACCGGACGCGAAGGGGCTGCTCCAGGACGCGGCGAAGTCCACGGCGGACATCAAGAGCGCCCACTTCACGCTCACGGTCAACGGCAAGGTGCCGGGCCTGGACGTGCAGAGCGCCGAGGGCGACCTGACCCGCGAGGGCGGCAAGTCCGGCGCGGCGCAGGGCACCGTGAAGATGACGTTGTTCGGCAGCCTGTTCGAGGGCGAGTTCGTGATCGTGGGGGACAAGGCGTACATCAAGGGCCCGACCGGTGGCTTCCAGGAGCTGCCCGCGTCGCTGATCGCGAGCCTGTACGACCCGGCGGCGATCCTCGACCCGGACCGCGGCATCGCGAACGTGCTCTCGAACGTCCAGGACCCCAACACCGAGGCCGAGGAGGACGTCGCCGGCGTCCCGACCTACCGCGTGAAGGGCAGGGCGGCCAAGGACGTCGTCGCCGACCTCGTGCCGGGCGTCGACTCCGATGTGGACATCACGTTCTGGCTCAAGCGCGACGGTGACCACCAGCCGGTGAAGGCGAGCGTCGCGGTGCCGGTGGACGGCTCGCCCACCGTGGACGTCACGCTGTCCGATGTGGACAAGCCGGTCGACATCACGGCGCCGCAGTGACCCCATCCGTCTCGGCCCCCTCCCCCGTGCTGCGCGGGCGGGCGATCGCCATCGGGGCGGGCGGACTCGCGGTCCTTCTGGGCGCGCTGGACACCTACGTCGTGGTCAGCCTGCTGCGCCAGGTCATCGACGACCTGCAGATCCCGGTGAACCGGCTGGAGCGGATCACGCCGGTCGTCACCGGCTACCTGCTGGGCTACGTCGCCGCGATGCCGCTGCTCGGGCAGGCGTCGGATCGGTTCGGCCGCAAGCTGCTGCTGCAGGCGTGCCTGGCGGGCTTCCTCGCCGGCTCGGTCGTCACCGCGGTGTCCGGCGACCTGTTCCTGCTGGTGACCGGCCGGGTGATCCAGGGCGTGGCGAGCGGCGCGCTGCTGCCGGTGACGATGGCGCTGGTCGCGGACCTGTGGGCGGAGCACCGCCGTTCGGCCGTGCTCGGCGCTGTCGGGGCGGCGCAGGAGCTCGGCTCGGTACTCGGCCCGCTGTACGGGATCGCGATCGCCGCGGTGGCCGGGTGGCGCGGGGTCTTCTGGGTGAACGTGCCGCTGGCGCTGCTGGCGATGGCGGCGGTGCAGTTCACGGTGCCGGCCCGGCGGGTGCCGCGCGCGCCCGTGGACGTCGTCGGCGCAGCGCTGCTCGCCGTGTGCCTGGGGCTCGCGGTGGTGGGGCTGTACAACCCGTCGCCGCGCGAGACCGTGCTGCCGCCGTGGGGCGTGCCGCTGCTCGCGGCCGCGCTGGTCGTGCTCGTGGCGTTCGTGGTGTGGGAGTACCGGGCGCGCACGCGGCTGATCGACACGCGCGGGGTGGCGCTGCGGCCGTTCCTCGCGTGCCTGGGGGCCAGCCTCGCGGCCGGGGCGGCGCTGATGGTCACGCTGGTGAACGTGGACCTGTTCGCGCAGACGCTGCTGGGGCGTGACGACCGCGGCAGCGTGCTGCTGCTCGTGCGGTTCCTGGTGGCGCTGCCCGTGGGTGCGCTGCTCGGCGGCTGGCTGGCGGCACGGTTCGGCGACCGGTGGCCGGCCGTCGGTGGCCTGCTCGTGGCGGCGCTGGGGTTCCTGCTGATCTCGGGCTGGCCGGTGGACGTGCTCACGGCGCGCCACTCGTTCGGGTTGTTCTCGCTGCCGCGGCTCGACGTCGACCTCGCGGTCACGGGCCTGGGGCTGGGCCTCGTGATCGCTCCCCTGTCGGCCGCGGCGCTGCGCGTGGTGCCGGCGGCGCAGCACGGGGTCGCGGCCGCGGGCGTGGTGGTCGCGCGGATGACCGGCATGCTGGTCGGCGTGGCCGCGCTGGCGGCATGGGGCCTGCACCGGTTCCACACGCTGACGGCGTCGCTGAACACCCCGCTGCCGTTCGGCAAGTCGCCGGCGGAGGCGGCGCGCGAGGTGGCCGCCTACCGGGCGGCGGTGAACGACGCGCTGCTGACCCAGTACACGGAGATCTTCCTGATCACGTCGTTCGTCTGCGTCGCGGGTGCGGTGGTGGCCCTGTTGATCGGCGGCCGACGTACCGGCTGACCCGCTACGGCTCGCAGCGGGTGCCTTCCTTCGGCAGCCGCAGGTCGATCAGGTACTTCGCGCCCGCGTCGTCGACGCAGCTGTTGCCCTGCAGGAAGATCGTGTGCTGGGTGGCCTCGTAGGTCAGCAGGCCGCCCTTCAGCGCCTTCGCGAGGGCCACGCCCGCCTGGTACGGCGTCGCCGGGTCGTTGGTCGTCGAGATGACCAGGACCGGGGGCACGCCCTCGACCTTCGGCACGTGCGGCTTGGAAGTCTCCGGCACCGGCCAGAACGCGCACGCGTCGCGCGCCGTGCCCGGTGGGTTGCCGTCGTCGAGGAACGGGGCCGCCTTCTTGTACCGGGTGTTCAGGTCCTTGATCTGCTTCGGGTCGGTGATGCGCGGGTCGTCGACGCAGTGGATCGCGGTGAAGGCGTCCTGCGTAGTCGTGTACGTGCCGTCCTGGCCGCGTTCCAGGTACAGGTCCGCGAGGAACATGAGCGTGCGGCCCTGCTGGTTGCGCAGCTCGTTCAGCCCGGTGTTCAGGTTCTCCCACAGCTGCTGGGAGTACAGCGCCTGCACGACGCCGGTCGTCGCGTCCTCATAGGACAGCGGGCGGCCGTCGACGTCGACCGGGTGCTCGGCGAGCGGGCGGATCAGGTCGGAGAACTTGCCCTGCGCGGCGTCCTTGTCGCTGCCGAGCGCGCAGTCGTCGCGCTTGACGCACCACGCCACGAAGTCGCCGAACGCCTTCTCGAATCCGGCGCCCTGCGCGACCGTGGAGTCGATCTGGTTCTGCGTCGGGTCGACGGCCCCGTCGAGGACGAGCGCGCGCACGTTCTTCGGGAACGCCTCGGCGTACGCGCTGCCGATCCGGGTGCCGTAGGAGAACCCGACGTAGGTCAGCTTGTCGTCACCGAGGGCGGAGCGCAGCACGTCCATGTCCTTGACGACGTCGCGCGTGCCGATGTTCTCGAGCATCTCCTTGCCGTACCTGGTGCGCTCCACGCACTTCCCGGCGTAGTCCTTCGCCTGCCGCTCGACCTTCGCGGTGCCGTCCGGCGACGTGTCGAGCTCGCTGTCGTCGGCGCGCTCGGCGTCGGTCTCCTCGTCGGTCAGGCACTCGATCGTGGGCTCGCTCGAGCCGACCCCGCGCGGGTCGAAGCCGACGAAGTCGAACCGGGCCGCCAGATCCTCGTTGGCCTTGGCGGTCGAGACCGCGGTCGACAGGCCGGCCACGCCCGGGCCACCCGGGTTGACCAGCAGCGAGCCGATCCGCTCGGACCGCGAGGTGGCCGGCTTGCGCAGCACGCCGACGCGGATCGTCGGCCCGCCCGGGTCCGCGTAGTCCAACGGAACCGTGAGATGCGTGCACTGAACGGACTTGTCGGACAGCGGCTCGGCGTCGTAGTCGCCGGTCGCGTACTTCTTGCAGCCTTCCCAGGTCAGCTTCTGTCCGTAGAACTCGTCCAGCCCGTCCGGCACGGCCCCGGCGGGGCCCTTGGTCTCGGCGAACGGCAGTCTTGGCCCCGACGTTCCCGCCACCGTCGACGTGCAGCCCGCCGCGAGGGCGACGAGCATGAGAACGGCAGCGAACCGGCGGGATGTGGTCACGGGCCCGATCCTCCCATCGGGGTGTGAATAGGCTGTTGGGTTGGTTGGAACCATTCAGGTCGGTTCCACCGTTACCGTCAGGGCAGTACAGGTAATCGGGACAGCGAGGAGGTGAGCGTCGGGTGGCGGCGTTCATGCGGCGCGTCAAGGACCGGTTCAGCCGGTTCCTGGATCGTCCGGCCACCGTCGACATCTCCCACTACAAGGAGCTGCTCAAGTCCGTCGAGTGGCGCGAGGAGAAGGTCGGCAAGCTGTCCGACTCCGAGCTCACCGCGGCGGCGGCGAAGCTGCGCGAGGCCGACCCGTTCGGCGAGAAGGAGCTGGCCGAGCTGTGTGCGCTCGGCCGGGAGGCGGCGGTGCGGGCGCTGGACGAGCGGCCCTACGACGTGCAGCTGCTCGGCGCGATGGAGCTGCTGGCCGGGCACGTGGTGCAGATGGCGACCGGTGAGGGCAAGACGCTCGCGGGCGCGCTGGCCGCGGCCGGGTACGCGCTGCAGGGCCGGCCGGTGCACGTGATGTCGGTGAACGACTACCTGGCCCGCCGCGACGCGGAGTGGATGGGCCCGGTCTACGAGCTGCTCGGCGTCTCGGTCGGCTGGGTCGGCCAGACCTCCACGCAGGAGGAGCGCCACGCGGCGTACGCGAAGGACGTCACGTACGGGTCGGTCAGCGAGATCGGCTTCGACGTGCTGCGCGACCGGCTGTGCACGGACGTCGCGGACATGGTCGGCCGGGACCCGGACGTGGTGCTGGTCGACGAGGCGGACTCGGTGCTCATCGACGAGGCCAAGGTGCCGCTGGTGCTCGCGGGCTCGGCGGAGGACACGCAGGCCGACCCGGAGGTCGCCAAGATCGTCCGCACGCTGCGGCCCGGTGCGCACTACGAACGGGACGAGGACGGCCGCAACGCCTGGCTCACCGCGCGCGGCGCGAAGATCGTGGAGAAGGCGCTCGGCGGGGTCGACCTGTACTCGGGCGAGCACAGCGACCGGCTCGCCGCGGTCAACGCCGCGCTGCACGCACACGCGCTGCTCGAGCGCGACGTCGACTACATCGTCCGGGACGGCAAGGTCCATCTGATCAACTCCTCGCGCGGGCGGATCGCGTTGCGCCAGCGGTGGCCCGACGGGCTGCAGGCGGCGGTCGAGGCCAAGGAGCGGCTGCGGCCGACGGAAAGCGGCGAGGTCCTGGACTCGATCAGCGTGCAGGGCCTGATCAGCCGGTACCGGACGGTGTGCGGGATGACCGGCACGGCGTCGGCGGTGGCCGAGCAGCTGCGTGAGTTCTACGAGCTGCGGGTCGCGGTGATCCCGCCGAACAAGCCGTGCGTCCGCGAGGACGAGGCGGACCGGATCTACGACACGGTCGAGCACAAGGAGAAGGCGATCGTCGCCGAGATCGCCTCGACGCACGCCACGGGGCGGCCGATCCTGATCGGCACCGCCGACGTGGCGGAGTCCGAGCGGCTGGCGAAGATGCTCGCCGAGGCCGACGTGCAGTGCGTGGTGCTGAACGCGAAGAACGACGCGCAGGAGGCGGCGATCGTCGCGGAGGCCGGCGCGCACGGTGCGGTCACCGTGTCGACGCAGATGGCCGGGCGCGGCACCGACATCCGGCTGGGCGGCACGGACACGCCGGAGGACCACGACAAGGTCGCCTCGCTGGGCGGGTTGCTGGTCATCGGGACCGGGCGGTACCAGTCGTCGCGGCTGGACGACCAGCTGCGCGGGCGGTCGGGGCGGCAGGGCGACCCGGGCGGGTCGGTCATGTTCGCGTCGCTCGCCGACGACCAGGTCGTGCAGTACGCGCCGGACGCCACCGCGGGCGACAAGCCGGACGACGACGGCCGGCTCGCGGACCCGACGACGCAGCGGTTCGTCGACCACGCGCAGAAGGTCTCCGAGGGCGTGCAGCTGGAGATCCACCGCAACACGTGGCGGTACACGCGGCTGATCGAGCACCAGCGGAAGGTGCTGCTGGAGTACCGCGACGAGCTGCTGCGGACCGACCTGGCGGCGACCGAGATGGCGGCCGTGGCGTCGGAGCGCTGGTCGGAGCTGGCGGAGTCGCACGACGACGACGTGCTCGAGCGGGCCGCGCGGCAGATCATGCTGTTCCACCTGGACCAGCGGTGGACCGAGCACCTGGCGTTCCTGGCGGACGTGCGCGAGTCGATCCACCTGCGCGCGCTCGCGAAGGAGACCCCGATCGACGAGTTCCACCGCACCGCGATCCCGGAGTTCCGCAAGATCTCCGACGAGATAGCGGAGCGGTCGGCGAAGACGCTCAAGACGGTGGAGATCACCGCCTCGGGCGCGAACCTCGAAGCGGAGGGCCTGCGCCGCCCATCGGCGACGTGGACGTACATGGTCCACGACAACCCCTTCGACACCGACGCGGAGCAGGCACTGCAGCGTGTCCGCGCCATGATCAAGAAGGTGCGGGGCGGCGCCCGCCGCTGACCGTCTCGCCACACTTCCACGAGCGTCCGGGTCCGCGAGCGGCCGGCCGCGCCGTGGATGCGAATGCAAACGCGCCGGCGTAGAGGTGTCCGCGTCGCCCTGGGGGACCCCTGGTTTCAGGCTATCCGGGAGGTCCGACGGAATCGGGCCGGCGGCCGTGGGCTGTGGACAACCGGACCGGTTGTGGACAGCTCGCGGATTCTCCGGTCGTCCGGTCGCGGGCGGATCCGGGTCGCGGGTGAGTTCGTCGCGGGTCGTAGCCGGGCGTCGGACGGGTATCCCAGCGGGACAAGTCATACTTTTCGCCTTGGGGGCGAAAACTGTGCGAGGATGGTGGTATGGCTCAACTGCGCATCGCGTTGGCACAGGTCAATGCCACTGTCGGGGATCTCGACGGGAACTCGGCGCTGGTCGCCGAGTGGACCCGCCGCGCGCACGAGGCCGGCGCGCACCTGGTCGTCTTCCCCGAGATGGTGCTCACCGGCTACCCCGTCGAGGACCTCGCCCTGCGGGAGTCCTTCGCAGCGGCGTCCAAGCAGGCGCTGACCACGCTCGCCGCCCAGCTGGCCGAGTCCGGTTGCGGCGACGTCGCGAGCGTCGTGAGCTACCTCGACCGCGACGAGGCCGGGCCCCGCGACGCGGTCGCCGTCCTGCACGGCGGCAGGGTCGTCGCCACGCAGTTCAAGCACCACCTGCCCAACTACGGCGTCTTCGACGAGCGCCGCTACTTCAAGCCCGGCCAGACGCTCGACATCCTGCGCATCCACGGCGCCGAGGTCGGCATGGTCATCTGCGAGGACATCTGGCAGGAGGGCGGTCCGATCTCCGCGCTGGGCGAGGCCGGCGTGGACCTCGTCGTCTCCCCCAACGCCTCCCCCTACGAGCGCGACAAGGACGACGTCCGCCTGCCGCTCGTCGCCCGGCGCGCGGCCGAGGCCGGCGCCCCGCTCGTCTACGTCAACTCCGTCGGCGGGCAGGACGACCTCGTCTTCGACGGCGACTCGATGGTCGTCGCCGCGGACGGGACGCTGCTGACCCGCCTGCCCCAGTTCGTCGAGCACCTCGCGGTCGTCGACCTCGACCTGCCCGCCGGCGCCACCCGCGACGAGGGCCCCATCGGCGAGTTCACCGTCACCCGCCGGACGCTGCACGACGAGCCGCTGCCCGCCTACGAGCCGCTGCGCATACCGGAACCGGCCGAGCCACTGTCCGAGCTCGCCGAGGTCTGGTCCGCACTGGTCCTGGGCCTGCGCGACTACGTGCGCAAGAACGGCTTCCGGTCGGTCGTGCTCGGCCTCTCCGGCGGGATCGACTCCGCGGTCTGCGCGGCGCTCGCGATCGACGCGCTCGGCGCGGACAACGTGCACGGCGTCTCGATGCCGTCGGTCTACTCCTCCGAGCACTCGAAGTCCGACGCGCAGGACCTTGCCGAGCGGACCGGCCTGCACTACCAGGTGCAGCCGATCGCGGACATGGTCGCGACCTTCACCGCCCAGCTCGGGCTGACCGGCCTCGCCGAGGAGAACGTCCAGGCCCGCTGCCGCGGCGTCACGCTCATGGGCCTGTCCAACCAGCACGGCCACCTCGTGCTCGCGACCGGCAACAAGACCGAGCTCGCGGTCGGCTACTCCACGATCTACGGGGACGCGGTCGGCGGGTTCGCGCCGATCAAGGACGTGCCGAAGACGCTGGTCTGGGAGCTCGCCCGGTGGCGCAACGAGCAGGGCGACGCCCCGATCCCGGAGAACTCGATCAGCAAGCCGCCGTCCGCGGAGCTGCGGCCCGGCCAGGTCGACACCGACTCGCTGCCCGACTACCCGCTGCTCGACCGCGTCCTGGACGACTACGTCGAGGGCGACCGGGGCTACGGCGACCTGGTCGCCGCCGGCTTCGCGCCGGAGCTGATCGACCGCGTGCTGCGGATGGTCGACGCCGCCGAGTACAAGCGGCGGCAGTACCCGCCCGGCACCAAGATCACCTTCCGGGCGTTCGGGCGGGACCGCCGGCTGCCGATCACCAACGCGTGGCGCGAGGGCAAGTGAGCGTCAGCGGACGCTGGCGGCCCACGGGCTGACCTGCATCTCCTCGCCGCACAGCGGTGGCATGGAGTCGAAGTCCTCGGGCGGCGCGACCTCGAGCTCCTGCGAGTCGCCGGGCAGCAGCACGCCGGCCGAGGTCGGCGACGGGCAATGGCCGGAGGCGGTGTCCTCGGGCGCGGACCCGTAGTGGACGTGCATCTCGGCACTCTCCCCCGGCCCGACCACGACCGGGTCGTCGGCCGGACCGTCGCCCTCCGGCGCCTTCTGGTCGCGCTCGATCGGCGCGCCGGTCTCGGCGTAGAAGTGCAGGCCGCTCGTGCCCTCGAGCCGGCAGGTGTCGGTGCTGACGTTGGTCACGTAGAGCGTGGTGTCCCACGACTCCTGCCCGGGCGGCTGGTCGCCGACGGCCAGCTCGGGCTCGACGTCCAGCCGCGTGCACGGCCGCGGTCCGGCGCCCTGCTCACCGTCGGGCCGCTCGACGACGACCACGGTGGCGGTGGCCGGTTCCCCCGAGCTCGCGGGCGGCTGCGCGCTCCCGGACGTGCTCGGCGGCGCGCTCGCCTCCGGCCGCAGCCCGCACCCGGCGAGCACGAGCATCGCGCCAGCTGTGACCAGCACCGATGCCGCTATCCGCGTCTTGGTGTCCATGCCGGTTCCCTCATCCCTGTCGGTGTCTCCGCACCCGGGATGACGGTCCGGGCGCGACGCAGTTGCCCGCCCCGGACCGCGCTGCACGGACGATCAAGCCGCGTGCACAGAAGCGCTCGAATCGGGATCGCGCGACCGTGTGAAGCTCGTCGCAGCGCGGTGTATACACGCTCGCTTGGTGCGACGCTGGGGTCGTAACCATCCACGAACACCCGGGGACCCGCGTACGCGGGCCTCGAGGGAAGGACGGTCGACAATGACGTCAGCAGACACCGCTGGTCCGGGCGGCGAGGTGGCGGCCCCGTACGGCACCGGGCCGAGTGCGGCGCCCAAGCCCGCGAAGCGGGTGCGCATCCATCATCTGCGGGAGCTGAAGGAGCGCGGCGAGCCGTGGCCCATGCTCACCGCGTACGACATGTACACCGCCGAGCTGTTCGACGAGGCCGGGATCCCGGTGCTGCTGGTCGGCGACTCCGCGTCGAACAACGTCTATGGCTACGAGTCCTCGCTGCCGGTCACCCTGGACGAGATGGTGCCGCTGGTCCGCGCGGTGACCCGCTCGGTCAAGCGGGCGCTCGTGGTTGCCGACCTGCCGTTCGGGTCCTACCAGCTCTCCCCGGAGCAGGCGCTCGCCACATCGGTCCGGATGATGAAGGAGGGCCACGCGCACGCGGTGAAGCTCGAGGGCGGGCGGGCCTTCGCGCCGCACGTCAAGGCCATCACCACGGCCGGCGTGCCGGTCATGGGGCACATCGGGTTCACCCCGCAGAGCGAGCACAACCTGGGTGGCTACCGGGTGCAGGGCCGCGGCGACGCGGGCGACGACCTCGTCGAGGACGCGCACGCGCTCGAGGAGGCCGGTGCGTTCTCGGTCGTCATGGAGATGGTGCCGGCCGAGGTGGCCAAGCGGATCACCCACGAGCTGCGCATCCCGACGATCGGCATCGGTGCCGGCCCGGACTGCGACGCGCAGGTGCTGGTCTGGCAGGACATGATGGGCCTGCGGCGGGGCAAGGCGCCGCGGTTCGTCAAGCGCTACGCCGACCTCGCGGGCGTGATGGCGGGTGCGGTCGAGCAGTTCGCCGCCGAGGTCCGCGGCCACCAGTTCCCCGGTCCGGAGCACGTCTTCCACTGAGCCGGAACCCGAGTCGAAACCTGACTCGAGAACCACGATCGGCCGCCCCCGCCAGCGGGGCGGCCCGATTTTCTCCGGCGGTCTGTCGATCCGGCGCCGCGCCGACCGACGCGTGGGCAGGAACCGAACGACACCGGAGGAGAACTCATGAGCACGATCGTGGTCGACACCTTCCTGACCCTGGACGGCGTGATGCAGGCACCGGGCGGCCAGGAGGAGGACCCGGAGAGCGGCTTCACCCACGGCGGCTGGCAGGGCCAGTTCTTCGATGACGAGACCGGCGAGTTCGTCGGCAAGGGGATCGCGAAGACCGAGGGTTTGCTGCTCGGCCGCAAGACCTACGACATCTTCGCCGGGTTCTGGCCGCACGTTCCCGACGACCACCCGGACGCGCAGATCGCCCGCAAGTTCGACGCGATCCCGAAGTACGTGGCCTCGCGGACGCTGAAGTCCGTGGAGTGGCAGAACTCCATGCTGCTCGGTGACGACGTGCCGGGCGCGGTGGTGAAGCTGAAGGAGCAGCCGGGCGGCGAGATCCACGTCATCGGCAGCGGTGACCTCGCGCAGACGCTGATCCGGCACGGCCTGGTCGACGAGTACCGGTTGATCATCTACCCCCTGGTGCTGGGTACCGGCAAGCGGCTGTTCGCCGACGGCGTGGTGCCGACCGGACTCGAGCTCGTCGAGTCGCACGCCACTCCCGGCGGCGCGGTCATCTGCGTGTACCGGCCGGGTGGCAAGCTCACGTACTCGTCGATGGCGGACCGCTGACGCGGGCTCAGCCGCGGCCGTGCGGCTCGGACCAGCCCGACAGGTCCGGGCCGCGCGGCACGATCCGCGTCGGGTTGATCGCCTCGTGGGTGGCGTAGTAGTGGCGCTTGATGTGGTCGAAGTCGACGGTCTCGCCGAAGCCGGGCGTCTGGAACAGGTCGCGGGCATAGGCCCAGAGGACCGGCATCTCGGTCAGCTTGTTCCGGTTGCATTTGAAGTGGCCGTGGTAGACGGCATCGAAGCGGACCAGCGTGGTGAACAGGCGGACGTCGGCCTCGGTGATCCGGTCGCCGACGAGGTAGCGCTGGTTCGCCAGGCGCTCGGCGAGCCGGTCCAGCTCGGCGAACAGCGCGTCGTATGCCGCGTCGTAGGCCTCCTGGCCGCGCGCGAACCCGGCCCGGTAGACGCCGTTGTTGACGTTGCGGAAGACCGGCTCGATGACGGCGTCGATCTCCTGGCGCAGCGCCTCCGGATACAGGTCGGGCGCGCCCGGGCCGTGGAACGCGCGCCACTCGGTGGACAGGTCCAGCGTGATCTGCGGGTAGTCGTTGGTCACCACCCGGCCGGACTCGACGTCCAGGACGGCCGGCACGGTCACCCGGCCCCCGTAGCCGGGGTCGGTCGCGAGGTAGGCCTCGGCCAGGTAGCCGATGCCGAGCACCGGGTCGCGATCGCCCTCGTCGAGGGTGAACCGCCAGCCCTTGTCGTCGCGGATCGGGTCGACGACGGCCAGCGAGATGGCGTCTTCGAGCCCGAGCAGCCCGCGCACGATGATCGAGCGGTGCGCCCACGGGCAGGCGCGGCTCACGACCAGCCGGTACCGGCCGGGCTCCGCCTTCCACCCGGACGAGCCGTCGGCGGTGATCCGGTCGGTGAACCGGTTCGGCTGGCGGACGAACTCGCCGCGCTTCGAGGTCACCTTGCCGAACCGCACCAACCCGCCTCCGTCACGGTCCCCTGAGGTCACCTTAGTCCGCACCACACCTCGCACGAGGATCCGCGAAACTGTGCCCATGCGCTTCCTGTACCCGCCGGTGGACCCGCACGCGTCGGGCATGCTCGGAGTCGGTGACGGCCACCGGATCTACTGGGAGGTCAGCGGGAACCCGGATGGCAAGCCGGTGGTGTTCCTGCACGGCGGCCCGGGCAGCGGCAGCTCGCCCCTGCAGCGGCGCCTGTTCGACCCGGCCGCGTACCGGATCGTCCTGTTCGACCAGCGCGGCTGCGGCCGGAGCACGCCGTCGGTCGTCGACCCGGACGCGGACTTGTCCGCCAACACGACGTGGCATCTGGTCGCGGACATGGAGGCGTTGCGGGCGCACCTGGAGATCGACCGCTGGCAGCTGTTCGGCGGCTCGTGGGGCGCGACGCTGGCGATGGCGTACGCGCAGCGGTACCCGGACAGGGTGAGCGAGATCGTGCTGCGCGGGGTGTTCCTGCTGCGGGAGCGGGAGCTGGACTGGATGTACCGGGGCGGCGCGGGTCATCTGTTCCCCGAGGCCTGGGCGTCTTTCGTGTCGTTGGTGCCCTCCGGTGATCCGCTGGCGGGCTATCACCGGCTGGTGAACGACCCGGACCCGGCGGTGCGCGCCCGGGCCGCGGCGGCGTGGAGCAACTGGGAGGGCGCGACGGTGTCGCTCGTGCCGGACCCGAACCTGGTGGCGACCTACGCGGACCCGGCCTTCGCGGTGCCGTTCGCGCGGATCGCGTTGCACTACTTCGTGCACGGCGGGTGGCTGGAACCCGATCAGCTCGTTCGGGACGCGGGCAAGCTGGCCGGGATCCCGGGACGGATCGTGCAGGGGCGGTACGACGCCGTTTGCCCGCCGGTCACGGCTTGGGACCTGCATCAGGCTTGGCCGGACTCGACGCTGCAGCTGCTGCCGCATGCCGGTCATGCGGTGACCGATCGTGGAGTCCTGGATGCCCTGATGGATGCGACAGATGAGTTCCGCGATCGACGCTAGCTTGCCCGCCTGTGGTCAGTCCTTCCCGGCCAGCGCGTCCGACAGTGCCGCGTGAGCGTCCACAAGAGACGGTCCGCACCAGGTCAGGTGCCTGCCGGAACAGAGCACGTACCTCTTGCCGGGAAATGCCTCCGGGCCGTCGTCCTCCGTGAACTCGTACGGCTCGTCCGGGAGGACGACCACGTCGAAGTCCTTGGCGCGCAAGGCTTCCAGCTTCGGTCTTGGATAGCGGTCCGCGTGGTCGGCGTAGGCGTTGGTCACCCCCAGCCGCCGCAGGAGATCGCCCGCGAAGGTGTCCCTGCCCACGACCACCCAGGGGCGGCGCCACACCGGGACGATCGCCGTCAGGTGGCTGGGTGGCACCTCGCGCCACAGCTCTTCCGACTCCACCAGCCACGACGGCTCGGGGATGTCCAGGCCCTGGGTCAGCAGGCGGCGCACCGAACCCAGCCCCTCCGGCACGGTCGCGGCCGCCTCGGTCACCCACACCGGGATTCCGTCCGCGCGGACGCGTTCCACGTCCTCCGGGCGGTTCTCCTCCGCGTTCGCCACGACCAGGTCCGGGCGCAGCGACAACACGTCCTCGACGCGTGGGTACTTCGAGCCGCCCACCCGGGGCACGTCGAGGCCCGGCGGATGGGTGCAGTAGTCAGTCGCGCCGACGACGAGGCCCGGGCGGCTGGCCTCGATCGCCTCGGTGAGCGACGGGACCAGGCTGACCACCGTCCGCGGCGGGCCGGTCAGCGGGACCGGCTCGCCCAGGTCATCGACGTGCATCCGCGGCCAGCTCCGCCAGCACGTCCCCGTGGCACGGCTCCGGCGCGCACCAGCAGCCCAGCGCCCGGCCGGTCAGCTCACCGGCCCGCAGCCGCTCCATCAGCCCCGTCCGGGATGGCAGCCACTCGCGGTACCGGCGCACCATCTCCGGGCGGTTCCCGCGCAGGCCGACGAACGGGTTGCCCCAGTCCGACGCCGGCCACGAATGCCGCCGGCCCGCGCGGCCGATGTAGGTGAGCAGGCCGGCCTCGACCAGCCACGGCACCAGATGCTTGTGCGGGCCGCCCTTGCGCACGTTGACCACGATCGTCTCGCCGCCGAGCACGATCTCCGCCAGCTCGCGTTCGTCCTCGGTCCAGGTGTCCGCACCCGGCGGCAAGGCTTCCATCACAGGTCCGTGATCCGGACCCCGGCGTGTGCCTTGTACCGCCGGTTGATCGCGATCAGGTTCGCGGTCAGCGCCTCGACCTGGTGTGCGTTGCGCAGGCGGCCGCCGTAGATCCCGCGCATGCCGGGGATCGCGTCGGCGAGTGCGCGCACGACGTCCGTCGCCTCGCGGTCGTCGCCCAGTACGAGCACGTCGGTGGCCATCTCGGCGATCGACAGGTCCGCCAGGTGCACCGCCGACACGTGGTGGAACGCCGCCGTCACGCGGGACTCCGGCAGCAGCTTCTCCGCCTGCTGCGCCGCGCTCCCCTCCGCGACCGGCAGCGCGAACGGGCCCTGCTTGTCGAAGCCCAGCGGGTTGACGCAGTCGATCACGATCTTGCCGACGAGCTCGTCGCGCAGCGACTCCAGCAGTGCGGCGTGCCCCTCCCACGGCACCGCGACCAGCACGACGTCGGCGGCCGCCGCGGCGTCCCTGTTGTCCAGCCCACGGCACCGCACGTCGCCCGCCAGCGCGCGCACCTCCGCGGCCGCGGCCTCGCCGCGCTCGGCGCTGCGCGAGCCCAGCACCACGTCGATGCCCGCCCGCGCCCAGCGCAACGCCAGCCCGCGGCCCTGCGGGCCGGTCCCGCCGAAGACACCAACGGTCAGTTCGGTCACGTCGGTCACGTCGGTCACGTGAAAGCCTCCTCAGGCCCGCTCGAAGCTCACCTTCCGCGCCCGCGCGTCCGCTCGCACGAGGCGTACCCGCACGGTCTCACCTTCCGGCAGATTCTCCCCACCGCACTTGGCGATGACTGGAGGATCTGTGAGAAACACCTCGGCCGAGCCGCCGTCCGCGCGCAGCACGATCGCGTCGAACTCGAGGCCGATGCGGTTGCCGAGCACCCACGCCTCGACCTGGTCCAGGCACGCCTTGTCGACCCGCGCGGCCAGCGCGTCCGAGCCCGCCATCAGCTCCGGCAGGGCGGGTAACGCCTCGCGCACCCACTCCGGCACCGGCTCGTCCGCGCACAGCGCGAGGCAGATCTCCGTGCCGAACCGGTCGACCAGCCGCCGCAGCGGCGCGGTGACGTGCGCGTACGACGCCGCCAGCCCGGCATGCGTGGTGAGCTCGGGCTCGGTCCCGTCGAAGACCGTGTACGCGGCGCCGCGCAGCAGCCGGGTGGCGTCCATGAACAGCGCGAGCGCCTCCGGCTGGGCCGGGTCGAGGCCGGCGAGCAGCTCGGCCGCGGTCGTCTCCCTCGGCCACGCGATGCCGAGCGAGCGGGCCGAGCGGCGCAGCCAGCGGACGGCACCGTCGTCGGCCTCGGGCAGCGTCCGCAGCACGCCGACACCGGCGTCGAGCATGAGCCTGGCCGCGGCCATGCCGGTGAGCAGGGAGACCTCCGCGTTCCACGCGTCGACGTCGGTGTGCGGGCGCAGCGCCAGACGCCAGCCGCCCTGCCCGTCCGGCTCGACCTCCTGGTCGGGCAGCTGCAGCTCGACCGCGCCCCGGCTCACCGCCCGCTCGCGGCGCAGCCTGCCGAACGCGGGCAGCTCCGCGAGCGACGGGTGCGGCGCGCCGGCGGCGAGCGCGGCCCGCACGGTGTCGTAGTCGAAGCGGGCGACCGAGCGGACCAGCGCGCGGCGCACGTTGGCCGAGGTGAGCTCGCCGTCGGCGGCGCAGTCGAGCGTCCACAGCGCGGCCGGGCAGACCTGGTCGGGCAGCAGGCTCGCGGCGCCCTCGCTCAGCACGGTCGGGTGCAGCGGCACGTTGCCGTCCGGCAGGTACAGCGTCTGGCCGCGGCGGCGCACCTCCGCGTCGAGCGCGCCGCCGGGCGTGACGAACGTGCCCAGGTCGGCGATCGCGTAGTGCACCCGGAACCCGCCGGCGCGCCGCTCCACGAGCATCGCCTGGTCGAGATCCTTCGCGCCGGCCGGGTCGATCGTGACCAGCGGCAGGTCGGTGGCGTCGAGCCGGCCGGCGCGCGCGACGCCCTCGGACACGGCCCGCTCGGCCTCCTCGAGCACCGGTCCGGGAAACTGCCCGGGCAGTGCGAACTCGTCCCGGATGGGGGCGAAGTCGACCCCGGCAGCGTCGGTCCTGACCACCATGGCCCGCACCTTAACCGGGTGCACCGACAGAAATGGAGCGAGCACGGCGCGTGGTACGTCCAACGGATCGCGGAGGTGACAGATGACGCGACGCCGACCCCGGCAGCGGTCTTGGGAAAGGCGGATGGTGGTGCGGGGCGGCCCGGTCGCACACGCGATCGCGCGGGCAGGCTGGCTCGTGTTCGCGTTGCTCGGCGCCATCGTGATGATCGGTGCGGCGGTGCTGTTCGCGGCCACGCCCGACCCGGAGAGCTCCGCGGCCACCAACTTCGTCGCCGCGCTGATCGTGTTCGTCCCGATCGGCGCCGGCCTGGGTGCGCTGATCGGGCTGCCCGCCCAGTTCGCCGCGCGGTCGTGGCTGCGCTCGCCGAGCAGGGCCGAGCGCGTCGCCGCGCTCGAGCGCCGGCAGTCCACGAAGCGGACCGCGGTCACGAGCCACGGCCTGCGTCCGGACGGCCGCTGGGCCCGGTTCTACGAGGCGTGCGCGCGGTCGGTCGCCAGATACCACCAGGTGGTGGCCACGCTCTCGGACGGCCCGGGCCGGGAGTGGCTGGCCGGCATCGGCAAGACCCTGGACGCCGAGCTGGCCGAGGCGCTGCGGCTGGCGCGACTCGGGGAAAGCCTGGAACCGACCGAGACGGCCGCGCCCGGCGAGACCGTGTACCAGGTGCTGGAGCGGCTGCGCGAGGCGAAGGAGTCGTTCGAGGAGACCACCGAGCGCGCGGCCGCGATCGTCCTCGACCTGCGCGACGACTCCGACTTCGTGCAGGTGCGCACCCAGCTCGACATGCTCGCCGAGCAGGCCCCGCAACTACGCGGCAAGGACGCCTAGCGCCAGGACTGCTGCGCCGGGAAGCCGCGGGGAGGCGTGTCCTCGGTCGCGTTGCGGAACTGCGACGGGATCGGGTCCGAACAGGACACCAGGACCTCCGTCTCCTCCGGGTTCTCGATCCGCTTGCCGCCACGCTCGCGGTAGACCAGCTCCCCCTCGGCGTCCATCTCCACGAGGTAGCCGACCTCGGCCAGCTGCTCCTCGTCGAGGTTGACGAGCCGCTCGCGCCGCGAGGGCACCACCCGGTACTCCGGCCAGTCGAGGTGGGCGAACGCCTGATGGAACTCCGCGAGGATCTGGACCATCGCCTGCTGCCACGGCAGGGGCATCGACGCCACCAGCTGCGCCGGCATGACCACGTATCCGTCCGGCACGCCGGGATGCGGGCCGGCGGCCAGATAGTCGTGCACCGGGGTGGCGGAGGCAGGTCGGCCGACAGGCGGCGGGTACATGGTCATCGCGACCCCCAGATCTACACCCCCGGCCTGACGGCCTGGGGTACCAACTCGTTCTCCGTAAAGCTCACCGGCCGGATGTGCACGGGCACCCCGGTCTGCTGGGCCTCCACGATCTTGCCGTCCCCGAGGTACATGGCGACGTGGTGGATGGTGTCCGGATTGCTCGTGTCGTAGGCCCAGAACAGCAGGTCACCGGGCTTGGCGTCCTTGACGGGGAGCAGCGCGCCCGCCTGGAACTGCTGGCGGGAAACCCTCGGGAGAGTGACGCCCGCCTCGCGGTAGGACTGCAGCATCAGGCTCGAGCAGTCGTAGGAGTTCTGCTGGTTCGTGAGCGCGCCCCACTGGTAGGGCTTGCCCTGCTGGTGCAGGGCGAACTTGATCGCGTTGCCCGCCGCCTCGGTCGGCGCCGGCAGGAGCCGGCCGGTGCCCTCGCCGCAGCCGGTCGGGTCGTCCACCAGGCCGACGTGGCCGATCAGGTGGGCCGCCA
Organism: Actinophytocola sp.; assembly: GCF_036555685.1. Taxonomy (GTDB): domain Bacteria; phylum Actinomycetota; class Actinomycetes; order Mycobacteriales; family Pseudonocardiaceae; genus Actinophytocola. The sequence continues at coordinate 40,575 of NZ_DATBKY010000285.1, read as the reverse complement.
TCGGCTCCCACTTGTGGTACCGGTCGGGGAACGCGGACCGCTCGACGTCCTGCGCGGACTCGCCGGGGCGCTGCTCGGCCCAGTTCGGCACCTTCTGGAGCACGTCGTAGAACTTGTTGATCGCGTACTGCGGATCGGTGACCTGCTCGGGCGTGCCCCAGCCCATCGACGGGCGCATCTGGAAGATGCCGAGGGAGTCGCGGTCGCCGTAGTCGAGGCTGCGCAGGCCGGACTCGGTCATGCCGGCCTGGATCGCCACCTGCCACGCCCGTGGCGGCATCTTGCGCTTCTTGCCGATCGCGATGATCTGCGCGACCGTGCCGCGCTGCTCGGTCGTCAGCTGGGCCGCGTCGCCCGCCCCGGACCCGGCCGGGCCGCTCGTGACAGGACCGAGCATCGCGTTGCAGGACGTGTTCGCGCGGCGTGCCGCGTCGTGCTCGGCGTCCTGGCTGACCACGGTGGTCACGGCGCTGACGCCGACCACGGCGGCGGTCACCACCGCCACCAGGCTCCCGACCAACACCGCGGACTTCATCACGCCACCTGCTCGTAGAAGGCCACCCGCCAGCCCTGTGGCGTGTCGATGACGGTGATCGCGAGCGTGCCGCCGTCCGTCGGCAGGTTCGCGGTGAGGGAGCTGGTGTAGGACTGCTTGGGCACGGGCGGCCCGGTGACCTTGGTGGCCGGGATGTTCGCCGGGTCCACAGTGGACATCTCGACGAGGTACTCGTCGGTCGTGTACGGCCGCAACCCGTCGAGCCACTTGTCGGTCGTCGTGCCCGTGGGGTGGTTGACCCAGGCCTTGCCCCACGCGGTCGCGACCTTGAGCGCGTCGTCCGCCGGCGGCGCGGACGTCGGCTTCTGGGGCGGCGAGGGCAGCCGGGTGGGCAGGCTGCTCGTGGCCGAGCCGTCCGCGCTGCCCCCGGTGCCGGCCGACGTGCCGCCGTCCTCGCTGGTGCCGGCGCCGCCGGTGGCCGCGGTGGTGCTCTCGGTGGTCTGCGCGGCGGCGCCGGAGCGGTCGCCGCCCGATCCGGTCAGCCGCGGGACGACGATGCCGATCGTGAGCACGACCGCGGCCACGACGAGCACGACGGCCACGAGGTGCGAGGGCGAGCGCATGGGCCAGCCCCACAGCTTGCGGTACACCGCGGCGCGGCCGCGGTTCGTGCGGATCGGCATGTCATCTCACCACCGCGTCGGTGTCCCGCGGACCGTCCCGCAGCGGCATCTGGCGCGGCGTCTGGCGCGGCGCCCGGCGCGGCGTCTGCTCGCGCACCTCGAGCCCGCGCGACGGCCGGTACACGACGTGCACCGGGCGGCCGGCGACCATCTCGACGTCGGCCGGACGCGGTGCGGCCGGGCGAGCCGGTGGCGCCGGCGAGCTCTCGAACCGGCCGGCCGCCTCGCCGCGGCGGCCGGCGACCCGGGACGGGATCACGACGGCGTCCTCGCCCGTGTCGGAGCCCCAGTCGGCGTTGCGGTCCCAGCCGCGGTCGGTGGCGGGCGCGGTGTCCACGACCCGGCTCGTCTGGCGCGGCACGACCTCGGCCGGGCCGCCGCGGCCCGGCGTGCCCGCGGGCAGCAGGGCCGGGTTGGCGTCCGCGCGCTGCAGCGCCGGGTGCCCGCCCGGCAGCGTGCGCCGGGTGTCGAGCCGCTCGGCGGTCGCGGTGACCGGGCCGGTGGCCTCCGGGCGGGGCCGGCGCATGCGCCCGCCGGTGGTGGCCACGGTGTCGCCCGCCAGCTCCTCGTCGCGCAGCTGGTCCCAGAACTCGTCCTGCGGGCCGCGCTGGGCCGGCGTGCCCTTGCGGCGGCGGAAGCGGGAGAAGATCCCACCCGCGTGCGGCACGCTCGCGCCGACCGCGCCGACGGACAGCTCGACCATCTGCCACATGCGCTTGAACGGCCGGCCGACCATCAGGAACACCAGCGTGACGATGCCGGCCAGCAGCATCTGGGTGAGCATCGACAGGTGCACGTCCGGGCCGAAGATCATCTGCAGGAACCGGAAGTGGATGCCCGCGAGCACGGCCAGGATCAGCACGTTCAGCACGACCGCGCCGACCGCGCGGCCGACCTTGCGCAGGATGTCGTGGTGGACCAGCGCCACGAGCCCGATCACCGGGGCCGCGAGCGTGAAGATCCGCAGCAGCAGCTGGGCCAGCAGCACCGCGAGCTTCGCGAGGAACTGGAAAAGCGAGTACACGACCGCCTGGAAGAAGCCCAGGAACCCGGCACCCGTGCGGCTGCCCTCGGTGCCGGCGAAGTAGCCCTGCGCGGCGCCGAGCTCGTTGTAGATCCGCTGGTAGTCGGCGCGTTTCTGCTGCTCGGCCTTGTCGTCGCCGTCCCGCCCGGACACCAGGTCGTCGCGGGTCCACGCCTGCGCCGCGAGCAGCGGGCGGCCGAACTCGAGCGCCTTGGGGTCGTCCGGCTTGCCGAACTCGCCGCGCAGCCAGTTCTCGTAGACCACGCGGGTGTGCAGCTCGTTGGGCAGCACGTGCTGCTGGACGTCGTCGCGGTTCGGGTCCTCGAACCCGTTCTGGATGCCCGTGGTCGTCTCGACGATCAGGTTGTCGACCGTGTCGTAGTTGTTGACCAGCACCAGGGTCGAGGCGGCGAGCCACATGCCGGCGAACGCCCACAGCGTCCGCCTGCTGACCGAGGCGAGGTCACCGCGCCAGATCTGGCGGAACATCGCGACCGCGAGGATGAGCATGAAGATGCTGAACAGCTGCACGAAGACGTTGTCGAAGACCGCGCTCGCGGCCTTGCCGATCTGCTGGTTCAGCCCGCCGAGCACGCCACCCTGGTAGAGCGTGTAGTGCAGCGAGTTGGTGGCGGCGACGATGTTCTTGCCGATGTTGAACAGCTGGTTGCCGGCCCAGGTGTCGATCGTGACGCTCGGGTCGGACAGCGACAGCGGCTCGTTGCAGTTCGGGTCGTAGACGTGCCAGACCATGCCGGCGTAGCCGTGGTCGCGGTACGGGCTGTTCGGGAACTTCTCATCGGTGTAGGGGACGTCGCTGCCCTTGCCGCCGCGCAGGCCGTTGCCCTGCGGCGGGTCGATCGCGCCCGCCATGCCGGTGCCGGGGCGCTCGGGGAACGGCGCGCAGCTGGCGTCGTCGCTCGGCTGCGCCATCGCGGGCGTGCCGATGACCGTGCACAGGCCGAGCAGCGCGGACACGAGGAGCAGGGCGGGCACCCTGCCGGCCCTTCTGCCGGCCAGCTCGCCGGAACCAACCCTGGTGGCGGAATGTCTCCGCCGCCGCCGCGCCAGGATCAGCACGGCGGCCACCACCACCAGGATCGTGATCATGCCGCGTCCACTCGTCCCTGTTTACCGGCCTGCGCCTTGCCACCGTCCGGGCTGGTGCCGCCGCCCGAGCCGTTGCCCCGCTGGTCGACGGGGTGCCCGCCGTTCGCGCCCTGGCCGTTGTTCTGGCCGGTGGCCTGGCCGTTCGCGGGTTCCACGTGGTCGGCGGGGACGTCGTCCTCGGTGAGGCCGAGCTCGAAGTCGGCGGCGATCTCGAACTCGTCGTGCTCCTCGACCTGCTCGTGCGGCCCGCGGTCGTCCTCGACGCTGCCGTCGCGCGGCGGCTCGGGATCGTCGTCGTCGGGCAGTGCCGGGGCGTGCTGGTCCGCCGACGGGATCGCGCCCGGCGTGCTGTCGCGCAGCGCGTCCGGCGTGGTGTCCATGACGGCCCGGACGTGATCCATGTGCGGGCCCGACAGATCGATCCGGATGCGCTCGACGCCACCCGCGCCGTCGCCGAAGATGAACTGCCGCGGCGAGGTGTCGCGCTCGGTGTCGCGGTGCGCGCCCGGGCGCCTGCCCAGGCTCGCGATCACCTGCTCGTACCCGGCGCCGATCGGGACCTTCAGCAGCCGCAGGGCGTCGGTCTGCGCGGACTCGTCGTCCAGGCGCCCGACGAACACGGAGTCGAGCAGCGTGACGAAGCCCTGGATGCGCAGGAAGTCCGCCGGGATCTGCGAGCTCAGCAGCACGCGGACGTTCCACTTGCGGGAGTCGCGGGCGAACCGGTTCATCAGCACGCGACCGGTCGGCACCTCGGACAGGAAGAACGCCTCGTCGATCCAGACGCCCTTGCGCAGGTCCTTCGGCCGCTCGTAGATCGATCGCTGGGTCAGCCACGCGGCGAGGTTGAGCATCTCCACGCCCAGCGCCTCGGCGTCGGTCCAGTGCTCGCGGCCCACGCCGTCCTTGGGCAGCGTGAGGCCGGCCATCGTGAGCACGGTCAGCCGGTCGTCGCGCTGGTCGTGGTAGGGGTCCGCGTCCTCCTCCGGGATGAGCAGCTGCATCCGCTCACGCATCTCGTCGAGGAAGTCGGCCACGACCACGGCGTGCTCGTGGTGCTCGGACGCGTCGCGGCGCAGCGCCTCGAACACCAGGCTCGGGTCCGCGTCCTGCCGCCCGCCGACCATCCGCACGGCACGCAGCAGCACGATCCGCGTCTGGGGCATGCGGGCCACGTCGTAGGGCAGCAGGCCGGTCAGCACGTCCAGCACGAGCCGGCGGCGGGTGGCCGCGGCCAGCGCCTTCTCCCGCCGCCATGCGCGCTCCGGGTCCTCCTCCTCCACGAAGTGCTCGAACTGCGGCTCGGCCACCACGCGGTACGGGTTGAGGATGCCCGGCTGGGCGTTGAGCAGGTTGATCGGCCGCGCGTACGGGCGCAGCTCCGGCAGGTCGCACAGCCGCGACAGCGGGCCGGACGGGTCCAGCACGGTCCAGTGCGCCCCCGCCCGCAGCGTCTTGTAGACGATGCCGCCGCCGAGGAACGACTTGCCGCCTCCGAGCCCGGCGACCATCGCGGTCAGGCCGGACCCGTCGCGGATCTCCTGGGCCATCCACGGGTCCCACGCCACCGGCCGCCGCGTCGCCGTGCACGTCTCGCCGAGCAGGATGCCGCGCCGGTCGCCGACCTCCGCGGTCGCGGTCGGCACCGAGGCCGCCGCCCACACGACCGACCCGCGGCGCAGGTACGCCGAGTTGGCGAGCGCCTCACCCGGGATGAACTCCCGGGCCAGCGCGTACTGGGCCTCCGGGTGCTCGATGGCGACCTTCGGCTTGTACAGCTCCAGCAGCTGCTGGGCCAGCCGCAGCGCGTCGCGCTCGGTCGGGCCGGACACCGCGAGCCGCCACCACGACCGCACGCGGGTGGCGAGCGCGGTGAACCCGGAGGTCATCTCGTCGTCGATCTCCAGCACCCGCGAGGCCTGGCGGGCCAGCGACTGCGGCGGCTCCAGCTCGTGCTCGTCGGTGTAGTGGCGGACCTGCGAGCGGACCTTGTTCATCTGCCGGCCCAGCTCGCCCTGAACCTCCTCCGGGCGGCGCACGTAGATCCGCGCGGACCACTCCACGGACGCGGCGAGCCGGTCGGAGTGCTGCACCCACGGGTCGTCGATCTCGGGGATCTGCAGGCCGTGCATCTGGCCGACGGTCAGCACGGCGACGTGGCGGGTCATGCCGGCGTTCGAGCCGGTGCGCCCGCGCACGGTCAGCGTCGGCGCGTAGGGCTCCTGGTGGAAGTCGGCCGCGTCGGTGAACGAGGCGAGGTCCTCGGGCTCCCACGCCGCCCCCGGCACGGCCGGCAGGTTGCGCGGCGCGGGCAGGCCCAGCGAGCACGAGCGGTGCATGAGCCAGGACATCTCCTCGGCCGTGACCGGCCTGCCCTCCAGGCCGGCGGAGCCGATGACCTGGTCGAGGTGCTCGACCTCGGAGTCGATCGCCAGCAGCTCGGCGTCGACCGCGGTCGGGAAGACCTTGCGCAGCAGCGGGGCGGCCCGCTCCACGGCGCGGTCGACCATGTTCCGGGTCTGCACCTGCACGCCCAGGTAGACCTCCTTCTCCGCCATCGACCGGCCCAGCAGCTGCTGCTGCTCGCCGATCAGGTAGTCGTCGAAGGACATGGCGCCCGCCACGTCGGGCAGCCGGTTGACCGCGTTGTGCACGTGGGCCTCGGCCCACATGCGGATCGGGTACGGCCGGGTCGTCACCCGCAGGTGCAGCCAGCGGCCGGCGAGCTCGGCGTACTGGCCGGCGATCGCCGCGATCAGGTCCTGGCGCTGCGAGTCGGACCGGAACGACCAGCGCTGCGGGGCGAGCCGGTACCACGCGAAGACGTCGTGCCCGTTGCGCAGCAGGTGACCATCGATGCTGCGGGCCGCGATCGTCGGGGTGTACGTGGGAATGGACTGCTCCCCTGGCAGACGTCGGTTGCGCTTTCCGTTGCGGCCGGGTGCGACCGCGGGCCGGTACTGGGCCGGGTAGGCGCCATCCCGCGAGACGATCTTGGCCGGTGGCGGTGGCGGCGGCGCAGGGGGGTCCAGCCGCGGGTCGTGCCGTGGGTCGGCCGGCGCCGCGTGCCGGGGGCGGTAGCCCGGCCGGGCCTGCGGCGGCGGACCGGGGTGGGGCGGCACGTGCTGGGTGGCGGCCCCCTTAGGCCCGCGCTTGTTTCGACGTCCGAACACGGCGGACCTCCTTTCCTCGGGCCGGTTTCCCCGTCGTCCTGCTCTTGCGGTTGTTCATGTGCCGGGCGTGGGCCTTGTGCGCCTTGTCCGCCGGGCGGGGCCGGCTGCCGCGCTTCACCCGCTTTCTGGAGCGGGGCCGCTCGGTCCGCACGCGGACCCGGGTCGCGCTCACCGCGCCGCCCTGTCCCGTGGACACCTCGCGGGGGGCGGTGAGCTCGCGGACCCACATCGCGGTCACCGCCGTGAGCGGCCGTTCGTGGCTGATGCGTGAGCAGATGAGCCTGGTGAGCACGATCGTGATCACGATCCCCCAGGCCACGGACCAGAACAGGGACACGCCTATCCGCCGCTCGACCGTGAGCACGATGAGGAAGACGAACACGCCGACGCCCCACGCCACGTACCGGGCCCGCCAGGGCATCGTGGCCCTGGGCGGACCCAGCCAGACCGCATCGACGCGGTACACCTCGTCATCAGTACGAATGCGCACGCGAAATCCCTACTGAGTCGTGACCGTGGCTCGGGCTCAGCCGGTGAACAGGCCGGCGATCCAGGTGCCGATGTTCTGCCCGGCGTCCGTGGTCACCGCCAACCCGATGATCGCGAGAGCGACGATGACGCCACCCAGGCGGCGCATCACACCGGCGTTGTCACCCTTGCCGCCGCCCAGCCAGAGCAGAAGCAGCGCGACCACGAGCAGCAGGAGCGGGATGATGTTGTTGAGGATCCAGTCGCGGACCCCTCCGGTGCCCAAGCTGCCGTCCTGGGCGAGCTGAAGAGTGGTCATGGCGATCATGTCGTACTCCCAAGTGCGCGGAGCGGGTTCGGTAGCGGGCACCCCGCGGGCCGGTCTTCTGCTGTTCGTTCGGCTGGTTGTTCAACAATCAGTAGAGCACACGATGTGTAGCTGCAAGAGCCCTCAGCGTGATTTTCACATCGCGTAGTGGCGCCTCCTCGACGGCTGACCGGGTGCCATCAGACCACACACCATCATGAATAGAACAAAGCCAATCCCAAGCCGTTTTGCTCAATGGCCTGGTACTTTCACTCGGATGCGGGCCGTTCATCACCGTAGGTGCGGGTGGTCGTAAGTCAAGACGTGCGCTTCGCCACTCGTTCGGCCGCCGTACACGGAACGTGGCTGCTTCGTGACACTTACGTGAGAACCTTTCGACCGGACGCCACCGGCATGCGCCCGGATGCAGCAGTATCTGCGCCGATCGGCCCAGGCGTAGCCACCAACAAGCCCCGCTCGAGCCGCCGTGGCCGGAGCGTGACCGTTGGGAATGGAAGCACGACCACCCGATTAGGTGCAAATAGCGGGGCGGACGAGCCGGTTGGTAAGCCGGATTCTGTCTTCGGCGCCCGGAGGCACCGATGGGCGGTCATCCATCTGGGCCTGCCGTCACCGGCAGGCTCAAGCGGCCTACCCGCAGGCTCGGGCGGGCAGCCCTCGAATGCCTGCGCAGGAAACCCGCAAGTTTCCCTCTTGGCCTTGCTCCAGGTGGGGTTTACCGAGCCACCCCGGTCACCCGGGGTGCTGGTGGTCTCTTACACCACCGTTTCACCCTTACCTGGCGAGCCAGGCGGTTTCTTTTCTGTGGCACTGTCCCGCGGGTCGCCCCGGGTTGCCGTTAGCAACCACCTTGCCCTTTGGAGTCCGGACTTTCCTCGACGGGTTTCCCCGCCGCGACCGCCTCGCCGGCTCGTCCGCGCCTCAAGGATCTCATGCGAGGTGAGAGGTGTCGTTCACCAGGCGGACGGACGCGTGTCCGTCCGGGTAGAACTCCACGATCGACAGCGACGCCAGGTCCAGGTGCAGCCGGAACAGCAGCGACGGACCGACATCGAGACCCATTCGCAACAGCGACTTGATCGGCGTGACGTGGCTGACCACGACCGCGGACCCGCCGCCGATGCGGGCGACCAGATCGTCGCGCACCCGGCGCACCCGGCGGTGGACAGCATCGAAGCTCTCGCCGTCGGGCGCCGGCACCGACGGGTCCGCGAGCCACCGGCCGTGCAGCTGCGGGTCGCGCGCGGCCGCCTGCGCGAACGTCAGCCGCTCCCACGCGCCGAAGTCCGTCTCGACCAGGCCGTCCGCGACCTCGACCGGGCTGGCGACCGCCTCGGCGATGGCGGCCGCGGTCTGCCGGGCGCGGCCCAGCGGCGAGGAGACCACCGCCGTGCCGGCCTCGACCATGCCCGCGACCCGGCCGGCCACCGCCTTCGCCTGCCGCTCCCCCACCTCGGTCAGCGGGACCTCGCCGCGGCCGGAGTACCGGCGCTCCACGGACAGCTCGGTCTGCCCGTGGCGGACCAGCAGCAACCGCGTCGGCGTGCCGGTGGCGCCGGACCAGCGCGCGGGTGCGGGCGTGTCCGCCCGCTCAGCTTTTCCCGAGGCTTGTCCCGGCGCTTGTCCCGGAGCTTGTCCCGGTGGCATTCCCGCCTGCGCGTCCATTGCCTCATTGGCGAGCCGGTCGGCGTGCGAGTTGCGGGCGCGCGGTATCCACTCGTATCGAATCGTTGTAAAGCGATCCGCGAGTTCGCGCGCCTGTGCGGCCAGCGGCTGCAGCGCGGCATGCTTGATCTTCCAGCGGCCGGACATCTGCTCGACGACGAGCTTCGAGTCCATGCGCACGGTGACGTCGGACGCGCCGAGCCGGCCCGCGGCCCGCAAGCCCGCGAGGAGACCGGAGTACTCGGCGACGTTGTTGGTGGTGACGCCCAGCCCTTCGGACCGCTCGGCCAGCACGTCGCCGGACTCCGCGTCCCGGACGACCGCGCCGTACCCGGCCGGCCCGGGGTTGCCGCGCGACCCCCCGTCGGCCTCGACGACCACCTTCACCGGATCACCTTCACAGGCCGGACTCCGGGGTGCGGACCATGATCGCGCCGCACTCCTCGCAGGTGACGACCTCGTCGGCCGGTGCGCCGGCGATCCGCGAGATGGCACTGCGGTCGAGCTCGATCCGGCACGCACCGCACCGCCGCGCCCGCAGCAGCGCCGCGCCGATGCCCTTGTTGCCCCGCACCCGCTCGTAGAGGCCGAGCAGCGCCTCCGGGAACTCCGGCACCAGCTTCGCCCGGTCGGCGTCACGCCGCGCCTGGGTGGTCTCGAGGTCGGCGACCGCCTGGTCGCGCCGCCGGTGCGCGTCGGCCAGCGCCTCCTGCGCCTTCGCGAGCTCCACGCCCGCGTGCTTGCCGTCCAGCTCGACGGCCTCGCGCCGCTCCATCAGCTCGAGCAGGTCGTCCTCGAGCGTGCTCTGCCGGCGCTGCAACGTCTCCAGCTCGTGCTCGAGGTCGGTCATCTGCTTGGCCGACACCGTCCCGCCGGCGAGCAGCCCACGGTCGCGGTCCTCGCGGGCGCGCACCGCGTCGACCTCCTTCTCCTGCCGCTTCACCTCGCGGTCGAGGTCGCCCAGCACGGTCTCGGCGGCCACCTGCGCGTCCCGCCGCGCCCGCACCGCCTTCTCCGCCTCGTCGACCTCCGCGAGCTCGGGCAGCGTGCGGCGGCGGTGCTCGACGCGGGCCAGCTCGGCGTCCACGTCGGCCAGCTCGAGAAGCCGGCGCTGCACAGCGGGATCGGCTTTCACCCTGAGAACCTCCACGGGTCGGTGCAACGGGTGGACACTGTGACGTTGACGTTACCGCCGAGGACGTCGCGGAGGATGGCCGCTACCTGGTCGCACCACGGCCACTCGCTGGCCCAGTGCGAGACGTCGACGAGCGCGGGCGCCCCCGGCTTGGCGAGGTGCTCGCTCGCCGGGTGATGGCGCAGGTCGGCGGTGACGAACGCGTCCACGCCGGCCTGGCTGGCCAGGTCGAGGTAGCCGTCGCCGGCCCCGCCCGACACCGCGACCGTCCTGATCGGACGGTCCGGCTCGCCGGCCGCGCGGACGCCGCCCGCGGTGGCCGGCAGCGCGGTGGCGACCCGCTCGGCGAACTTCTCGAGCGGCTCGGCGGCGGCCAGCTCGGCGATCCGTCCGATACCGGTGCGCCCGTCCGGGTTGCGCTGCAGCGGTCCGACGACCGTGAGGCCGAGGGCGTCGGCGAGCGCGTCGGACACGCCGGGGTCGGCGGCGTCGGCGTTGGTGTGCGCGCAGAACAGGCCGGCGCCGCCGCGGACGAGCCGGTGCACGAGGCTGCCCTTCGGCGTGCTCGCCGGCACGCCGTGCACGCCACGCAGCAGCAGCGGGTGATGCGCGACGACCAGCTCCGCGTCCATCGCCAGCGCCTCGTCCACGGTGGACTCGACGGGGTCGACGCAGACGAGGATGCGGCTGACCTGCTCGGCGGGGTCGCCGCACACGAGCCCGACCGCGTCCCACGACTCGGCGAGCTCAGGCGGGTAGGCGGTCTCGAGCACCTCGACGACATCGCCGATCGTCGTCATGTGGACACCTCCGTGGTCAGTTCGGACCGCAGCGCCGCGACCAGCAGCGCCGTGCGCGCGGCGTCGCGGACGGCCACCCGGAGGTGGTCGGCGGTCAGGCCCGGGAACGTGTCACCGCGCCGGACGGCGATGCCGCGGCGGCGCAGCCCCTCCCGGACCCGCTCGCCCTCGCGCACCCGCAGCAGCAGGAACGGCCCCGCCGCCGGCTGGTGCACCTCGACGCCGGGCAGGCCGGCGAGCGCCTGGGCCAGGTTTGCCCGGTGCCGGGCCGTCTCGGTGGCGGCGGCGCCGGCCGCCGCGACGGCGATCGGCGACGCGCACGCCTCGACCGCCGCGAGCACGAGCGTGCCGACCGGCCAATGTGGACGGTGGGCGGCGAGGCGGCCGAGCAGGTCCGGGTCGCCGAGGGCGTAGCCGGCGCGCAGGCCGGGCAGCGCCCACGTCTTGGTGAGGCTGCGCAGCACGAGCAGGCCGGGCAGCCGCTCGCCGGTGAGCGTCTCCGGCTCGCCGGGCACCGCGTCCATGAACGCCTCGTCGACCACGAGCGTCCGGCCGTCCCGGACCAGCTCGCGGATCGTGGCGGCGGGGTGGAGGACCGACGTCGGGTTGGTCGGGTTGCCGAGCACGACGAGGTCGGCGTCGCCGGGTACCAGCTCCGGGCGCAGCGCGTACCCGTCGGCCGCGTCGAGCATGACGTGATGCACCGGGACGCCGGCCTGCCGCAGTGCCACCTCGGGCTCGGTGAACGACGGGTGCACGAGCGCCGCCTTCGCCGGACCGAGCGCGGGCAGCAGCGCGAAGCCCTCGGCCGCGCCGGCCAGCACGAGGACCTCGTCGGCGCCCCGGCCATGCCGCGCGGCGACGGCCCGGCGCGCCGCCCGGTCGTCCTCTGTGGACGGATAGGTGCCGATCCGGTCGAGGGCGTCGACCAGGTGCTCGCGCAGCCAGGCCGGGGGCGCGCTGCCGCGGACGTTCACCGCGAAGTCCTCGAGGCCCGGCCGGGCGTCGACGTCCCCGTGGTGCCGCAGGTCGGTCATCCGCCGGATCCTACGTACCGGGCCGGGCCGACGCCGAGAAGGCGCGTGAAGTGTCGCGTCAGATGCGCCTGGTCGTAGAAGCCGGCGCGGACCGCGGCGTCGGCCGGCGGGTGGCCGTCGAGCAGGTAGCCGCGGGCGAGCTCGAGGCGGCGGCCGGTGACGTAGCGGTGCGGCGGGATGCCGAACTCGCGGCTGAACGCGCGGACGAGCGAGGCGGGGTGCACCCGCAGCTCGGCGGCGGCCTCGTCGAGCGGGACGCCGGCGGGGAGCCGGGCGTCGAGCAGGTCGCGCAGCAGGTGCGCGACGCCGCGCCGCGCGGGTTCCGGCCGGGTGGGCCGCAGGTGGCCGGTGAGCCGCTCGGCCACGAACGCGAGGCGACCGGCGGCCTCGAAATCCTCGGTGCGGGCGGTGAGGACCTGGTGGAGCTGGTGGATGCGGGCGCGCAGCAGCGGGTCGGCCAGCGTCGGGCGATCGACGGCGGCGCCGACGAGGTCCGCGCCGAGCACGGTGCGGTCGAGGTAGAGGACGCGCTTGCGGAACGGCTGCCTCGACCGGCCGTCGTGCGGGACACCCGGCGGCAGCAGCGTCACGGCGTCGCCCGTCGCCCCGTGGTCGTGGCGGTCGAGGTCGTAGCGGACGAGCCCGTCGTCGACGATCAGCAGCGTCCAGTTGTCGTGCGTGTGCGACGGGTAGGCGTGGGTGGTGAAGCGCGCGTGGAACACCTCCTGGATGCCCGCGACCGAGGGGTGCCACGCGGTGATGTCCGGACGCGCGCCGGTCATGCAAGGAACGTACAAGACGCCGGCCCGCCGCGGGGCGACGCTGACCTCGTGCGATTCGAGACCAAGATCGCGGTGGTGATCCGCGACGACCTGGCGGGCTGGCAGCGGCTGAACGTGTGCGCGTTCCTGGTGAGCGGCGTCGCGTCGGCCGTGCCGGAGCTGATCGGCGAGCCGTACGAGGACGCCGACGGCACGAAGTACCTGGCGATGTTCCGCCAGCCGGTGGTCGTGTTCGAGGCGCCGGCGTCCGTGCTGACGGCCGCGCACGCCCGCGCGCTAACCCGCGGCCTGCCTATGTCGATCTTCACGGCGGACCTGTTCACGACGGGCAACGACGAGGACAACCGGGCCGCGGTCCGGGCCGTGCCGCGCGACTCGCTCGACCTCGTCGGCATCGCCGTGCACGGGCCCCGCAACGCGGTCGACAAGATCGTCAAGGGCGCCCGGATGCACCCCTAGACTCGCCGGAGTGCACGTCTGCTTCGTCTGCTCCGGCAACATCTGCCGCTCCCCCATGGCCGCCGTCGTGTTCCGCGAACACCTGCGGCGCGCCGGGCTCGACGACACGGTGACGGTGTCCAGTGCCGGCATCGGCGGCTGGCACGTCGGGGAGCCGGCGGACAAGCGGGCCGCGCGGACGCTCTCCGGCGCCGGCTACCCGACCGAGCACGTCGCCGCGCAGGTCGGTCCCTCCCACCTCGACGCGGACCTGCTGGTGGCGATGGACTCCGGCCACCACGAGGCGCTGGTCGACCTCGTCGGCGCGGACCGGGTGCGCATGTTCCGCTCGTTCGATCCCGCCGCCACCGGCGGCGATCTCGACGTACCCGATCCTTACTACGGCGACCGGGACGGCTTCACCGTGGTGCTCGCCATGATCGAGGCCGCGACCCCAGGGCTGGTCGACTGGGTCCGGGCGCGGCTGTGAACCTCGAGGCGCTGACCGGCTCCCCGGCCGTGGCGACCACGCCGCTCGGTGGCACGGCGCGGCGGGTCGAGCTCGCCGACGGGCGGGTCGTGGTCGCCAAGCGGCACGACCACGCGACGGCCGTGCGGGCGGAGGTGGCCGGCCTGCGGTGGCTCGCGCCCGCCATGCCGGTGCCCGACGTCCTGGGCTATGACGACGAGTGGCTCGTCATGTCGTTGGTGGCGCCTGGCGCGCCCTCGGTGGCCGCCGCGGAGTTGTTCGGGCGGGAGCTGGCCGCCCTGCACGCGGCGGGTGCCCCGGCGTTCGGCTCGCCGCCACCGGACGGCCCGGCCGACGCGTGGATCGGCCTCGCGCCCATGTCCAACACGCCCGGCGCGTCGTGGCCGTCGTGGTACGCGTCGTACCGGGTGGAGCCGTACCTGCGGACGGCCGTCGACCAGGGCCTGCTCGGCGGCGCCGACGCGCGGGCGGTGGAGTCGGTGTGCGCGCAGCTGCCGTCGCTTGCCGGCCCGGCCGAGCCGCCCGCCCGGCTGCACGGCGACCTGTGGAGCGGCAACGTGCGTTGGGCCGCGGACGGGCGGGCGTGGCTGATCGACCCGGCCGCGCACGGCGGGCACCGGGAGACCGACCTGGCGATGCTGGCGCTCTTCGGGTGCGCGCAGCTGGATCGGATCGTCGCGGCGTACGACGAGGCGGCGCCGCTGGCGGACGGCTGGCGGTCGCGGGTCGGGCTGCATCAGCTGTTCCCGCTGCTCGTGCACACGGTGCTGTTCGGGGGCGGGTACGCCGGTCAGGCCGCGGCGGCCGCCCGGTCGGCACTGCGCGGGTGAGCCTGGCCTACCGTTGAGGGGTGCGGTTGCGGTTCCTGCTCCGGCCCGGGTGGCTGGCCTTGACGCTGGCGGTGCTGATGTTCGCCGTCGCGTGTTTCGCCGTGCTCGCACCGTGGCAGTTCAGCCGGCACGCGGAACGCAAGGCGACCAACGACGCGATCGCCCGTTCGTTCACCGCGGCGCCCGTGCCGCTCGGCGACCTGTCGCCGTCGGGCAACGAGTGGCGAACGGTCGAGCTGACCGGCACGTACCTGCCTTCCGCCGAGGTGGCCGCCCGGCTGCGCGCGGTCGAGGGCGAGGCGGCGTTCGAGGTGCTGACCCCGTTCCGCCTGAGTTCCGGTGGGGTGGTCCTGGTCGACCGCGGCTACGTCCGCCCGGTGCAGGGCCACGAGGAGCTGCGGCTGCCGTCCTACCCGGCGCCGCCCTCGGGCACGCAGACGCTGACCGCCCGGCTGCGGGTGGACGAACACGATCCCCGGTCGCGGTCCGCGCTGCCGGGTCCCCCGCCGCAGGTCTACGCGGTGGACTCGCGAGCGGTCGCGTCGGTGACGGGGTTGGACATCCGGCCGGGATACGTGCAGCTGCTGGGCCGGAGCCCGGGCGTGCTGGGGGTGCTGCCGCTGCCGGAGCTGGACGCGGGGCCGTTCCTGTCGTACGCGTTCCAGTGGATCACCTTCGGCGTGATGGCCCTGCTGGCGTGGCTGTACTTCACCTGGCGCGAGATCCGGCCGGGTGGCGTCCTGGCCACGCCGCGCCAGCCCGTGGCGGACCGTCCCAAGCGCCAGTCGGTGGCACAGCAGATCGCGGAGGAAGAGGCCCGCGAACGCGAGGAAGCCGCGCACGTGTCGCCCGGCTCTCCGGCGGACGCCCGTCCCCGCGCGGAGGCGGACCAGGTCCGCTGACCGTCCGACCGGCGCCCAGCGGGATCGCCGGCGCGACGCGTTTCGCCGAACCCGGCCGATCGGGTTCCGCGTCGAGGGCTCTAGCGGCGGGAGCGGAAGAGGGCGATCAATGCGGTGACCGCCGCCGTGAGGCCACCTACCACTCGGGACAGTTCGACCGCGCGGGTCACGTGGCCGGAGTCCGGCATGCGGCCGTCGCCCAGGACGGGGCGTTCCTCGGTGCCGTGGGCGTACACCGTGCGGCCGCCGAGGCGGATCTCCAGTGCGCCCGCGAACGCCGCCTCCACGCGGCCGGCGTTGGGGCTCGGGTGGGCGGCGGCGTCGCGGTGCCACGTCTGCCAGGCGCCGCGCCAGGAACCGCCGACCACCGGCGCGCCGGCGACCGTCAGCAGGGCGGCCAGCCGGGCCGGCAGGAGGTTGACCAGGTCGTCCGCCCGGGCGGAGGCCCAGCCGAAGCGGCGGTAGCGCGGCGAGCGGTAGCCGACCATCGCGTCGAGGGTGTTGATCGCGCGGTAGCCGAGCAGCCCCGGCACGCCCGCGACCGCGCCCCACACGAGCGGCGCGACGACCGCGTCCGAGGTGTTCTCCGCGACCGACTCGACCGCGGCGCGGGCGAGGCCGTCGGCGTCGAGCTTCTGCGGATCGCGGCCGCAGAGGTGCGGGAGCCGCCCGCGCGCGGCGTCCAGTTCGCCGGCGTCCAGCTCCCGTCCGATGGCGGCACCGTGCACGGCGAGCGACCGTCCACCGAGGACAATCCAGGTGGCGACCGCCGTGCCGAGGGTCTGCACCACCGGCCGCCCGCGGCCGGCCCGCTCGACGAGCACACCGAGCCCGACCGCCCCGCCGCCGAGCACCGCGGCGTGCACGACGCCGGGAAGCTTGCTGTCCCGGTAGAGAACGCGCTCGACACGCTCCGCGACCTCGCCGAAGCCGGCCACCGGATGCCCCCGCCGCGGATCGCCGAGAGCTCCGTCCGCGGCGACACCGAGCAGGAGCCCGATCGCCCGCGCAACACCCACCACGCCGCTCACCCCCGTCACCCGACCGGACGTCGGGTTCCGGCTCCAGACGGTAGCGCGACGACACGGCGTGGCGGCGGGTGGCCTCCGGCCCCCGATAACCAGAGTACGGATCACCACTGACGACTCCGGGTCTCTGTCCACAGGGGCCCGTGAAATCCGGCCTGTGGACGGGGAACCGGGAATTGTCGGTGGTCGGCCGTAGCATGGATTCCGGGGGCAGGAGGCCGTCCCGGCTCAGTCGGCGGTGGCCCAGCCTGTCAGCATCATTCGGGCTATCGAAGTCGGGCCTGGGAGTTTCAGGCCTGCTATCTCACCGCCCGCGTCGATCGCCCTGCGGAGGTCCGGACGGGAGACCCAGCGGGCTTCCTCGATCTCGCCGTCTGCCGGGTGTATCGGGGCGCCTTCGGAGGCCACCGCGGCGAAGCCGACCATGATCGAGCGTGGGAAGGGCCACGGCTGGCTTCCGAGGTACCGGATGCCCGACACCTCGATGCCTACCTCCTCGCCGATCTCCCGCGCCACGCAGGCCTCCAGCGACTCGCCCGACTCCACGAAGCCCGCCAGCACCGAGAAGCGCTCCGGCGGCCAGATCGGCTGGCGGGCCAGCAGCACGTTGGCACCGTTCACGCCGATGTCGTCGTGGACCAGGCAGATCACGGCCGGGTCCGTGCGCGGGTACTCCTCGCGGCCGCAGCCCGTGCAGTGTGTTGCCCAGCCGGCGTTGGCGCGCTCCGCCGGCGAGCCGCACTTCGCGCAGAAGCCGGCCCGGGAATGCCAGTTCGTCAGGCCGACGGCCGTCGTGTACAGGCCCGCCGACGTGTCGTCGAGCAGCGCGCCCACCGTGCGCAGGTCGTGCCACTCCTCGCCGTCCTCGGACGCCGCGCCGGTCCACAGACCCCACGCGCTGTCCGGCGACGCCACGCCCTCGCGCAGCCGCTCCGCCCGCTGCAGTGCCCAGTACCCGACGCCGTCGTGCTCACCCAGCAACAACGCGTCCGGCGGTATCTCCGCCGCGAGCTGGACCGCCGGCCGCGTCGCGAGCGACCGCGCGCCGTTGCCGACCGGGGTCCGGCCCTTCCCGTCCAGCAGGATGACCCGGCCGGTGGCCCACAGCTTGGCCAACCGGGCCGGGTCGGTGCGCACCATCTCGTAGCGGTCCACAGTGGACCGCGAGAGTGTGGGCAGCGCGGGAAGCTGGAACGGCTCGCTCATGCGGACGTGACGCCGCCCAGCGACCGCAGCAACGGCAGCTGCGCCGCGTCGCCGACCACGACACCCGTGTACCGGGTCGGCGAGAAGAACTCCAGCGCGGCCTCGGCGATCGCGTCCGCGGTGACGTCCGCCAGCCGGGCCGGGTGCTCCACGAGCCAGTCCACGCCCAGCCCGAGCGAGGCCAGCGCCGCCAGCTGCGAGGCGAGCCCGGTCTGCGACGCCGTGGCGATCAGCAGCGACCCGATCGCGTACTGCCGCACGGAGTCCACTTCGGACGCCGAGGGCGGCACCACGCCGAGCCGCGCCAGCTCGTAGCGCGTCTCCAGCAGCGCGGGCGCGGTGACCTCGCTCGCCGTGTCGGACTCGACCAGCAGCGTGGCGCCGCTCGGCGTGAACTCCACAGAGGACCGTGCGTGGTAGGTGTATCCCTTGTCCTCGCGGATGTTCTCCACCAGCCGCGAGGAGAAATACCCGCCGAACGCCAGGTTCGCGAGCTGCAGCGCCGGATACTTCGCGTCCGTGCGCGAGACGGCCTGCGCGGTGAGCCGCAGCTGCGACTGCACGGCCCCGGTGCGCGGCACGAACAGCACGTCGCCGCCGGTGAGCTCGGGCAGGTCGGGCAGCACCACGGCCTCGCGCTCGTCGGACCACACGCCCAGCGCCGCGCCCAGCCGCGCGACCGCGTCGGCCGGCTCGATGTCGCCGACCAGCACCAGCACCGACCCGCGCGGCAGGACACCGTCGGCGTGCAGCTGGCGCACCTGCTCGACGGTCACCTGCGCGACGTCGGCCGCCTCGGGCATCTCGCGGGTGTACGGGTGGTCGCCGTAGCGGTGCTTCTGCAGTGCCTCGCGGGCGATCACGCTCGGCTGCGACCGGGCGACCGCGATCCGCTCGACGAGCCGCGCCCGCTCGCGGCCGACCTCGTCGTCGGCGTACACCGCGCCGGTCAGCACGTCGGCGAGCACGTCGAGCAGCGTGTCGAAGCCGCTCGCGAGCGCGTTGCCGCTGATCGACAGCCGCTCGGGGTCGACGCCGGCGTCGAGCTCGCCGCCGACCAGCGCCAGGTCGGTGTCGATGGCGACGCGGTCACGCTTCTTCGTGCCGGTGAGCAGCGTGGAGCTGAGCACCTCGGCGCGGGCGGCGTGCATCGGGTCGGTGCCGGCGAACGGGATGCGCAGCCGCAGCTCGACCATCGGCACGGTCGGCGCGTGCACGGCGACGACGCGCAGCCCGTTGTCCAGCACGGTGTCCACGGAGGACAGACCGGTGGCCGCGCGCTGCTCGGCGAGCTCCGGCAGCGGCCGCGGGCCGAGCTCGGTGTGGGCGATCTCGGCGGCGGTGCGGTACGTCGTCACTGGTCTCCTCCAGCCGGGGTCACGGTGAGCACGGCGCGCGCGTCGGGCCGCAGGGCCTTGGCCGCGGCGGCGACCGCGTCCGGGGTGACCGCGGAGATCTTGTCGGGCAGGGTGTGCACGAGGCCGGGATCGGCGTAGAGCAGCTCGAGCGAGCCGTACGCGAGGGTGCGGGCGATGAGCCGGTCGTTCTCGCGGTGCAGGCCGGCGACCCAGCGGGCCTTGACCTTGGCGAGCTCCTGGTCGCTCGGCGGTGTCGAGGCGAGCTTCTCGAGCTCCTCGTCGACGGCGGTGACCACGCGGTCCTGGCCGACCTCGGGCGAGTGGACCGCGGTCACGATGAACGTGTCGGGGTCGCGCGCCTCGAACGGGCCGAACAGCCCGCAGGCGGCGTTGACGTCGGTGACCAGCGGCTCGCGGTGAACCAGGCGCTGCTGCAGGCGCGAGCCGTCGCCCTCGGAGAGGACCGCGGCGAGGACGAGGTTGGCGAGGTAGCCGTCGAGGTCGTTGATCGGGTCGGGCATCCGGTAGCCGAGCGCGAGCGCGGGCAGCGGGGCGTGCGGGTCGGTGTGCTCGCCGCGCAACTCGCCCGCGGGCGGCGGCTCGGCGAAGGACGGCCGGTCCGGCGCGGGGCGGGCGGGGACGTCGCCGAAGTGCTTGTCGACCAGCGTCTTGGTGCGCTCGATGTCGATGTCGCCCGCGACCGTGAGCACGGCGTTGGCCGGCGCGTAGTAGGTGTCGAAGAACTGCGCGCAGTCGTCTAGGTCGGCCTGCTCGAGCTCGGTGAAGTCGCCGTAGCCGTTGTGGGCGTTGGGAAAGGTCTTGTAGAGCACCGGCGGCAGGAGGATCCAGGGGAACCCGCCGTAGGGCCGGTTGAGGACGTTGAGGCGGATCTCCTCCTTGACCACGTCGACCTGGTTGCGGAGGTTCTCCTCGGTGATCTTGGGCGCGCGCATGCGGTCGGCCTCGAGGAACAGCGCGCGCTCGAGGCCGCCGGAGGGCAGCACCATGAAGTAGTCGGTGTAGTCGGGGTGGGTCGACCCGTTGAAGGTGCCGCCGGAGGACTGCACGTGCCGGAAGTGGGCGAGCTTCTCGAGGCTCTCGCTGCCCTGGAACATCAGGTGCTCGAACAGGTGCGCGAAGCCGGTGCGGCCCTCCGGCTCGGAGCGGAACCCGACGTCGTAGTGCACGCTCACGCCGACGACCGGAGCGGTCGCGTCCGGGGCGAGGACCACACGCAACCCGTTGGGCAACGTGAACCTGTTCAGCTCGGTTGCTGGCATGTCCGCAGCCTACGTGGCGGGGCGGACATCCGGCCGCCAGCCCGCCGAGTCGATCATCGCCGTCGGCGAACGGCTCGCCGGGCCGTGTCCGGGGACGTGCCCTGGGGTGCTGCTTGCCTTGCCAATCCGCGTGTTGGGCGGCCGTGGTGCGCGTCGCCCCGTGGATGGCGGCCCCACCCTCTCCGGGGGCACCCCGTCATCCAGTCTATCGGGGGTCGCCGACAATTCGGGGGTTCAAGATCCACTTGTGGACAGGTTCGGCGGTTGTGGACAACCTCGCGGCCGGGCGGCGCCGGCGGGCCGGGGTTTCCGGGCCGGCGGTCGGCCGCGGCGGTCAGTCGGCGGTGCCGGTCAGCGCTGCCTGGCCTGCCTCGTTCGTCTGCAGGCGGGCCCAGGAGCCGTCCGTGAAGTGGACCTGCACGTGGCGCGGGCCGCCGCTCAGCTGCGGGATCAGCGGCTGCTTCCACCTCTCCACGGCGGCGAGCGCCTGGCGTGGAGCCTCGAACTCGCAGAGCAGTTCCGCGTCCGCGGGGCGTTCGTGCAGGGGCGGGCGGCGCATGCTCCTCGCCAGCTCGGTGGCCGACGCCTTCACGAACTTGCCCAGGCCGCGGAGCGCCCCGCCGACCGAACCCTTCGCCTCCGACAGGAGCTCCTGCGTCGCACCCTCCTGGCCGGCCGCCCGGTCGCGCAGGCGCAGCACCGCGACCCGGGCCGAGGTCACCACGAACCAGGCGTGGTCGTAGCGGACCGCGCCGTACAGGCCGACCGCCGCGCAGGTCGGGCTGTCGCCTCGGACGGCCACGTACGCACCGGCGCCGGCCGCGTCCACCCAGGCGTCGAGCACGGCGTTCGCACCACGCTCGGCCGCGCGCGTGGGGTGGCCGTCCTCGTCGAGGCCGCGGACCTTGTAGCGCTCGCGATCGAGGGCGCCCGCCGACGCCAGCACCTGGAGCGCCTCCCCGCGTAGCCAGGCGGCGGCCAGGGAGACGACCAGTGCGGACTCGGCTTCCGCGAAGGGGTTCATCACGCGAACCCGCGCTCCATGGCCTCCTGGTTGTGCTCGTTGCGCCGGTTCTCGCCCGCGGCCTCCTCGCCGGCCTCCTGCAACACGGTGTCGGTGGCGAGCTCCGTGCCATCGTCGATCGCGGTCGTGCCCGGAGTGCCGGTGAGGCCGGTGGCGCCCCGCACGAGCACGGCCATCGGGTCGAGGTAGCGCAGCGCCTTGTTCGCGCCGGCCGCCCGCAGGCCGAGCCGGACCATCAGGCTCTGCGCCTTGATCAGCTCCTTGATCGCCTTCTGGATCTCCTTCAGCACCCGCAGCGCCTTCACCAGCCACTGCAACGCCTTGCTGATCTGCGTGAGGATCCGCGACAGCGTGACGCTGATCCGCGCCGCCGAGGTGGCCCACGCCGCGGCCACCGACGACCCGAACGAGATCGCCGACGTCGCGAGGGCGGCCAGCCACGTGATGATCAGGCCCTCGACGAACTCGCGGACGATGTCGACCAGGATGTCCCACAGGCCCTCGAAGAAGTCCGCGACCTGGTTGAGGTGCCCCTGCAGCTGCCGGCAGCAGTCCGCGAGCGAGCGCAGCCCGTCCTGGAACTCCGTCTTCTGCGCGTTCTGCCGCTCCGCCGCCTGCCCCTGCCAGTACTGCCCGAGACTCTGCTGCTCGTCGGCGTCCGCGCCGGCGAGCTGCTCGACGAACTGCGCCATCCGCGCCCAGCCCTCGCCGGTCGCGCGCATCTGGTCGGGGTCACCGGTGACCTGCTCGAACAACGGCCGGAACGGGAACATGCACCACTCGACGAGGAACCCGAGCCCGTTGTCCCAGAAGCCCTGCATCGGGTGCTGCAGCAGGTCGTCGGCGGTCCGCTTGACCTGCACGCCGGCCACGAAGATCGCGGGCAGCGAGGACGCGTTGCGGAAGTCGCCGACCGCGTCGGCCAGACCGTCGACATCGGACGCCGCGTCGACCTCGGGCGTCGCCGCCTGGAGCACGCCGACGTCCGTGAACATCGTGTTCGGCAGCATGTCGACGACGCTCTCGAAGTTGCCGGCCCAGCCGCTGTCGATCGCCGCGTACTGGTCGGCGCTCGCGGTGAGCCGGTCGGCGCAGCTGCGCAGGTACTCGGCGGCCTTGCCGACGTTGGCGTCCACGTCGTCGACCATGTCGTCGTACCCGGTGAAAAAGCCCGCGTTCATGCCGATCAGGCCGAAGCAGTCCTCGGTCGTGCGCGCCTGCTGGATCTGCCCCTTGAGCCCGTCGAGCACGCCTGCGCGGTCCTCGTCGTAGCCCGCCTTCGCGCGCAGCGCTCCCGGGACGACCTGGAAGTCCCCCATCAGTTGTCCCTGCCTCCGAACACGTTCTCCTGGCTCAGGTCGTCGTCGGCCTCGTCCGCGAGCGGCCGGTGCTCGTCGAGCTCCGGCAGCTCGGGCATCTGCGCGCCCGCGGCCTTGAGCGCCTCGTCGTAGCGGTCGCCGATGACCGGCCGGACGGCCTGCTCGAGCTGCGCCGCGGCGTCCGCACCCGCGCGGCGGATCGTGTCCACGATCGCGTGCTGCAGCGCGTGCGCGGTCCGGTCCATGACCCGCTCGTCGAGCTCGAGCGACACGAGCGCCCCGCCCGGCGCGACGACCGCCGACACCAGACCGTCGGCACTACGCGCCCGGCCCTGCGTCGTGGTCACGACCGTGCGGAGGTCGGCTGCCTCCGCCAGCGCCTCGCCGGTCTGCTCCTCCAGCTGCCGTAGCCATTGCTCAGCGCTCGACACAGGGCCTCCCCCAAAGATCGATCCGTTCGGCTGTCGCGCAGAAAGTACCCAACACCACCGACGACCGCCGACGAATCAGCGAAGCTGACCGCAAGCCGTGAGGAGCGCGTCGAGCTCGCGCAGGAACGTCGGGAAGTCGCGGGTCAGGTTCTCGCCGTCGTACCAGTACAGGCCCGGGGTGCCGTCGGCCGCGGTGTCCAGGTCGGCGAAGCGGGCGAGCCACTGCCCGGTCTCGCCGAGCACCACCGCGTACGGCAGCGACCGGGACAGCACCATCTCGCGGTCCGCGGCCGGCACGGCCGACGCCGCACCGCCGCGCAGGAAGCCGGAGAGGCCGCGGACCTGCCGCACGAGCACGCTGCCGCGCCTGGTCCGGGCCGGCATGAACCGGGCACAGAGCGCGAGGCCGAGCCCGCCGATCACGACGGCGACGCCGAGGAGCGCGTGCCCGATCGTCAGCGCCAGCACCACGGTCGCGCCGGCGCCGAGGGCCGCGAGCACGACGCCGGCGAGCAGCCACCGGGTGCGCTCGTGGTCGGGCCGCCGGGCGAACCAGTCGCGCCGGACGACCCCCGCGTACAGCTCCTCGCGGACCGCCGACAGGTCGAGCCGCCGCCCGCGAAGCGCGGCGAGCGACACCTCGGCGGCGTCGCCGAGCAGCGCCTGCCACACGGCCCGCTCGTACGCGGACAGCGAGCCGTCCGGCGGGTTCCGGCGCAGCAGCAGCCAGTCGTCGCCGGCGCGGCGGACCGACAGGTAGTTGCGGACGGCGAGGTCCACGACGGTCGCGGTCACGTCGGCGGCGTCCACGCGCTCGTCGACGACCGTGCCGATCTCGCCGGGCAGCACGCCGTCGGGCGACGCGAACGTGACCCGGCCGCCGTCGGAGCTCAGCAGCTCGACCGGCCCGACGTCGGCGGCGAGCGCCTTGGCGTCGCGGCCGCGGGCGAGCCACAGCAGCACGAACCCGCCGACGAGCACGACCGCGAGCACGCCGAGACCGATGCCGCTGACCGGGGTGAGCGCGAACGCGCTCGGCGACAGGGAGCCGAACTCGGCAGCGCCCGCCGCGCCGACCGTGCCGTCCGGGAGCAGCACCGACAGGTCGACGGGCTCCCCGGCCGGCAGGTTCTCCTGCACGACGCGCAGCACCTGGCCGTGATCGACGAGCGCCGAGGAGCACGGCAGGAAGGAGCCGC
Source organism: Actinophytocola sp. (assembly GCF_036555685.1). Taxonomy (GTDB): domain Bacteria; phylum Actinomycetota; class Actinomycetes; order Mycobacteriales; family Pseudonocardiaceae; genus Actinophytocola. Next base: position 16,369 of record NZ_DATBKY010000285.1, on the reverse strand, counting down.
GCGAACCGGCCAGGCAGACGATCTTGACGGGCAGGTCCGGCGCGACGAACGACGCGCGCAGCAGCCGGACGTCGACGTCCCAGCCGCCGGCGATCTGCCAGTACACCTCCTGGCGGCCGCCCGCGTCCCGGACCGCGCCGTCGACGGTGTAGGTGACCGTACTGGCCCCCTCGCCGAGCTTCATGACGAGCTCGTCGCCGGTGACCTCGGCGCTGCCCGTGCCCTTGACGCCGACGTGCTCGACGCGGAACTCGCGGTAGGTGCCGCCGCCGGCGTCGACGCGCAGCGGCTGGTGCCGGGTCATCGTCCTGCGGGCCTGGACGAACACCTGCTCGCTGACCGACAGCTTGCCGTCGCGCTCGACCTTCAGCGCGAGGTTCACGCTCTGCGGCAGCAGCGGCGCGGGTCGCGGGCCGGGCGGCGGGGTGCTCGGCTTCGTGGGCTCGATCGACGGGACGCCGGTCGGCAGCGGGAAGTCCACAGTGGGCGCATCGGGTGGCGGCGAGGGCAGCGACGGCGGCTGGGCCGCGCCCAACAGCGCGCCGCCGGACAGCGCCACCGCGGCGACCGCGGCCCCCCACTTCGCCAACACGCCTGCGGAGGATAGCCGAGTGCCCATATGCTCACCGCCTGTCCGGCGGATCGGGCGCCGGGCGTCGATGAGCGTGGGGGACCAGGGAGATGACGCAGCCACCGCCGGGCCCGTGGCGGCCCACCGGTCCGCTGCCGCCGCCCCGTCCCCTGCCGCCGCCGGGCTACCGGCCGACCGCGCCGTATCCCGTGCAGCGCCCCGCCGGCCCGCCGCCGGGCTGGGCCCCACCGCCCGGTCCGCCACCGGGTCCGCCGCCCGGCCCGCCTGGTCCACTCGGTTCGCCGCCCGGTTGGGGGCCGCCGCGCCCGCCGTACGCGCCCTACCCGCCGCCCGCGCACACCGCTCCCCCGTGGACGGTCGGCTACCCCGGCCACCCGGGCATGCTGCGGCCGCGGCCGAAGTCCAACACCGGCCCGCTGGTCGCGACGATCGTCATCGCCGTGCTCGTCGTGAGCGCGGGCATGATCGGTTTCCTGGCGCTGCAGGACCGCGGCGACCACGTCGCCGACTCCGGTTACGACGCCCCCGCGAACACCGGCGAGGAGACCACCACCGACACGACGACCACCACCACGACGGCGTTCCCGACCGCCACCACGACCACCGACGCCCCCGTCACGACCACTCGGGACACGCCGACCGAGACCACACCCGCGGGCCCGCGGCCGGTGTACGAGCTGGCCGACAACCCGCTGTTCGCGGGCGACGCCGGCACCCCGGCCGTGACGTGCAACCTCACGCGGTGGCAGACCACGCCGGCGGGCGCGGAGGCGTTCTTCCGCAGCGCGCTGCCGTGCCTGGACGCCGCGTGGGGTCCGGTGCTGGCGCGGGCGGGCCTGCCGTTCTCGACCCCGGCGATCGAGTTCCCGCAGGGCACGAACTGGTCGAGCCCCTGCGGCTCGGTGAACGGCGGCGAGGGCGCGATCGCGGCGTTCTACTGCGGCGAGGACAACACGCTCTACATGCCGTTCGCGGGTCTGCAGACGGACCTGTACGGCGCGCACCCCGGGGTCTACCTGGCGTTGTTCGCGCACGAGTACGGCCACCACGTGCAGGCGATGGCCGGCGTGCTGGACGCGTACTCGCAGGCTCGCTACGACGCGGGCGCCGACACCGAGCCCGGGCTGGAGCTGTCACGCCGGCTCGAGCTGCAGGCCCAGTGCTTCTCCGGCATGTTCCTGGCGGCGACGTACGGCCGCGGCTCGGTGGACGACAACATCCTCAACGAGGCCCGCACGACGCAGGACCGCGGCGACCACACGACCGGCCTGCCCCGCGACCACGGCACGGACGCGCACACGGCGGCGTGGTGGGAGCAGGGCGCGCAGAAGAACCGCACCTACCAGTGCAACACGTGGCAGAGCGCGGCCGCCGACGTGGCCTAGATGTGATGTCCAGGGAGATTGGTTAGTCGGCTGATCGGCGGTTGGCCTCCGATGGCGCTGTGGGCTCGGTGGTGATTGTAGAAGTGAAGCCATGTGGGCAGGGCTTGTCGCCGCTGTGTCTCTGAGCGGTAGTAGCGGGCGTAGGCCCATTCCTCGGCGAGGGTGCGGTGGACGCGCTCGATTTTACCGTTGGTCTGTGGCCGGTAGGGGCGGGTGTGTTTGGGTTTGATGCCGAGAGCGGCGCAGCTGTCGCGCCAGGCGAAGGACCGATAGGCGCTGCCGTTGTCGGAGAGGACTCGTTCGACGGGCACGCCGCGGTCGGCGAACCAGGCGACGGCGCGTTCGAGCACTCCGATGGCGGTGACGGCTGTCTCGTCGGTGCAGATCTCGGCGTAGGCGACGCGGGAGTGGTCGTCGATCACGGTGTGCAGGTAGGCCGTCCCCAGCCGGGCGCCGTAGTGGCGGTCGCGCTGGCCGGTGCGGCGCGCTGTCGCAGCACGGTTCGATTTGCCCTGCAGTCGGCCGACAAACCTGTGTCCGCACCGTCAGGGATATCGCCGAACTTGGTGACCTCGACATGGATCAGCGAGCCGGGGTGGTCGTGTTCGTAGCGGCGGATCGGTTCGCCGGCGACCCGGTCGATGTGGCTGAGCCGGTTGATCCGGCAGCGAGCCAGCACGGCATGCACGGTCGAGGCCGGGATCCCGAGCCGGCCGGCGATCTGCACCGGCCCGAGCCGCTTGCGCCACCGCAACCGCACGATTTGTCGCTTGACCTGCTCCGGCGTCTTCGTCGGGCTGCGGTGCGGCCGCGACGAGCGGTCGGCCATTCCCCCGGCCCCGCCGAGTACGTCCAGCTGGCCTCAACGACGAGCCGAGCAAGCCGCAGACGAGCTCGCGGGGTCAGCAGCGCATTAGCGTGGGACACGAAGGCCTCCAGGTTGATGAAGCGGTTCCTCGACAGCTCCACTTCACAACCGGAGGCCTTCGTCTGTCATCACGACAGACCACGATCAACTCAGCCTCGAACAACGTCCCTGGACATCACACCTAGACCAGCCGAAGCGCAGGTGGCAGCGCCTTGTTCCGCGGTCCCCGGCGCACCAGGAAGGCGTACCCGGCCCCGGCCAGCCCGGCGCCGACGAGCAGCACCGACGCGAGACCCCGCCCCGGCGTGCCGCCCCCGATGGCCGTGCCGGCGGACTGCACGACCATCGACTCCACCACCGGCCCGGGCGGCAGGATGATGTCCACGGGCTCGCCCTTCGCGTGCCCGCAGCCGTCCAGCTTTGCGCGCAGGTTCTCGCCGTTCCGCTTGAACGTCACGGTCTCGTAGGCGGTCGCGCCGCTGCACGGCTGCGCCGTAGCCACCGTCGCGGACACCTTCGTGCCGGCGTCGTCGGCCGTCGTCGCGAACCCGAACAGGCCCAGCAGCCCCACGATGACCGTGAGGACGATGCTGAGCAGCAGGATCCCCAAACCGGCGGCTGCCCAACGTAGGTAGCCGGGAGGAACCTGCCAACCGGAGATCCGCACCCGACGATGGTGGCAGATCGCGTCCCGTGGCAGTACCTCAGTCGGTATCGCTCGCGGGCGTGACCTTCTTGACGTAGAGCAACCGGTCGCCCGGCTCGATCGCGTCCGCCTCCGGGTGGTCCACGCGGAAGAGCTTTCCGTTGCGCACCACGCCGAGCACGATGTCCGACAGGTGCCGCGGCGAGCCGCCGACCTCACCCTGGTCGACGTCGCGCTCGGCGATGGCGAGGCCCGACTCCGGCGTGATGAGGTCCTCGACCATGTCCACGACGGTTGGCGTGTGGGTGGCCATGCCGAGCAGGCGGCCGGCCGTCTCGCTGGAGACCACGACCTGGTTCGCGCCGGACTGGCGCAGCAGGTGGACGTTCTCCGCCTCCCGCACGGACGCCACGATCTGCGCCTTCGGCGCGAGCTCGCGGGCGGTCAGCGTGATCAGCACGGCCGAGTCGTCCCGGCTCGCGGCCACGACGATCGCGCGCGCCCGCGGCACGCCCGCCACGCGCAACACGTCCGACCGGGTGCCCGAGCCGTGCACGGTCACCAGCCCCAGCGCGGAGGCGGCGTCGAGCATCGACTGGTCGGTGTCGACGACGACGATGCGCTCCGGCTCGATCCCGTCGGAGAGCACCGAGCTGACCGCCGAGCGGCCCTTGGTGCCGTAGCCGACGACCACCACGTGATCGCGCACCTTCGACCTCCATCGTTGCAGCTTGAAAGCCTGGCGGGAGCGCTCGGTGAGCACCGCGAGCGTGGTGCCGACCAGGACGATGAGGAAGAGCACCCGCAGCGGGGTGATGACCAGGATGTTGACCAGCCGCGCCGCCTGGCTGACCGGCGTGATGTCGCCGTAGCCGGTGGTCGAGAGCGAGACGGTCGCGTAGTAGACGCAGTCGAGGAACGTCAGCGGGGTGCCGTCCGCGTCGCGGTAGCCGTCGCGGCCGACGTACACGAGCACGACGGCGGCGAACAGCGCCACGAGCGCCCAGATCACGCGGCGCACGATCGACGTGATCGGGCTGACCGTGCTCTCCGGCATCCGGATCACGCCGACCAGGGAGTGGTCGGGGCGTTCGGTGAGCCCGCCGGTGCCGAGCCGCCGGCGCAGCTTGTGCGACAGGCCGGGCTCGGGGTCGTCAGGGCTGGTCACGGCGGCGACAATAACCGTGGGGGCCACCGATGTGCCGGTGACCCCCACGGTTGTTGTGATGTTGTTCAGTAGTACGTGATGTCCCAGTGGTTGCCCTCGTCGAAGTAGACGTTTCCGGCCGAGGAGCGCCACTTGGCGCCGCCGATGTAGTGGAAGTTGCGCTTGATGTAGCCGGTGGCGCAGGACGTCTTGTTGATGTCGACCTTGTAGCCGTTCCAGTGGCTGTACGTGCCCGACGCGTGGCCGGTCTCGGTGCCGCCGGTGATCGTGATCTTGCACTTGCTGGACTTCTTGAACGTGATGATGCCGCTGACCGTCCCGGACTTGATGCCGCTGAACGACGTGCAGTGCGGGTTGTTGCGGTTGCTGCAGTGACCGCTCGAGGTCCAGCCGATGTTGGCCTTGCGCAGCTTGGCGGCGGCGGCCTTGTGGCTCAGCTCCTTGCCGCTCGCGTCCGCGTCGCCCCCGGGCAGGAACATCACCAGCCCGACGGCCACCGCCACGGCGGCCGCGAGACCGATCAGCACCTTGCGCATCCCCATGTCGTTCCTCCTCTTCAGGTTGCCCTCAGGGAGGAACGTGTCACTGCTCGTTGCCGCGGCCGAGCGGGTGTGCACGCGCGGCAAGCCCGACTGCACGTGGCGACAAGACGTTCGTAGGCCGGTTGCCCTTCCTCGCGGGCCCGGTCCTCGCGGGCCGGGACCCCGCCGGTGCCGTGTCGTTGGCGGTCACGTTGTCCACAACCCGGCCGGTTGTCCACAGCCGGCCCGCGCTCGCCCGGAATCGTCGGGGTTCGGGACTATCGTGAACGCCGGGGTCCCCCTTGCCGGCCTGGGACGGGTCTGAGCAGGGACGTTTGCATTCGCACCAGGCGCGGGGCGCCGGCGGTGTCAGGCCGTCGGGACCTCGCGGAGGAGTGCTTCCAGGCCCCTCGCGTCCAGGAGGTCCGCGGCGCGGATCGTGCGGTTCTGGCGTACGTAGTGGAACGCCGCGCGGACCTCCTCCACCGCCGCGCCGGTCAGGCTCGCCCACGCGAGCCGGTACGCGGCCAGCTGCACGGTCAGCGCCGGCATGTCCTCCTCGCGCGGGAGCGCGCCGGTCTTCCAGTCGATCACCGTCCAGCCGCCGTCGGTGTCGGCGAAGACCGCGTCCATCCGCCCGCGCAACGAGATCCCCGCTACGTCGCACGTGAACGGGACCTCCACCTCGTGCGGCACGCGCTCCGCCCACGACGAGGCAAGGAACGCGTCCTTCAGCACGTCGAGGTCACCGTCCGGGGCGGCCCCCGAGTCCGCCGAGCCGGGCAGCTCGTCCAGGTCCAGCAGCGCCCGCGAGCCGAACCGCTTCTCCAGCCACGCGTGGAACGCCGTGCCCCGCCGGGCGGTCGGGTTCGGCGGGAACGGCAGCGGCCGGCGCAACCGCCTCGCCAGCGCGTTCGGGTCCGCGGCCAGCTCGACCAGCTGGCTCACCGACATCGACGGCGGCAGCGTCACCTGCTCGCGGCGCGCGGCGGCCGCGGCCCGCTCGGCGAGCAGCACGTCGGTGTCCGCCTCCCAGCCCTCCGGATCCTCCTCGAGCAACAGCAGCTGGCCCGCGCCCGAGCGCAGCGACTCGAGCTCGGCCCGCACCATCGCCGCGCCCTCACGGACGTCGGTGCGGCCCAGGGCCAGCGGGTCGGCGGGCCAGACAGCGGTCCGGTCGGCGGTCGCGAGCGGGTTCTCCTCGTCCTCGGGCGGCGGCGGGGCCGCGTGCGCCGGCGGCACCAGCTCGGCGATCTCGGTGAAGAACGGCGACGGGCCCTTCGGCTTCGAACCCGTGCGGCCCCACCAGTGCGCGGACACCAGCAGCGTGCCTTCGGACCGGGTCAACGCCACGTAGCACAGCCGCCGTTCCTCGACGAGGTCCCGCTCGGCGAACTCCTCCGCGTGCCGGGTCAGCTCCTGCTCGACCTCCTTGCGGTTCGCCGCCCCGGCAAGCGACAGCGTGGGCAGGTCGGCCGCGTCGCCACGCAGCGGCGCGGGCAGCTCGGTCACCGCACGCAGCCAGCACGACGTCCGCTTGCGGCTCGGGAACACGTCGTTCACCAGGTGTGGCACCGCGACGACCTGCCACTCGAGGCCCTTCGCCGCGTGCACGGTCAGGATCTGCACCCGGTCGTCGGCGACCTCGACCTCGCCCGGCTCGAGCCCGTCCTCGGCCGCCTCCGCCGCGGCCAGGTAGTCCAGCAGCGCGGGCAGGCTCGCCGACGGGCTCGTCCGCGCGTAGTCCGACACGACGTCGGCGAACTTGTTCAGGTGCGCCCGGCCCGCCCCACCCGGCCGGGCCTTCGCCTCGACGTCGAGCAGCATCGCCCGCTCCACCTCGGCGACCAGCTCGGGCAGCGGCTGGTCGAGCCGGCGGCGCAGCCCGCGCAGCTCCGCGCCGAGCGTGCGGATCCGCCGGTAGCCCTCCGCCGAGTACGCCGCCACCTCGCCCGGGTCGTCGATCGCGTCTACCAGGCCGGCCTGCTCGGCGCCCTCGCCGGGCACGGTGTCCACGAGCCGGCCCTCGTTCTCGCCCGCCTCGTACGCCTTGCCGAGCTCGGCCGCGCGCCGCCACAGCGCCGCCAGGTCCGCGGCGCCCAGCCGCCACCGCGCGCCGGTCAGCACCCGGGCGGCCGCCGTGCCGGCCAGCGGGTCGATCAGCACGCGCAGCGCGGACACCAGGTCGCGCACCTCCGGCTCGTCGAGCAGCCCGCCGATGCCGACGACCTCGACCGGCAGCCCGCGCTCGCGCAGCGCCGCGGCGAGGTCGGTCATGTCGGCGCGGCGGCGGACGAGCACCGCGGCGGTCGGCGGCCGGCCGGTCTCCTCGACGTCGGCGCGCCAGCGCGCGGCGACCGCGTCGGCGACCCAGGTGACCTCCGCCTCGGCGTCCGCGAACAGTCCACATCGGACATCCGCGCGGCCGGTACCGTCCGGGGCACGCAGCTCGTCGACCTCCAGGCCGGCCGTGCGCAGCGGCCCGGCGATCGCGTTCGCGAGGTCGAGGACCTCCGGCGGGTTGCGGAAGCTCGTCAGCAGCCCGTAGCGGGTGGCGGGCCTGCGGCCATGCTTGGGGAAGTCGGTGGCGAAGCGCGGCAGGTTCGCCGCGCTCGCGCCGCGCCACCCGTAGATCGCCTGCACCGGGTCGCCGACCGCGGTCACCGGCATCGGCTCGCCGTCCGGCCCGCCGAACAGCGACCGCAGCAGGATCCGCTGCGCGTGCCCGGTGTCCTGGTACTCGTCGAGTAGCGCCACGCCGTAGCGCTCCCGCTCGCCGCGCACGACCTCCGGGTGCGTGCTCGCGAGCCGCGCGGCGAGCGCCATCTGCTCGGCGAAGTCCAGCGCGCCCTCGCGGCGCTTGCTCTCCGAGTACGCGTGCACGAGCGGCAGCAGCGCGAGCCGGAACCGTTGCGTGGCAACGACCTCGCGCAGGTTCTGCGACAGCTCGTCGCGCTGGCGGGGCGCGCGGGGCGCGTTCTCGATCGCGGCCGCGACCTCCTCGGAGTACGCGGCGAGCTCGTCCTCGTCCACGAGGTGCTCGGCCAGCTCGCCGGCCAGCTCGAGGAGGTAGCGGGTCACGGTGACCGGCACCCGGTCGGTGTCCAGGTCCCGGGTCCAGGTCGACACGACGCGGTGCGCGAGCTGCCAGCAGGCGGTCTCGGTGAGCAGCCGCGCGCCGGGTTCGACCGGCAGCCGCAGCCCGTGCTCGGCGACAAGCCGCCCGGCGTACGCGTGGTAGGTCAGCACGGTCGGCTCGCCCGCGTACACGGCCGCGAGCCGCTCGCCGCTCGGGTCGATGCGGGCCAGCAGGCCCGATCCGGCGAGGCGGCGCAGCCGGGCGCGCACGCGGTCGGCGAGCTGGCGGGCGGCCTTGCGGGTGAACGTCAGGCCCAGCACGCGGTCCGGGGTGATCAGGCCGTTCGCGACGAGCCAGACGACGCGGGCGGCCATGGTCTCGGTCTTGCCCGCGCCGGCACCGGCCACGACGAGCGCGGGCTCGGCCGGCGCGGCGATGACCGCGACCTGCTCCTCGGTCGGCGCGGGCAGCCCCAGCTCCGCGGCGAGCAGGCGCGGGCTGATGAGGTCGCCGGCCGTCACTCGCGAGTCCGACGTTCAGGCGGGGTGAGTCCAACGCTCGGAGCGGGCCAGGCGGCGCCGGGCGTCGGACTCGCGGGGGCCCGGGGTTGGACTCGCAGGGGCGGGGGGTTGGACTCGCGGGGGCCCGGGGTTGGACTCGCGGGGGCTGGGGGTTGGACTCGCGGGGTCATTCGGTCACCTGGCGGCCGCTGGGGTTGACCGGGCAGGAGAACCGGACCGGGCAGCGCGCGCAGTCCGGGTTCTGCCGCGCCACGTACTCCGGGCCGGTGCTCGCCGCGGCGGCGTCGGCCACCACGCCGGTCCAGTGCTTGAGGCCCTCCTCGTCCAGGGCCTCCTGGTTGCGCTCGGTCGCGAGCTTGCGGCGGTTCGCCTTGGACACGTACAGCAGCCGCGCGCCACCGGGTTCCTGGTCGAGGCCCAGCCTGCGGAACGCGCCGTACGCGGCCGCGAGCTGGTAGACGGCGAGCTGCGGATGCTCCTTCGCGTCGTTCTCGGTGACCGGCTGGCGGCCGGTCTTCACGTCGACGACCACCGGGTGCCCGTCGGCGTCGGCCTCGAGCCGGTCGACGCGGCCGCGCACGCGCACCGGCGTCTCCGGCACGTCGACGCTGAACTCCTGCTCGGTGGCGACCTGTGTCAGCTCGCCGCGGGTGACGCGCAGCCAGCCGAGGAAGGTGTCCATCATCGCGTGCACCCGCGCCCGCTCGCGGCGGGAGAACCACGGCGCGCCCGCGTCCACGGCGTCCCAGGCGCGGTCCAGCTCCGCACGCAGCGCCACCTCGTCGGCGCCGTCCGCGGCGGCCTGCGCCAGCGCGTGCACGAGCACGCCGGTGATCGACGCCAGCTCGGCCGGGTCCGCCCCGCCGTGCCGCTCGACCATCCAGCGCAGCGGGCAGCGCGCCAGGACCTCTACTGTGGACGGTGAGACGACGATCCGCTCGTCGGCCACGCGCAGCGGGCGGTCGCTCGACAGCTCGGGCAGGCCGTACCAGACGTCCGGATCCGCACCGGGCACTCCGGCCTCGGCGAGGCGGGCGAGCTGGCGGGCGGCGCGCCGCCGGCGCTCGGCCGGGGCGGTGCCGTCGCAGACCGCACGGCGCAGCTCCCCCACCAGGTCGGCGAGCACGAGCGCGCGGTTGGAGCCGAGCCGTACGGGACGGGCCGCCTCCTCGACGTCACCGCCCGCGATCTCGGACAGGAACCGGGACGGCTGCTCGTCCTCGCCGCGGATCGCGGACAGCAGCAGCGTGTGCCTGGCCCGGCTCGCCGCGACGAGCAGCAGCCTGCGCTCCTCGGCCAGCAGCGGCGCGGTCGCGGACAGCTCCGTACCGTCCACTCCGGACAGCAGGTCGGTTAGCCGCTCGACGCCGAGGAGCGAGCCGCGCAGCCGCAGGTCCGGCCAGGTGCCCTCCTGCACGCCGAGCACGGCCACGACCGTCCACTCGCGACCGACCGCCGCGTGCGCGGTGAGGATCGAGACGGCCTCGCCCCGCTGCGCGGACGGCGCGAGCGTGTCGCCCACGATCCGTTGCGCGGCGAGGTATTCCGCGAAGCCGGTGACGCCGGCGCCGGGCAGCCGGTCGGCGTAGCGGCCGGCGGCGTGGAAGAGGCCGACGATCGCGTCGAGGTCGCGATCGGCCTGCGCGCCGAGCGGCCCGCCGCGCCGGGACTGGGCGACCCAGCGCTCCTCGAGCCCGCTCTGCTGCCAGATCAGCCAGAGGACCTGCTCGATGCCGGCGTGCTCGGCGATGGCCTCGCGGGCCGTGTGCAGCAGCCCGCCGACCCGGTGCACGCTCGCGGCCTCGTCGTCGGCCAGCGCGGCGAGCACGTCGTGCCGGCGCAGGACCTCGACGAGCAGCTCGTCGCTGGGCCGGTCCCGGCCGGACGCGAGCTCGAGGCGGCGCAGCGCGCGGCGCAGGCGGCGCAGCGCCAGCGGGTCCGCGCCGCCGAACTGGGACGACAGCAGCATCTGCGCGCGGGCGGGGTCGAGCAGGTACGGGTTGGCGGCGACGCGCAGCAGCTCGAGGAAAGGGCGGACCGCGGGCTGGCGGGCCAGCGGCACCTCGTCGGCGTCGGTGGTGACCGGGACGCCCGCGGCGGCGAGCGCGCGCTGCAGGATCGGCGCGGAGCGTTCGGCGGAGCGGACGAGGACGGCCATCTCCGACCACGGCACGCCGTCGATCAGGTGGGCGCGGCGAAGCTGGTCGGCGGCCCACGCGGCCTCGGCGGCGTCGGTGGCGTGCAGGCAGACGGTGACGCGGCCGTCCGGGATCGGCGGCTCCCCGGAGTCGACGCGGCGGTCGAGCGCCGGGCGTTGCGGTGCGAGGCCGGGCAGCCGGGCGGCGAGGCGGGCGACGGCCTGGCGGACCGCGGGCGCCATGCGGTGGGTCTCGGTCAGCACGACGGTGCCGCCGTCGGGTTGGGTGTCGGCGAGCAGCCGGGGATCGGCGCCCCGGAAGGAGAAGACGGCCTGGTCGGGGTCGCCGGCGAGGACGAACTCCTTGGCGGCGAAGCCGAGCCGGGCGAGCAGGCGGTACTGCAGTGGGTCGAGGTGCTGGGCGTCGTCGACGAGCAGGTAGCGGACCCGCGCGCGCTCGCTCGCGAGCAGGTCGGCGTCGGTCTCGAACGCGAGCAGGGCGCTCGCGACGAGCTCGGCGGCGTCGAGCGCGGGCGCGGACTCCTGCGCGGCGGCGCCGTCCGCGCCGGCGAGGAGCGTCACCTGCTCGTACTGGCGCGCGAAGCGACCGGCGGCGACCCACTCGTCGCGCTTGGCGTCCCGGCCGACCTTGATCAGGTCCTCGGGCCCGAGCCCGCGCTCGGCAGCGCGGAGCATGAGGTCGCGCAGCTCCTCGGCGAAGCCGGGCACGGCGAGGGCGGGCCAGAGGCGGTCGGGCCAGTAGTGGGCCTCGTCCTCGACGTCGCCGGCCAGCAGCTCGCGGACGACGGCGTCCTGCTCGGGCCCGGACAGCAGGCGCGGGCCGGGGACGTCGCGCATGGCGGCGTGCAGGCGCAGGACGGCGAAGGCGTAGGAGTGGACGGTGCGGACGAGGGGTTCGCGGACCGCGCGCATGTCCGCGCGCATGTCCCCGGTGCTCAGCAGGCCGCTGATCGTCTCGCGGACGTGGGCGGCGGCCCGGCGGTTGGCGGTGATGACGAGGAGCTGGTCGGGCTCGACGCCGCCGCGCCGGATCCGGTCGGCGGCCACCTCGGCGAGCAGCGTGGTCTTGCCCGTGCCGGGGCCGCCGAGGACGCGGACGAAGCCCTCGGCGCCGTCGAGCACGCGCTGGGCCGCGGCATCCCACCGGAAGGGGCGTCGGGGTGCCACCGGCCGGCGCACGAGCCGAGGAGCCGTCGTGACCACGCCGTCGATGAAAACACGGCGCACCGACCTTCCTCACATCGGCACGCCGTCCATACTTGGCCGTGTGGACGAGGCACTGCACGAACGCGTCCGGGAGCTGGTCGCGTCGATCCCGGCCGGGCGGGTGTCCACCTACGGCGACATCGCCGCTCTCGCCGGTGCTTCCACGCCCCGTCTGGTGGGCCGGATCCTGGGCGAGGACGGGCACGACCTGCCGTGGCACCGCGTCCTGCGGTCGAACGGGACGCCCGCGCCGCATCTGGTGCACCGGCAGCTGGAGCTGTTGCGGGCGGAGGGCGTGCTGGCGGACGGGCAGCGGGTGAGCATGCGCGAGTACCGCTGGCAGCCCTGACGCGCCGGCTCCGTCGGTTACAGGGTCTCGTCCGCCTGGGTGCGGTGTGCCATGTGTTCCGCGGGGATCTGGCCGAGGCGGCCGGCCTGGAAGTCCTCGAAGGCCTCGACGATCTCCTGCCTCGTGTTCATCACGAACGGGCCGTAGCGCGCCACCGGCTCGTTGATCGGCAGCCCGCCCAGCACCAGGATCTCCCAGCCCGTCGGGCTGTTCGCCGGCTGCGTGTCCGCCGCCCGCATGGTCAGGGCCTCGCCGTGGTTGAAGACCGCCAGCCGGCCCTCCTCGATCGGCCGGCGTTCCGGGCCCACCGTGCCGCGGCCGGACAGCACGTACACCAGCGCGTTGTAGTCCGCCGGCCACGGCATCGCCAGGCGCGCGCCCGCGCTGACCGTCGCGTGCAGGTACGTGATCGGCGTGTGCGTGGCACCCGGACCGTCGTGACCCGCGAGCGAGCCGGCGATCACGCGCACCAGCGCACCGCCGTCGTCGCTCGACAGGAGGGTCGCGTCGCGGGCCTCGATGTCCTGGTAGCGCGGGGTCGTCATCTTCTTGGCGCGCGGCAGGTTGACCCACAGCTGAACCCCGTGGAAGAGACCGCCATGAGCGACCAGCTCCTGCGGCGGCACCTCGTTGTGCAGGATGCCGGCCCCGGCGGTCATCCACTGCGTCGCACCGTCGGTGATCAGGCCGCCGCCGCCGATCGAATCGGTGTGCTCGAACGCACCGTCGATCATGTACGTCACGGTCTCGAAGCCCCGGTGCGGGTGCCACGGCGCGCCCTTCGCCTCGCCGGGGCCGTACTCGACCGCACCCATGTGGTCCAGCAGCAGGAACGGGTCCGCCATCGACAGCTCGGTGCCCGGGAACGGGCGGCGGACCTGGAACCCCTCGCCCTCCAGGAACCGCTGCGCGGTGACGATCCGGCCGACGCCGCGCCACTTCGTGTCGGGGTCGGGCAGTTCCGGAAGCCGGGGCAGGGTCAGCGTGTCCGCGATGATCGCCGGCATGACACCCTCCTCTGGGTCAGGTGTTGAGTCTATATGCCAGCGGCAAGGTAGTTGCACCTTCAAGTATTCCCGGGGGACGAGTTGAGTCTGGTGGCACGGCAGCTGGTGGGCACGTGGGTGGTCGGCTCGGCAGCGACCGGCACACTCGCGGTCCTCTTCACGCTCGACCGCGGACCGCTGCCGGTGCGGTCGCTCGACACGTTGCCGACGATCTCCCTGCTCGGTGTGCTCGGCATGCTCGCCGCGCTGGTCGCCGCGTTCGGGCTGCTGGCGTGGGGCACGCTCGAGGTCACCTGGCTGCCGGCGACCCGGCGTGCCGGCGCGCTGTGGGTCGTGGTCGTGGCCGCGGGCGGGTTCGCCGGCTGGGGCTACGCGGCCGCGGCGACGTTCACCGGCGAGTACTCGCTCACCGCCCAGCTGGTCCTCGCCTACCTGGCGGGCGGGCTGCCGTTCGTGCTGATCGCCGCGCTGCTGCTCGAGTCGCGGCAGGCCAACGTCACCGCGCTCGTGGTCACCGGGATCCTGCTGCTCGCCGGCGCCGTGATCATGGACGGCGACCCGCTCGAGGCGTGCGCCGAGCTGCTCTGGTGGCTCTTCGGGTCCAACCTCACAATTCTGTGATCTGGCGCGCCGCGCGCTCGAGGCCACGCAGCGACTGCTCGGTTGAGTGCGGGTGCAGCGCGTGCACCGCGAGCCGGAAGAGCAGCGCGTGCAGCAGCGCCTGCGACCACTCGGGCAGATGCGACCAGCGGCGCACGATGCCGGCGTCCGCGCCGCCCCACGCGAGCGCGTCGACGACGACCACCGCCGCCGCCCACTCGGCGGGCCGGTGGTACGCGGTGAAGTCCTTGATGCCCGGCGCGGCGTCGCCCGCGAACAGGACGTTGCCGAACAGGTCGCCGTGCACGACCTGCGAGCGCAGCGACAGCGGCTTGCGCGCGCCGACGAGGACGTCGAAGAGCCGGCCGCCCTGCGCCGGGGCGAGCGGCACCTCCTCGGTACCGGCGGCCGCCCGGTCGGCCACGGCGAACACGTCGGTCCGCGCGGCGACGAAGCGCGGTACGCGCAGGTCGGCAGTGGCCTTGTGCAGCCGCAGCGACGCCGCGACGACCTCGTCGTAGCGCGGCTCGGGCCGGCCCTCGAGGTGCCGGAACGCCGCCCAGCCGCCGACGACCCAGCGCCCGTCGCTCGCGCGCACCGGCCGCCCGATCCGCAGCTCGGGAACCTGGAGGTCACCGAGCGTCTGCGCGACCCACGACGCCTCCGCCGGATTGGTCACCGGCCGCAGCGCGACCTCGCCACACCGCCACTGCGGCCCCGCGTCGAGCAGCGCGGGCTCGATCTCCTTGACACCGAAGGCCGCGCGGACGTGCAGGGGCGGTGGGGACGTGCTCACGCCCTCGCACAGTACTGCCTCCCCGGAGTTCAAAGTGTTGGTCGCGTTCCGAGGCGACGTATCGATCGGTCGTTCATCGTGGGCGGCTACCGTCACGGTCCCCTGAGGTTCCGCCGGTCCGCAGCGGACTCAGTAGGTGGGCAGGCTCGGGTCCACGTCCCGTGCCCAGCCGAGCACCCCGCCGCCGACGTGCACCGCGTCGCGGAAGCCCGCCTTGTGCAACGCCGCCAGCGCCTCCGCGGACCGGCCGCCCGACTTGCAGTGCAGCACGATCGGCTTGTCCTGCGGCAGCTCCACGAGCGCCTCGCCCGACAGGATCCGGTCCTTCGGGATCAGTACCGCGCCCGGGATGTTCACGATCTCCCACTCGTGCGGCTCGCGGACGTCGACCAGCGCGAAGTCCTCGCCCCGGTCGAACTTCTCCTTGAGCTCGCGCGGGGTGATCGTGTGTCCGGCCGCCGCCTGCTGGGCGTCGTCGGACACCACGCCGCAGAAGGCGTCGTAGTCGATCAGGCCCTCGATCGGCTTCGTCTCCGGGTCCTTGCGGATCCGGATGGTCCGGTACGACATCTCCAGGGCGTCGTAGACCATCAGCCGGCCCAGCAGCGGCTCGCCGATGCCGGTGATCAGCTTGATCGCCTCGGTCACCATCACCGAGCCGATCGACGCGCACAACACGCCCAGCACGCCGCCCTCGGCGCACGACGGGACCATGCCGGGCGGCGGCGGCTCGGGGTAGAGGTCGCGGTAGTTCAGGCCCTGGCCGTTCGGCGCGTCCTCCCAGAACACGCTTACCTGGCCCTCGAACCGGAAGATCGAGCCCCAGACGTACGGCTTGCCCAGCAGCACCGCCGCGTCGTTGACGAGGTAACGGGTGGCGAAGTTGTCCGTGCCGTCCAGGATCAGGTCGTAGCGCGCGAAGATCTCCAGCGCGTTGTCGGACGTGAGCTGCTCCTGGTGGAGGTTCACGATCACCAGCGGGTTGATCTCGGCCACGGACTCCTTGGCGGACACGGCCTTGGGCTTGCCCAGATCGGACTGACCGTGGATCACCTGGCGCTGCAGGTTCGACTCGTCGACGACATCGAAGTCGATGACGCCGAGCGTGCCGACACCGGCGGCGGCCAGGTACAGCAGCGCTGGGCTGCCGAGCCCGCCGGCCCCGACCACGAGCACCTTGGCGTTCTTCAAGCGTTTCTGACCGTCCACCCCGACGTCCGGGATGATCAGGTGCCGGCTGTAGCGGGCGACCTCTTCCTTGGTCAGCTCCTCGGCCGGCTCGACCAGCGGCGGCAGAGTGCCTGCCATGGTTCCTCCTCGACGCGCGTTCCGGTGCTCCCCAGTCTGCTCACTTCAACGCGTTCGTCCCACCATGGCTTCCCCCGCTCCCACATAGCGGGACAGCACGCCCGCCCCGGCTCAGCGCGCCTGGGGGTTCGGCCAGGGGTTGTACGTGCAGGTCTTGCCGTCGGC
>NZ_DATBKY010000284.1:0-12913 GCF_036555685.1 Actinophytocola sp. | reverse complement strand
TGCGTCGGTCTCGTTGCGCGGTTCGGGCAGCAGGCCGTGCGTGCCGAGGAAGTCGAACAGCGTCACGTCGCCCATGCCGAACCCGAAGGCCGGGATGCGCTGCGCGGAGTACAACTCGATCAGGTTGTCGTAGCGGCCGCCGCCGAACAGCGAGCGCCGGTTGTCCGGGTGGGTGTCGAAGACCTCGAAGACCGTCGACGTGTAGTAGTCGAACCCGCGCACGATCAGCGGGTCGAACCGCACCAGCTCGCCGGCCGCGGTGTGCATGACCTCGACGAGCTTGGACTGCTCCTTGACCTCGGCGGGGAGCTCGTCGAGCACGGCGCGGCCGCCGGTGAGTACCTCGCCCAGCCGGTCGAACTGCTTGTCGGACAGGCCGATCGCGGCGGCGTCGGCGGCGAGCTTGTCGGCGGGGTACTTCTCCCAGCGGTCCACGAGCCCCGCGACGTCGCGCACGGCGTCGGGCGCGATGCCGACGATCCCGGTGAGCATCGCGTCGAGCAGGACGCGGTCGTTGACCCGCAGCACCCACATGTCCGGGGTCGCGCCGACCGCGGCCATGAGGTCGTGGATCAGCTCGAAGAACTCGATCTCGCAGGCGGGGCTGTCCGAGCCGAACACGTCGACGTTGATCTGCCAGTGCTCACGGACCCGGCCGCGCTGGGGTCGCTCGTAGCGGTGGCAGTTCGGATGGCTGTACCAGCGGACCGGAAACTGCAGCTTGCCCGCGTTACCGGCGATCATCCGCGCGACCGACGGCGTCATCTCCGGGCGCAGCGCGAGCCGCCGGTCGCCACGGTCGGTGAGCGTGTACAGCTGCTGCTCGACGATCTCGCGGCTCGACTTGGCCTCGTAGATCTCGACGGCCTCGAGGATCGGGCCGTCGTAGCGCTGGTAGCCGTAGCGCTCGATCACGTCGTAGAGCTGGCCGAACACCTGCATGCGGACCGACATCTCGGGCGGCAGGAAGTCGCGGGTGCCGCGGTATGGAGCGGTCGGCAAGAACTGGGACACGCAGTTCAGCCTATCGAGGCGGCTCGGCCGGACTGAGCGGCACCACCTGCGGGTATCCACCGCGCGTGCAGACCTTCCTCCCGTACCCGGACTTCGCCGAGACCGCGCGGGTGCTCGACCCGCGGCGGCTGGGCAAGCAGCGCGTCGAGGCGCTGCAGGTGCTGCGCGCGCTCACCGTGCCCGGCTACGGCTGGCAGCACCACCCGGCCGTGGCGATGTGGGCGGGCTACGAGGAGGCGTTGGCGAGCTACGGACTCGCCGTCTGCGCCGAGTGGACGGCCACCGGCCACGCCGACACGTGCGCGACCAGCCTGCGTGCCGACCTGGCCGAACTGGTCGGCCTCGCGTCGGCCCGGCCCCAGGCCGAGCTCGCCGCCGCGGGCGAGCTGCCGCCGTGGTTCGGCGACGAGGCGCTGCACCGCAGCCACCGCTCGTCGCTCGTGCGCAAGGACCCCGGCCACTACCGGACGTACTTCCCGGACGTCCCCGACGACCTGCCCTACGTCTGGCCGGCCTCGGACCGCGCCCGCCGCGTGCGGATCGGCCCCGGCTGATCAGCGCCGCTCCAGCGCGGGCCGCTTCGGGTCGAAGGTCCAGCCCGGGACCAGGTAGCGCATGGCCGCGGTGTCGTCCCGGGCGCCGAGCCGCCTTCTCTCGTACAGCTCGTGCGCCGCCTCCACCCGGTCCAGGTCGAGCGTGACTCCCAGACCGCCGCCGTCCGGGACGCTCAGGTGGCCGTCGGCGAGCCGGATCGGCCGGGTCGTCAGGCGCTGGCCGTCCTGCCAGATCCAGTGGGTGTCGAGCGCGGTGATCTCCCCCGGCGCGGCCGCGGCCACGTGGGTGAACATCGCGAGGGACACGTCGAAGTGGTTGTTCGAGTGCGAGCCCCAGGTCAGCCCCCACGCCTGGCACAGCTGCGCCACCCGCACCGACCCCCGCGGCGTCCAGAAGTGCGGGTCGGCCAGTGGAATGTCCACAGCGGACTGCCGGATCGCGTGGCCGAGCGAGCGCCAGTCGGTGGCGACCATGTTGGTCGCGGTACGCAGGCCGGTCGCGCGGCGGAACTCGGCGAGCATCTCGCGGCCGGAGTACTCGCCCTCGGCGCCGCACGGGTCCTCCGCGTACGAGAGCACGTCGCGCAGCGCGCGGCCGCGGCGCACGGCATCCGCGAGGAGCCAGCCGCCGTTGGGGTCGAGGGTGAGCCGGGCTTCGGGGAAGCGTTCCGCCAATGTGGACATGACGGCGGCCTCCTCGTCGCCCGGGAGCACACCGCCCTTCAGCTTGAAGTCGGCGAAGCCGTACCGGTTCCGCGCCGCCTCGGCCTGCGTGACGATGCCGGCCGCGTCCAGTGCCGGCTCGTTCCGCACGCGACACCACGTGTCGTCCGATGTGGACTCGTCGCGATAGTCGAGGTCGGTCCGCGCGCGGTCGCCGACGAAGAACAGATAGCCCAGCGCGGGCACCCGGTCCCGCTGCCGCCCCTCCCCCAGCAACGCCGCCAGCGGCTGATCGAGCAGCTGCCCCAGCAGGTCGAGCAGCGCCGTCTCGATCGCGGCGCGGGCGTGCACGGTCACCCGCAGGTCGAACGTCTGCCGGCCGCGGCCGAGCGCGTCGCGGCCGGCGAAGCGCGCGGCTACGGCGTTGAGCACGGCGTCGTGCGCGCCGATCCGGGCGCCGAGCACGAGGTCCCGGGCGTCGGTCAGCGTGGTCGTGATCGCGGGGCCGCCGGGCACCTCGCCGACACCTGTGCGACCGTCGGAGTCAGTGAGGATCAGGAGGTTCCGGGTGAAGTACGGGCCGTGCGCGCCGCTCAGGTTCAGCAGCATGCTGTCCCGGCCGGCGACCGGCACGACCCGGTACCCGCTCACCCGGGGCGGGCTCAACGACATGGCCCGCTCACGCCACGTTCACCTTGTCCAGCAACGCTTTGAGCTCGCCGACCTCGGTCGCGGTGAGGTCGGTGAGCGGCGGGCGTACCGGACCGGCCGGGCGGCCGAGCGCGGCCAGCGCGGCCTTCACGGTCGCGATGCCGTAGCCGGGCCGGCGGTCGCGGATCTCCAGATACGGCAGGACGAACTCCTCGAGCTTGCGGTAGACGGCGACCGAGTCGCCCTCGCGCATCGCGGTGTCCAGGTCGTGGGCGAACCGCGGCGCGAAGTTGACGATCTGTCCGCACGTGGTGGGCAGCGTGCCGCGGAGTCGCGTGTGGACATCGGGCAGGCCGTCGTCGTGCGGGGCCGGGAAGGCGACGAGGTTCGGGCAGTCGTCGGCCAGGCGCGGCACGAGGCCGTCCCGGTCGTGGACGATCACGGCGACGGCGGTGGCCGCACAGACGTCGCGCACGTGCGCGGCGAGCGCGTCCGGCGGCAGCACGGCCAGGTACGTGGGCAGCAGGAACACGCCAGCCGCGCCGACCTCCTCGGCGTCGCACGCCATCGCGACCGCGTCGGCGGTGCCGTACCCGGCGGGCGCGATCACCGGCACGGTCGAGGCGGCGACAGCAGCGCGTATCGCCTGCCCGATCTCGGGTGGCGTCAGCGCGGGGAACTCGCCGGTGCCGGCGGCGGCGAACAGCGCGGCCGCGGGGAACGACGACTGCCAGGCGACGTGCTCGCGGTAGCGCCCCTCGTCGAGGCCGAAGTCCTCGCGTGCGTGGGTGATGGGAAAGCAGAGCAGCCCGGCGCCGAGCTCGGCCCGAAGGGTTTCGGGATCGACCGTCATGCGGGCTCCCTGTCATGAGCGTCACCCAAGCCTAGGGGGCGAGCGATGCCACGATGAGGTGTGAGCGTCGTGGGGTTCGCGGTGCTGTGCGCCGTGGTGCTGGTGGGGACGTTGTTGCAGGTCACGATCGGGTTCGGGCTGGGGATGATCACCGCGCCGGTGCTCGCGCTGGTCGAACCGGCACTGGTGCCGACGGTCAACCTGGTGCTCGCGTGCTGCGTCACCGCGGCCGTACTGGTGCAGGACCGCGCGTCGCTGGACGTGCGCGGGGCGGGCCTGGCCCTCGCCGGGCGGGTGCCCGGGGTCGTCGCCGGCGCGCTGCTCGTGGCCTTCCTGCCGGCGCGGCCACTCGCGTTGCTGATGGTGGTGACCGTGGTGGCGGGCGTCGCGGTGACGGTGTACGGGTTCCGGCCGCGTGCGACACGAGGCGCGGTCGTGGTCGCGGGAGCGATGTCCGGGATGATGGCCACGACGACGTCGATCGGCGGGCCGCCGATGGCGATGGTGTGGGCGCGGTTCGCCGGGCCGCGGCTGCGCAGCACGATGGGCGCGTTCTTCCTCGTCGGGTCCGCGATGAGCCTGGGCGCGCTGACGTTCGCGGGGTCGGTGCAGGCGGCGGACCTGTGGTACGCGCTGCTCCTCGTGCCCGCGGCGGCGGTCGGGTTCGTGCTCGCCCGCCCGATCGGCCGGCGGCTCGACGTGCCACGTACCCGCATGGCCGCGATGGCGCTGTCCCTCACCGGCGCGGCGCTGCTCGCGGTGCAGCAGTTCACGTGATCACTGCGCGTGGCGCCGCTCCCTGGCCGGCTCGCCCCGCCTGCCTCTGGACACGAAGCGCCAGGCCAGCCAGAACGACGACGTCAGCGCCAGCGCGGCGACGAGCGGCGCCTTGACCTCGGCAGGCGCGGAGATCGGCCGGAGCGCGAGGGCGATCAGGATCAGGATCGGGCCCTGGATGACGAACGCGGGGAAGGCGGCCTTCGAGCACGCGGCGGCGAAGCGGCCCCGCTGGGTCAGGTGGCGCTGCGCGAGGCCGAGCAGCCAGATGGAGCCGGAGACGACGAGGATGCCCTCGGCGAGCGCGGTGGCCGCGGCCTGCCAGCGCCAGCCGCCGAGGAAGGGGTCGATGTCGGCGGCGAGGTCGGTGATGCCGACCGCGATGCCGAGGATCGGGATGAGGCAGATCGTGACGACCGCGATGGTGGCGCTGCCGCGGCGGAGGCGTTCGGGGATCTCGCGGGCCCAGCCGTGTCGGGCGCAGGCGACGCCGAGGGCGAACATGGCGGCGCACTGCGGCCACTGCCAGAGGTGGAGGTCGAAGATCTGGCCGCTCTTCGCGGGGAAGACGAGCCGGATGAGGAACGAGGAGACCGCGATGCCCAGTGCGAGCACGACGAGGAGCCCGGCGCCCGGGGCGGGCGCGTCGGGGTCGGCCGGGTCGGCGGTGCGCCAGAACCCGTAGACGATCGAGAAGATCAGCAGCACTAACGTGAACCAGAGCGACCCGGAGTCGAGCAGCGGATAGCGCTCGGTGACCACGCCGATGACGGACTCGTGGTGCCCCGCGACCCGGTAGGCGAACCACATGGTGAGCGGCCAGACCAGGAAGGCGGAGACCGCCCACGGCAGCCCGAGCCGAAGTGCGCGGTCGGCGGCGAACCGCCGGAGCCCCTTCTTCTCGAGCGAACGCGGCGTGAACAGCCCGGCGAGGAAGAAGAACCCGCCGATGATGAAGAGCCCGGATGGCCCGATGAGCGCGGCGAGCACGATCTCGACGCCGGGCATGAACGTGGTCTCGTTGACCTCGTCGTACGGCCAGCCGCCGACCGCGGAGTACCCGAGCAGCGCGTGGGCCCCGATGACCCACGCGACCAGCGCGGTCTTCACGTTGTCGACCTGGGGAAGCCGCTGACCGTTCACCGTCCCGACTGTCGCCTACGGGCTCGATCTTGTCCAGTGACCAAGGCCCCGATTACAGCGACGAGCCGGGGCGGCTGCAGATTGTGTATTTCGCGCGATGGATGCCAATGCGGCCTAGCGCAGCACCTGGTACCGCAGGTGGGTGACCTGCCGGCCCTCGATCACCGCCGGATCCGACAGGCGCACCGGCTTGCGCGTCAGGTTCGGGAAGAACGGGATGCCCTCGCCGAGCAGCACGGGAATCAGGTTCACCTGGATCTCGTCCAGCAACCCGGCGTCGAGGGCCTGCTGGACGATCGTCGTGCCGCCGAGCGCCACGTCGGCAGTACCCGCGATCGCGCGGGCCCGCGCCACGGCGCTCGGCACGCCGTCGGTGACGAACGTGACCGGGTGCGGCCAGTCCTCGACGGGCCGGTGGGTCACGACGACCAGGGGCGCACCGGACGGGTGGTTGCCGCCCCAGCCATGCGTGTGGTCGAACAGCCGCCGGCCGCAGACGAGCGCCCCGGCGCGGTCCAACGCCCCGCGCAGCCACGGCGCGCTCGCCGACGTCACGTGGAACGTCCAGCGCGGGTCGTGGCTTCGCACCTCCACCTCGCCGTTGCGGTACCAGCCGAACAGCTCGTCGCAGCCGTCGTCGGGGTCGGCGATGAAGCCGTCCAGCGACATCGACATGTGGGCGACGACCTTGCTCATGTTCTGCTCCTTCTCGCTCGATCGTGTCGGTCGCAGGTGTAACGCCGCCGGCCGCGCGAACTCATCGGTCGGGGCGAAGGCGGGGCGCATGCAGGCGTTCACCTGGGGGTATCCGCGCCGAATGGTGATCACCTTGGGGATCGCGGGCGTGCTCGCGTTGTTCGCGGCGCTGCTGCCCCGCGTGCTGCGCGACCGGCCGCTGTCGATGCCGGTCGTGCTGCTCGTCATCGGCGTATTGCTGGGCCTGCTGCCATGGTCGGAGCCGCTCGACCCGCGCGAGCACGTCGGCGCGGTCCAGACGTTCACCGAGATCGGGCTGCTCGTGGCCCTGGCGGGCGCCGGGCTCAAGGCGGACCGGCCGCTCGGCAGGCGCTCGTGGAGCTCGACGTGGCGCCTGCTCGCGATCACGATGCCGCTCTCGATCCTCGCGGTGGCCGGGCTCGGGTCCGGCTTCCTCGGCCTCGACGTCGCGTCCGCGTTGCTGCTCGGCGCGGCGCTCGCCCCAACGGACCCGGTGCTCGCGAGCGACGTCCAGGTGCCGGAGCCGCACGCCGAGCAGGTGCAGGGCCCCGACAACGAGGTGCGGTTCGCGCTCACCACCGAGGCGGGCCTCAACGACGGGCTCGCGATGCCGTTCGTGCTCGCCGCGCTCGCGGTGGCGGCCCCGAAGGAGCCGCCGCTCGAGTGGGGGATCACGGAGGTCGCCGTGCCGCTCGTGGCCGGCCTGGCGATCGGCTGGGTGTGCGGGAAGGTGCTCGGCTGGCTGATGTTCCGCGCGGACAGCGAGCGGGTGCGGCTCGGCGAGTACTCGGACGGCCTGGTCGTGCTGGTGATCGCGTTCCTGCCGTTCGCGCTGAGCGAGCTGGTCGGCGGCTACGGGTTCCTCGCGGTGTTCGTGACCGCGGCCGTCGTGCGGGCGAGCGAGCGGTCGCACGGCTACCACGCGGTGCTGCACGAGTTCGGCGAGCAGCTCGAGCGGCTGTTCGTGACCGTCGCGCTGGTGGCGCTCGGCGTGGCGCTGGGCAGTGGCCTACTCGGCGGCCTGCGGCTCGTCGAAGTGCTGGTCGCCGTCGCGGTCGTGCTCGTGGTGCGGCCGGTGCTCGGGACGCTGGCGCTGATCGGCGCGCCGACGACCCGGCCGGCGTCCGTGGCGGTGGCGTTCTTCGGGGTGCGCGGCGTGGGCACGTTCTTCTACCTCGCGTTCGGCGCCGCCACGGTGGCGGACGTGGCGCCGGACGCGGTGTGGCGGACCGCCGCTCTCGCCGTGGCGCTGTCCGTCGTGGTGCACGGCGTGTCGTCCGGTCCGGCGATGGCGTGGCTGGAGCGGCGCGGGGCGCACGAGCGGGTTCCCGACTAGCGTGACCGGCATGACCAGTCGCCTGCTCTGCCTCGCTGTCGACTGCCGCAACACCTCGCTGGTGACGCGGTTCTGGTGCGCGGCGCTGGGCTACGAGGTCGTGAAGCGGTGGACCGACTCGCGTGGCACCGAGTACGTCGAGATCGGCCGCGAAGGCGAGCCGATGGTGCTGTTCCAGCCGGTACCCGAGGAGAAGACCGTGAAGAACCGGCTGCACCTGGACATCGTGCCGCGGTCGGGTACCCGGGAGTCCGAAGTGGAGCGTCTGGTCGGGCTGGGCGCGAACGTGGTGGCGAGCGAGCCGGACTTCCACTGGGTGGTCATGCAGGACCCGGAGGGCAACGAGTTCTGCGTGCTCCACCCGCGCACCTGACCAGCCACCTGACTTGCCACCGGGCTACGCGCCGGCGGTCGGCTCGCTCGGGGTCAGCTCCGCGGTGAAGTCGGCGACGACGGTGGCCGCGATGTCGCGCACCTTCCGGTTCGTCGCCTGCGACACGGCCACCAGCTGCTGGAACGCGGTGTCCGCCGCACATCGGTGGGTCGCCATCAGCAGCCCGACCGCCTGGCTCACCGTGCTGCGGCTGTCGAGCGCGCCGCGCAACGTCACGGCCTCGCGCTCGTTGTCCGCGACGACTTGCTCACGCAAGCGAAACAGCTCCAGGTGCGAACGCACCCGCGAGATCAGCTCGTCCCGGTGGAACGGCTTGACCACGTAGTCATCGGCGCCGGCGCGCAGCCCGTCGACGGCCGACTCGGCGCCCGCCCGCGCGGTGAGCAGCACGACCGGTACGCGGTTGAGCGGCTCGACGGCACGGATCTCGCGCAGCAGCGCCAGGCCGTCGCGACCGGGCAGCATGACGTCGCTCAGGATCAGCTCCGGCCGGTTCGCGCGTGCGTGGGCCATGGCCGCGTCCGCATCGCCGACGGCACGCACCGGCCAGCCCTGCTCGGCCAGCACCCGGGTCAGGTAGTCGCGCATGTCGGCGTTGTCCTCGACCAGCAGGATGCCGCCCGGCTCGTCGGGCACGGGTGCGGCTGGCCGCCACTGGGCGGCCTCCCCCGCGAACGCCTTCGCCAGCTCCGGCCGGTGCCCGTCGCCTTCGGGACCGGCCGCGTGCTGCACCTTCTCCGGCACGGAGACGGTGAAGGTGCTGCCCGCGCCCTCGATGCTGGTCACCTCGACGGTCCCGCCCATGGCCGCGGCGAGGTCACGGACGAGCGACAGGCCGATCCCCGTGCCCTCGCGGCTGCGCCCGGAGGTGCCAGCCACCTGGTGGAAGCGGTCGAAGATCGGGCCGAGCTCGCCCGGCGGGATGCCGACGCCGGTGTCCGCGACCGCGAGCACGAGCCGGCCGGACTCCGAGGAGAGGATGACCGTGATCGACCCGGAGTCGGTGAACTTGACCGCGTTCGACATGAGGTTGAGCACGATCTTGGCCCACATCTCCCGGTCCAGCACGACCATCCGGCCGGTCGCGCGGACCTCGTCGGAGATCTCCACGATCAGCTCGACTCCGGCGGTCTCGGCGGCGGAGCGGAACATCGACACGCAGTCCTCGGTGAGGTGCGCGACGTTGGTCGGCTCGGGCCGGGCGTACAGCTCGTCGGCCTCCGCACGGACGACGTCCAGCAGCGTGTCGACCAGCCGCTGCAGGCGAAGCGCCGCCCGGTGCGCGGTGGCCAGCGCCTCCCGCGCGGGGGCGGGCAGCCGGTCGCCGTGCTGGTCGAGGACGGTCTCGAGCGGGCCGAGCAGCAGCGTGAGCGGCGTGCGGAACTCGTGGCTGACGTTCTCGAAGAAGCGGGTCTTGGCCGCGTCCAGCTCGGCGAGCGCGGCGGCCCGGGCGCGTTCGGCCTCGTAGGCGAGCGCGTCGGTCAGCGCGGTCGACACCTGGCCCGCGACGAGCTCGGCGAACACCCGGTACTGCAGGTCGAGCGCGCGGTAGGGGCTGACGCCGAGCACGAGCACGCCGGCCGGCCTGCTCCGGCCGAACGCCAGCAGCGGCACCACGAGGGTTCGGTCGACGGGCGCGTCGCCGGACCCGCCGCCCGGCACGTGGACGCCGGGAAAGCGCGCCGCGATGTCGTCGAGCACGGCGGTCTCGCCGGTGTCGAGCACGCGGGCGACCACGTCGCGAGCGATCTCGCCGCCCTCGCGCACGCCCATCGACGCGACGAGAGCCGGCTCGCCGGACTCCTCGTTCCGCAGGTACGCGAGCGCGAGTGGCACGTCGGCGCGGCTGCGCGCGAGGACCTCGACCGCGCCGCGGCAGGCGTCGCTCGCCGTCTGCGCCACCGCAGTCGACAGCGTGCCGAGCCCGCGCAGTGTTTCCATGCGACGGTCGGACAGCACCCGCTCGGTCTCGTCGGCGGTCGCGACGAAGATGCCGGCGATCGTGCCGTCCGCGGCCCGGACCGGGCTGTAGGAGAACGTCCAGTACGTCTCCTCGAGGTAGCCGTGCCGGCGCATGAGCAGCAGCAGGTTCTCGGCGTAGGTGGCGCCTTCACCGGACATGGCGGTCTCGGCCAGCGGTCCGAGCTCGGCCCAGATCTCGCGCCAGCATTCGGCGGCGGGCTGGCCGATCGCGTCGGGATACTTGTCGCCGAGCAGCGGCGTGTAGGCGTCGTTGAAGATCTGCAGGAGCTGGGGACCCCACCACAGCAGCATCGGGATGCGGGACGGGAGAACGGTGCGGATCGCCGCGCACAACTCGTCCGACCACGTCTCCACCGGTCCGAGCGGGGTGCGGGACCAGTCCGTGGCCCGCAGCGCCGCGGCCGTTCTGTCGGGGCCGTCGAACAGCGACCGCAACCGGTCGGAGGCGTCCATTGGTTTCTCCAAGCAAACACCGCGGCCGACCTTTTCGTTGGGGGCGCCCGCGATCGCGTGACAGTGTCTGCTCGGCTGGTGGCTCAACCGGCTGGGTGCAGCATCTTATGGCGACCCGGCCGGCGTCACAAACCCCTACCCCCTCTCGGCGCGTCGAGACCGTTCGTTCTCGACCGTCACGTCGGGTAGTGCTGCGTTTCCGGCTCCTCGACGCGGGTAAGTCCTGGTCGAGGAGGGAGCAAAGATGAGCTCGATATCGGACGTCGGTGCGAACAAGCCGGCCGGCGAGAAGTCGACCGCCGAACTCGTTCGCGACCTGACAGAACAGTTCAGCCATCTCGCCCGCACCGAGGTCCGCCTTGCCGTGCGCGAGGTGCAGGAGAAGGCCAAGCACGCCGGGATCGGCGCGGCCAGCATCGGCGCGGCGGGTGTGCTCGCCGGGTACGGGGCGGCCGTCGTCCTCGCCGGGATCGTGCTGCTCCTGGCGCAGGTCATGCCCGCGTGGGTCGCGGCGATGATCGTCGGCGGGGCCGTGCTGCTGTGCGCGGCCGTGGCCGCGCTGGTGGGGCGGAGCCAGTTCCGCAAGGGGTCGCCGATGCCTTCGGAGGCCGTCGAGCACGCCAAGGAGGACATCCAAGTGGTCAAGGAAGCGGTGCAGCGATGACGACCAACAAGGAAGAGCAGGACCGCCTGCGGATGCCCGGCGAGGAGCCGACCGACGCCGACCTGCGCACGGATGCCGAGCTGACCCGCCAGGAGCTGGCCGAGACCGTCGCGGCGCTGGGCGACCGGACGCACGTGAAGGACCGCGTGCAGGCCGCCACGCGGCAGCGGATGGAGCAGGTCGAGGCGGCCGGTACCGGGCTGGTCGGCAAGCTGCCGGACCCGGTGGCGCAGAAGCTGCTGCCGGTGTGGGTGATCATGATCCGCCGTCCGGCCATCCCGCTCGGTGGGATCGCGGCCGCCATCACGGCGCTGATGGTGTGGTCGAAGGTGCGGAACCGCTGAGGGCTACCGCTCGGGTATCTCGCCGGTCCGGGCGAGCTGCCGGGCGAGCTCGCGGAGCTTGACGTTCTGCTCCTGGGAACGCCGGCGCAGCAGGTCGAAGGCCTGCTCCTCGGTGATCTTGTGACGCTCCATCACGATGCCGAGCGCCTCGCCGATCTCCTGCCGGCTCGCGATCGCCGCCTGCAGCTGCGCGTCCGACCGCGCACTGGCGAACGCCACGGCCGCGTGCGACGCGAGCAGCCAGCCGACGTGCTCGGTGCCCTCCGTGAACGCCCGCCGTGCGCCGCCGTAGAGGTTCAGCGCGCCGAGGTTGCGTTCCCGCGTGTACAGCAGGAAGCCCATCGCGCTGCCGATGCCCAGCTCGCGGGCTTTGGGCGCGTAGCAGGGCCAGCGCGCCTCGGTGGCCATGTCCTCGATCCGGTAGACCCGCTCGTCCCGCAGGGTGCTGTCCAGGCACGGGCCCTCGCCGATCTCGGCCTGGAGCCGGTCCGACTCGACGGCGAGGTCGTGCGTCGCGGCCAGGGTGCGCGGCGTGCCGGACTCCAGCGTGAGGACTCCCGCGGCGTCGCAGCCGCCCACGAGTGCCACGGCGTGCGCCACGACGCGGTCCAGCGTCTGCTGCACCGTCTCCTGCGCGAGCAGGTCGCGCGCCATCTGGGCGAGCGAGGTGGCCAGGTCCACGCCGTCACACTAACCGATGCACAACCGATGCATCGACGGCGGCGCCGGTCGAGAGACAGGCCGGTCTTGTCGTCCGTACGTCAGGTGCCACGGGTGGCGAGCTCGAAGATCGTGGCGAGCTCGTCGGTGTAGGCGTCGAGGTCGGCCGGGGCGGAGCCCACGGCGAGCCGTTCCAGCACGCCGTCGCGGACCGAGCGGATGGCGAGCGTCATGAGGTCGACGTCGAAGAAGCGGAACTCGCCGTAGCGCTGGCCCGCGCGCAGCAGCCCGGGCAGGCGGTCGTCCGGCTCGGGGAGGCCGATGGCCCGTGCGGCGCGCAGCCGGGTGTGGTGCTTGGCGGCGTACTCGATGTTGGCGGCGAGGTAGGCGCGCAGCTGCTCGGCAGGCCCGTCCGCCTCGCGCATGCGCCAATCGGCGAGCTCGGCTACCTCCTCGCCGACGACCCGCACGACCTCGTCCATGAGCTCGCGCTTGTTCGCGAAGTGGTACGAGATCAGGCCGGTGCTGGACAGCCCCGCGGACTTCGCGATCTTGGCGAACGACGTTCCGGCGAGGCCCTCGACGGCGATCGTGTCGATGGCGGCCTCGATGATCTGCGAGCGGCGTGCGGTGCGCATTTGCTCATCCAAGCGCACAGTTGCTCGGCCGAGCAATGTGTAGCGCGGCGTGGGGGGGGGGGGGGGGGG
>NZ_DATBKY010000283.1:0-15087 GCF_036555685.1 Actinophytocola sp. | reverse complement strand
CCGCGACTCCTCGTCGACGTCCCCGCACAGGTACGTCGCGTCGGTGTCGCCGTGGACCCCGTCGACGTACGCCGTGATGTCGATGTTGACGATGTCGCCGTCCTCGAGCACGCGGCTGTCGGGGATGCCGTGGCAGATGACCTCGTTGACGCTGGTGCACAACGACTTCGGAAATCCCCGGTAGCCGAGCGTCGAGGGGTAGGCGCCGTGGTCGAGGAGGAACTCGTGGATCACGGCGTCGATCTCGTCGGTCGTGGCACCGGGCTTGACGGCCTCGCCGCCCACCTGGAGCGCCTGCGCGGCGATCCGCCCGGCGACCCGCATGGCCTCGATGGTCTCGTCGGTCTGCACCCACGGCTCGGTGTTGCGCTTGGGGGCGTCCTTGTCCACGTACTCGGGACGCACGATCGAGGAGGGAACAGGCCGGCGCGGCGACTGGACACCGGGCTTGAGCGAAGCACGTACGGGCATGACCCCCACCCTACGATGCGTTCCTGGGCGGGCGATCGGGAATGGCCGTCGCGTGGCTGCCGCGTGCTTGCCGTGCGGTCGTCCCAGGTCTCAGGCTTTCGCGCCGGCCGCGTCGGTGGGTCTCTGTAGCCTGGATTTCGGGGGGCCGGAGGCCGCCGTTGATCTTGGCCTGTGGAGTGTGAGCTGGGAATTCGCAGCTGCGTGGCACGCGAGGGCCGCTTGGCCGGCACAGGCTGCTTGTCGCGTTCGGTGCGCTCGCTCAGCCCAGGGCTCTCAGGAATCTCGTCGCCGCCACCACCGCCTTCGTCGAGGCGCCGGCGTCCGTGATCAGGAGCGCGAACGCCATGTCGCCCCGGAAGGCCACGTACCAGCCATGCGCGTGGGTGCCGTCGCCGAACTGGGCCGTGCCGGTCTTGCCCCGGACGTTCCGGTAGCCGGCCAACGCCGGCGTCCTTGCCGTGACCTCCTGCATCATCGCGCGCATCGCGGTCAGGATCGACGCGTCGACCGGCTTCGGGTCCTCGGTGTCGGTCGTCGTGTCCGAACCCTGCAGCAGGGTCGGGGTCGCCAGCTTGCCCGACGCGACCGTAGAGGCCACCAGGGCCATGCCGAACGGGCTCGCCACCACCCTGCCCTGGCCGAACCCGTCCTCCGCGCGCTCCACCACATCGGACGCCGGCGGCACCGAGCCGGTGACGGTCGTCGCACCGCGCATGACGAAGTCCGCGCCCAGGCCCAGGCGCCGCGCGGTGTCGGTCAGCGCCGCGGGCTCGAGTTTCGTCGCCAGCTGGGCGAACGTCGTGTTGCAAGAGAACGCGAACGCACTGTGCAACGGGATCACGCCCTTGTCGAACTTGCCGGCGTTCGGCACCACACGGCCGTCGATCGTTATCGTGCCGGGGCAGCCGACCCTCGCGTTCGGCTGGGTCTTGCCCGACTCCAGGCCGGCGATCGCGGTAACGATCTTGAACGTGGAGCCCGGCGGGTAGCGGCCGGTCAGCGCCAGCGCGCCCTGCTTGTCCGCGGGCGCGTTCTGCGCGACCGCGAGCAACTCGCCCGTCGACGCCTGCATCGCCACCAGCATCGACGGCGTCTTCTCCGCCGCCAGCGCCGTCTGCGCCGCGTTCTGCACCTTCGTGCTCAGCGTGACGTGCGCGGCCTCCGCCGGTTCGGCCGCCTTCGCGTACAGCTCGGACGCCTCGGCGCCCGAGACGTCCGTCGTGATGATCCGCCAGCCAGCCTGGCCGATCAGCTCGTCCTCGACCACCTTGCGGATGCCCGGCAGCAGGGTCGGCGCCAGCTTCTTGTCCGCCGGCAGCAGCCGGGGCGAGGCCGTGAACCGCACGCCGGGCAGGTCGTAGATCCGCGGCTTGATCAGCTCGTAGTCGTTCGACCGCAACGTCACGACCTGGTACGGCTGGCCGGCCGGAACCTTCTCCGCACCGTCCAGAATGGACTTCTGGGTGATCGTCGGGTCGAAGCCGCGCAGGTTGTCCGCGAGCGAGCCGGCGACGGCGGCCGTGTCGCCCGCCTTCTTCGGTTCGAACAGCACCGCGACGACCCGGTCCGGCGACATGAGCGGGACGCCGTCGCGGTCGAGGACCGGCGCGAACTCCGGCTGCTCGTTCTGGAACGCGAGCGACTGCTGCTCGGCGAGCTCCGGGTGCACGACCGTCGGCGCCCAGTGGATCTTCCACGTGTCGTCGACCTCGCGCAGGTCCATGCGGCCCTCGTAGTCCCACCGCCGGTCGTGCCCGAAGTCCCACGTCACGTCGAACGACGCCTTGGCCGACGTCTCGCTCGTCTCGACCTTGCCCAGCTGCGCGGCCACCTTCTCCGGCTCCAGCTCGCCGCGCACGCGGGACAGCAGCGCCTTCGCCGACTCGGGCGAGTCCGTCAGGCCGGCCGCCGCGCCGGCGTCGCCCCGCGCGAACGCGCCGAGGTAGTCCGACGCCACGTCCTCGGGCGTCGGCCCGGACTCGCCGAAGAGCCCGCACCCGGCGACGGGCAGCACGAGCAGAGCCGCGGCGAGGACACCGGCCGCACGGCGGAGAGGAACACGCACGCCGGCGAGTATCTCCGACGGCACCGACGCTCAGAACAGCACGGTCGCGTACTGCCCGACCCGTGTGAACCCGATCCGCCGGTACGCCGACTGCGCCACCTGGTTGTAGGCGTTGACGTACAGGCTCGCGGTGCGCCCGAGCCCGCGGACCAACCGGTCGACGACGGCCGCGGTGCCCGCCGAGCCCAGGCCGTGGCCGCGGCGGTCGGGGTGCACCCACACGCCCTGGATCTGGCCGACGGCGTTCGACAGCGCGCCGATCTCCGCCTTGAACACGACCTCGCCGCCCTCGAACCGGGCGAACGCACGGCCGGCTGCGATCAGCTCGGCGACGCGGGCGCGGTAGCTGGCCCCACCGTCACCGGCGCGCGGGTCGACGCCGACCTCCTCGATGAACATCGCGACCGCTGCCGGGAGGTAGCGGTCGAGCTCGTCCGGGCGCACGGGGCGGACC
The DNA here is from genome assembly GCF_036555685.1 of Actinophytocola sp. Classification (GTDB taxonomy): domain Bacteria; phylum Actinomycetota; class Actinomycetes; order Mycobacteriales; family Pseudonocardiaceae; genus Actinophytocola. The sequence goes on along the minus strand of NZ_DATBKY010000283.1, from coordinate 12,097 downwards.
AGCGGGTCGGGCGGGGTGCTGGACTCGCGTGAGGTCGACATGAGCGGCTGGTTGTCGCGGACCTCGCGGGCCGGCCCCCAGTCCAGCTCCAGTTCGGACCACAGGCCGAGGACCTGCTCGGCCGGCCCGACGACCGACGAGCACATGCGCCGCCGGCGCAGCGCCCGGTCGGCGAACGCGCGCAGCGCGGACCGGTTGCCCTGCAACGGGATCAGGTTCGACCCGGCGAAGCAGAGGGAGTCGAGCCGGCCGGTACGGAACCCGCGGGGCTCGCAGCCCCACAGCTCACCGCCCAGCCGCCACGGATCCATACCGAGGGTCTCGATCCGCGAGGCGACCATGCAGGACGCGACCGGGTCCGCCGTGAGCATCGCGCGCACGGCCAGTCGATCCCGCTCGTCGAGCAGCCGCGCTCCAGCAAGCCGCAACACAAGGTCAAGCGTGCCAGATGAGCGGCCTTCGGGACAGCGGTGACCCGCGGCCGGCGAACCGGTGAAGAAATTCGCCCGATGGTGTCGATCCGCGGTGTCCGGACACGACGTGTCCGTGAAGCCGAGCGGAAGGAGCCCGCCATGCGTTTCCTGGTCCTGGCGACGTCGGTGGAGCCGGTCCCGCCCACCGCGGCCGCGGTGTGGCGGTACAACGAGGAGCTCGTGCGGGCCGGGGTGCTGGTCGCCGCGGACGGGCCGGCGTCGAGCGCGCGGGGCGCCCGGGTCCGCTACGCGGACGGGCGGGCCACCTTCGAGGAGGGCGAGGGCCCGGTGGCCGGCTACTGGCTGCTCGACGTGTCGTCGCGGCGTGAGGCGGCCGAATGGGCCCGCCGCTGCCCGTGCGAGGTGGAGGTCCGCCGCGCACCCGAGCCGGCGGGGTTCCCGGCCCTGAGCCCCGAGCACGAGGACTACCTTCGGGCGCAGATCGCCCACCGATGAGTTGGCCGCACCGCGCCGGTCTGTACGGGTGACACCGACTCACGGGAGGCTGGCAGCATGCGGAAACTGACCTACGGCATGAACGTGACCCTGGACGGCTACATCGCCGCGCCCGGCGACGACATCGGCTGGAGCGAGCCGAGCGACGAGATATTCCGGTGGTGGACCGATCAGGTGCGTGCGAGCAGCCTGACGCTGTACGGGCGCAAGCTCTGGGAGACGATGAGCTCCCACTGGCCGACCGGCGACCAGCAGCCGAACGCCACGCCGGCGGAGATCGAGTTCGCGCGGCTGTGGCGGGACACGCCGAAGGTGGTGTTCTCCTCGACGATCGACAAGGTCGACTGGAACACCCGCCTGGTCACCGGCGACGCGGTCGCCGAGATCACCCGGCTCAAGGCCGAGGACGGGGGCCCGATGGACATCGGCGGCGCGACTCTCGCCGGGTCGGCCATGCGCGCCGGTCTGATCGACGAGTACCAGGTGGTCACGTACCCGGTCCTGGTGGGCGGCGGCACGCCGTTCTTCGCGGGGCTGGACAGCTGGGTGAACCTGAACCTGGTCGCGACCCAGGCCTTCCCCGGCGGCGTGATCCTGACCCGGTACGAGACGAGGCGTTAGGAGACGGTCACGACGGGCTCGCCCGCGGTCTCGCCGGACTCCTCGGCGATGCGCATGGCCTCCTCGATGAGGGTCTCCACGATCTGGTGCTCGGGGACGGTCTTGATGACCTTGCCCTTGACGAAGATCTGGCCCTTGCCGTTGCCCGACGCCACGCCGAGGTCGGCCTCGCGGGCCTCGCCCGGGCCGTTCACCACGCAGCCCATCACGGCGACGCGCAGCGGCACCTCCATGCCCTCGAGCCCGGCGGTGACCTCGTCGGCCAGCTTGTACACGTCCACCTGCGCCCGGCCGCACGACGGGCACGACACGATCTCCAGCTTGCGCGGCCGCAGGTTCAGCGACTGCAGGATCTGCGCGCCGACCTTGACCTCCTCGACCGGCGGCGCGGACAGCGACACCCGGATCGTGTCGCCGATGCCCTGCCGCAGCAGCGCGCCGAACGCGACCGCCGACTTGATCGTGCCCTGGAACGCCGGACCGGCCTCGGTGACGCCGAGGTGCAGCGGGTAGTCGCACTGCTCGGCCAGCAGCTCGTACGCCCGGACCATGACCACCGGGTCGTTGTGCTTGACCGAGATCTTGATGTCGTGGAAGTCGTGCTCGGCGAACAGGGATGCCTCCCACAGCGCCGACTCCGCGAGCGCCTCGGGTGTGGCCTTGCCGTACTTCTTCAGCAGCCGGGGGTCCAGCGAGCCCGCGTTGACGCCGATGCGGATCGGGGTGGCGTGGTCGCGCGCGGCCTGTGCGATCTCCTTGACCTTGTCGTCGAACTTCTTGATGTTGCCGGGGTTGACCCGCACGGCCGCGCAGCCCGCCTCGATCGCGGCGAACACGTAGCGCGGCTGGAAGTGGATGTCCGCGATGACCGGGATCTGCGACTTCGCCGCGATCGCCGGCAACGCCTCCGCGTCGTCCTGGGACGGGCAGGCCACCCGCACGATGTCGCAGCCGGCCGCGGTCAGCTCGGCGATCTGCTGCAGCGTCGCGTTCACATCGGCGGTGTTCGTGGTGGTCATCGACTGCACCGAGATCGGGTGCTCGCTGCCGACGCCGACCTTGCCGACCATCAGCTGCCTGGTCTTGCGGCGCTCCGCCAGCACCGGCGGTGGGAGCGCGGGCATGCCCAGCATGGTGCCATCGGTCATGGCTGTTCCGCCTCCCCGAAACCAGATGTGTTGGTCGCGTTGCCGAACTGCTGTTCGGCCACGCAACTGTGGCCGGCTTGCGTCGTGTTCCCCTGCGGTGCGGTCGGCAGACACGCAGCCTGTGTCATGTCCTCAGCCTACTGAGGTATCCGGATCGGGTTGACGATGTCCGCTGTGACGGTCAACAACACCACCGCTCCGCCGAGCAACACGAACACCATCGTGACCGCGGACAACTTGGAGTAGTCGACCGGGCCGCCGGCCGGCTGGCCGCGCAGCCTGCGCAGCCAGTCGCGGACCTTCTCGTAGAACAGGACCGCGATGTGCCCGCCGTCCAGCGGCAGCAGGGGTAGCAGGTTGAACACGCCGACGAAGAAGTTCAGCGTGGCGAGCAGCAGCAGGAACATCTCCCACAGCCCGCGCTCGACCGCGTCGCCGCCGATGATGCTGGCGCCGACCACGCTGACCGGCGTGTCCTGGTCGCGCGGTGCGCCGCCGATCGCCTCGATGACCTTCGGGATCTTCTGCGGGAACGCCAGCAGCCCGTTCCACACGCCGACGAACATGTCGCCGGTGAAGCTCGTCGCGCCACCGAAGCCGCCGACCACGCTGTAGTGGTTCACGGCGGGCGGCAGCGCCACGGACACCCCGATCGCGCCGACCTTGCCGTTGTCGGTCGACACCTGCGCGACGTCGACGGTCATCGTGAGCGTCTCGCTCCCCCGCTTCACGACGAACTCGGCCGGGCCGGACAGCTTCTCGACCTTCTCGACCATGTCCTTCCAGGTCGGCGTCGGCGTCCCGGCGACGGACTGCACGAGGTCGCCGGGGCGCAGGCCCGCGTCCTTGGCCGGGGCCGCCGCGCCCGGCGAGCAGCCGGTCTGCGACTGGTCGGTCTTGTCCACCACGCAGTCGTTGACGGTGCCGACCTCGGGCTTCACGGCGTTGACGTCGAACTTCAGGTTCGGCAGGCCCATCGTGATGGCCATCAGGTACAGGATGATGAACCCGATGATGAAGTGGGTGACCGAGCCCGCGACCATCACGACGAAGCGCTTCCACGTCGCGTAGCGCCACATCGCGCGCGGCGCCTCGTCCGGCGTGACCTCGTCCAGCGCGGTCATGCCGGCGATGTCGCAGAAGCCACCGGCCGGGATCGCCTTCAGGCCGTACTCGGTGTCGCCGCGGCGGAAGGACCAGATCGTGGGGCCGAAGCCGATGAAGTACCGGCGGACCCGCATCCCGAACATCTTGGCCGCGCCCATGTGACCGGCCTCGTGCAACGCGACGGAGATGCATATCCCCAGCGCGAACAGGATGATCCCAAGGATCCACGCGAGCACGTCGTCAGTCCTCTCCCGGCCCGGTGGTGCCGAGCTCAGCCGTCGCCCCTAGCCGCTGCCTGGCCTGGGACCGTGCCCAGCTCTCCGCGGCGAGCACCTCCTCGACGCCGGACGGCTCGCCGTGCCAGTCGTCCGCGTCGTCGAGTACTCGGTGCACAGTGTCCACAATGCCGGTGAAGGCCGTGTGTCCTCCGGCGAATGCCGTGACGGCCTCCTCGTTCGCCGCGTTGTAGACCGCCGGCAGGCAGCCGCCGGCCTCGCCGGCCTGCCGCGCGAGCCGCACGGCCGGGAACGTCTCGTGGTCGAGCGGCTCGAACGTCCAGGCCGAGGCCGTGTCGAACGTCACCGGCCGGGCCGCCGCGGGCACGCGGTCGGGCCAGCCCAGGGCCAGCGAGATCGGCAGCCGCATGTCCGGCGGGCTGGCCTGTGCCAGCGTGGAGCCGTCCGCGAACGTCACCATCGAGTGGATCATCGACTGCGGGTGCACGACCACGTCGATGCGTTCGTAGGGGACGTCGAACAGCAGGTGCGCCTCGATCAGCTCCAGCCCCTTGTTGACCAGGGTGGCGGAGTTGATCGTGATGACCGGCCCCATGTCCCAGGTCGGGTGGGCCATGGCGGCCGCGACCGTGACGTCGGTGAGGTCCGCACGGCGGCGGCCCCGGAACGGGCCGCCGGACGCGGTCAGCACCAGCCGCTCGACCTCGCCCTTGGCACCGCCGCGCAGGCACTGCGCGATCGCCGAGTGCTCGGAGTCGACCGGCACGAGCTGGCCCGGCTTGGCCGCGCGGAGCACGAGTGGGCCACCCGCGATCAGCGACTCCTTGTTCGCGAGCGCCAGCGTCGAGCCCGTGGCGAGGGCCCGCAGCGTCGGCTCGAGGCCGCGGGAGCCGGTGATCGCGTTGAGCACGATGTCGGCCGGTGTCGAGTCGATCAGCTCGGCGACCGCCTCCGGCCCGGCGAGAATCCGGGGCATCGGGAACCCGCCGTGCTCGTAGCCGCGGCGCTTGGCCTCGGCGTACAGGGCGAGCTGGACGTCCTCGGCCGCGGTGGACCTGGACACGGCCACCGCGCGGGCGCCGGTGAGGACGGCCTGCGCGGCCAGGGTGGCCGGGTCGGCGCCGCCGGCCGCGACGCCGACCACCTCGAACCGGTCGGGGTTGGCCGCGATCACCTCCAGCGCCTGGACACCCACCGAGCCGGTGGAGCCGAGCACGAGGACGGTACGTCTGGCCGGTGTGGTCGTCGCGGCAGTCGGTGCGGTGGTCGGTGCGGTCGTCATTGCGGCCCATTCTTCCCGATACACGCGGACCGGCATCCGGACGGGCGGTGCCCGGGCCGTGTGGGAACATGTGCGCAAGGTTCAACCGTGCCGGGAGGGAACGTGGCTGGCTCACAGCTGGAGAAGCGACCGAAGAACGCGGTCGACCCGCATGAGGAGCCGTCCGCCGAGTGGGGCTGGCACGGCCGGTTCCCCCGCGGCCGCGAGATCGGCGGCTGGATCACCGCGATCGCGATGTTCCTGATGGCGTTCATCGGCAACCACATCGCCATGACCGAGCGGCTGTGGCTCATCGGCATCGGCGCCGGCCTCGTCGTGCTGCTGGTCGGGAGCCGGGTGCGGCAGCGCACCTCCTGGCGGCGCTAGCGGATTTCGGCCTTCACGCAACCCACCGGAACAAACGAACCGGTGGGTTTGCTGATCACGGGTGACGACGCTGTCAGTCCAGTCCCCGTCGGTGAAAGGCCGTAATGGATCGCGCCACGCTTTCCCCACCCCGTGCGTCGTTCGCGCCCGAGTCGCCGGCCGGCCTCGCGCGTGTCCGGCTCATCCTGGTGCTCGGCGCGCTGATCGCGCTGGGTCCGCTCACGATCGACATGTACCTGCCGGCACTGCCGGCGATCGCGGACGACCTGATGACGTCGTCCGCCACGATCCAGCTCACGCTGACGGGCACGCTGCTCGGCCTCGGCCTCGGCCAGCTCGCGATCGGCCCGTTCTCGGATGCCGTGGGCCGCAGGCTGCCGCTGGTGCTGGGTACGGCGTTGCACGTCGTGGCGTCGTTGCTGTGCCTGGTCGCGCCGAACGTGGCGGTGCTGGGCCTGCTGCGCGTGGTGCAGGGCGTCGGCGCGGCGGCGGCGATGGTCGTGGCGCTGGCCGTCGTGCGGGACCTCTTCACCGGCCGGGCGGCCGCGACCGCGCTGTCCCGGCTGATGCTCGTGATGGGCGCGGCCCCGATCCTGGCCCCGACGCTCGGCGCGGCCGTGCTGCTGCGGGGCTCGTGGCGCTGGGTGTTCGCGGTGCTCGCCGTGTTCGGCGTGGCGTTGATGCTGGTGGCGGTGTTCCTGCTGAAGGAGACGCTGCCTGCGTCCCGCCGCCGGACGGGCGCGTTCGGTCCGATACTGCGGACCTACCGCTCGCTGGTGACCGACCGGCAGTTCGTGGTGCTGACGCTGGTGGCCGCGCTGGGCATGTCGGCGCTGTTCTCGTACGTGTCGGGCTCGTCGTTCGTGCTGCAGGACGGGTACGGGCTGAGCCAGCAGCAGTTCGGGCTGGTGTTCGGCATCGGCGCGATCGCGATCATCGGGGCGTCGCAGTTCAACGTGGTGCTGCTGAACCGGTACTCGCCGGAGCGGATCGTGCTGTGGTCGCTGGCCGGGTCCGTCGTGTCCGGCGTGGTGCTGACCGTGCTGTCGCTGTCGGGCACCGGGCTGCTCGGGTTCGTGGTGCCGCTGTTCTTCCTGCTGGGGACGATCGGCTTCGTGCTGCCGAACGCGCCCGCGCTGGCCCTGACCCGCCACGGCGAGGCGGCCGGCACGGCGGCGGCCCTGCTGGGGGCGACGCAGTTCGCGCTGGGTGCGCTGATCGCGCCACTGGTCGGCGTGCTGGGCAACGACGGCCCGGCCATGGCGCTCGTGATGACCGGCGGCGCGGCGGTCGCGTTCCTCGCGTTGGGCGCCACGCTCCGGCGGCCCGAGCCCGCCTAAGGGTTCAGTCGGCGGGCAGGACCGAGCGGACGGCGTCCTCGGTGCGGCCGACGACCGTGGTGCCGTCGTCGGCGGTGATGATCGGGCGTTGGATCAGGATCGGGTTCTCGGCCAGCGCCGCGATCCAGCGGGTGCGGGACGCCGGGGTCCGCTCCCACGAGCCGAGGCCCAGCTCCTTGGCGACCGCCTCGCCGGTGCGGGCGATGTCCCACGGCTCCAGCCCGAGCCGGTCGAGCACCGCGGTCAGCTCGCCGGCGGTCGGCGGGTCGTCCAGGTAGCGCCGCACGGTGTACTCCGCGCCGGCTTCGTCGAGCATCGACACGGCGGACCGGCACTTGCTGCACTTCGGGTTGACCCAGATCTCCATGGCGTCAGATCGAATCACGACCGCGACGCCGGCGGGAACCAGCCCCGAACCCCGCGGCCCCTCGTTCGTCCCCGCCGTACCGGCCGACGCGCCGCTGGTGGTCCCCAGCATGCCGAGCCCGCGTTCCTGGCGGTACTCCCGCTGATCGTGCTCCAGCTGGGCCTCATGTCACGCATCGTGCGCGAGTACCAGGGGCTCCTCGGCCCGTAGCTCGCGCCCGCACTGGCGCGTCCGATCGGCGCGGCGGCGCTTCGGCACGCCGTGCATCGTGGACGGCCGCCGGTCGGCCGTGCACCCGGCCGACCTCACCGCGCGGCTCGTACGTCGCTAGCCCTCGGCGGCCAGCTGACCGCACGCGGCGGCGATCTCCTGGCCGCGCGTGTCGCGGACCGTGCACGCCACTCCCCCGGCGTTGACCCGCCGCACGAACTCGCGCTCCACCGGCTTCGGGGACGCGTCCCACTTCGAGCCCGGCGTCGGGTTCAGCGGGATCACGTTCACGTGTACCAGCTGTGCCAGGTGCTCCCGCAGCCGCCTGGCCAGCAGGTCCGCCCGCCACGGCTGGTCGTTCACGTCCCGGATCAGCGCGTACTCGATCGATACGCGGCGGCCCGTGGTGTCGGCGTAGTAGCGCGCGGCCGCCAGCACCTCGTCGACCGACCAGCGCGTGTTGACCGGTACCAGCGTGTCGCGCAGCTCGTCGTCCGGCGTGTGCAGCGACACCGCGAGGCGGACCTGCATCCGCTCGTCGGCGAGCTTGCGGATGGCCGGGGCCAGGCCGACCGTCGACACGGTGACCGAGCGCTGCGAGATGCCCAGCCCGCCCGGCGCGGGGTCGCAGATGCGGTGCACGGCGTCGACCACCCGCCGGTAGTTCGCCAGCGGCTCGCCCATGCCCATGAACACGATGTTCGACAGCCGGCCCGGGGAACCGAGCTCGCCGTCGCGCATGGCGGCCGCCGCGGCACGGACCTGGTCCACGATCTCGGCGGTCGACAGGTTCCGCTGCAGCCCGCCCTGCCCGGTCGCGCAGAACGGGCACGCCATCCCGCACCCGGCCTGGCTCGACACGCACAGCGTCGTCCGGTCCGGGTAGCGCATGAGCACGCTCTCCAGCAGCGTCCCGTCGTGCGCGCGCCACAGCGTCTTGCGCGTCGTGCCGTCGTCGCAGCTCACGTGGCGGACCACGGACAGCAGCGGCGGCAGCAGCCCGCCGGCGAGCCGGTCGCGGCTGGCGGCGGGGATGTCGGTCATCAACGCGGGGTCCGCGGTCAGCCGGGCGAAGTAGTGATGCGACAGCTGGTTCGCGCGGAAGGGCTTCTCGCCCAGCTCGGTCACCGCCGCGCGCCGCTCGTCGGCGGACATGTCGGCCAGGTGACGAGGTGGGAGGCCGCGCTTGGGCGCGTCGAACACCAGGGGGAGTGCGGTCATAGCCCGGCCATTCTCCCATGGGCGATGAATCGGCCGGTTTCGGGAATGACGTTGCATCGCGATACGTTCCGATATATCGTAAACCTATCGCGATACCACGCGATACAACTACAGGGAGGAAACGATCATGCGTCCGTCATTTGGACAGTCATCCAGACACGGAGAACACCATCACGAACACCATCACCGCGGGCGACCGCCGTTCGGCGACCCGCACGAGGCCTTCGGGCCGGAGGGGCCGTTCGACCCGCGAACGGCACATGGGGGTTTCCCGCCTCCGCCACCGCACCCACCGTTCGGTGGCCCGTGGCCGGGCATGCCGGGTGCGCCGGGCATGCCGGGCTTCCCCGGTTTCCCGGGTGGGCGCGACATGCGCCGCGGCGGCAGGCGCCGGGGTCACGGGGGTGGCCGGCGCAGCAGGCGCGGCGACGTGCGGGCGGCGATCCTCGCCCTGCTCGCGGAGCGGCCGATGCACGGCTACGAGATGATCCAGGAGATCACCGAGCGCAGCGGCCAGTTCTGGCGGCCGAGCCCCGGCTCGGTCTATCCGACACTGCAGCTGCTCGCCGACGAGGGCCTCATCACGAGCACCGAGGGCAGCGGCGGCAAGCGTCGCTACGAGCTCACCGACGAGGGGCGGGAGGCGGCCGAGAAGCACGCCACCACGCCGCCGTGGGAGCAGATCGCCCAGGACGTCGACCCCAACGACGTGCACCTGCGCGACGCCATCGGCCAGCTCATGGGTGCCACCATGCAGGTCGCCCACGCGGCCACGGAGAACCAGAAGCAGCGCGCGATCGAGGTGCTCAACGAGGCACGCCGGGAGGTCTACGCGATCCTCGGCGAGGTCGAGCCGCCGCCGGTCGCCGACGACGAAGAGGACGACGAGGACTGACTCGTCAGGGGGTGAGCAGCCCGGTCGGCTTGCCGCGGTGCAGAACCCGGTAGCCGACCGGCAGGCTCAGCCCGGTCACCTCGGCGATCGCCCGCTGCGCCACGTTCGCGGAGAACTCGATCCGCAGCACGGCGGCCAGGTCGGCCCGGTCGGCGAACCGCCAGACCGTCTCGACCCGCCGGCTCGCGAAGCCCTGGCGGTCGAAGAAGGCGTCGATCTCGGCCACGTCGTAGCCGGGCAGATCCGCGCGCATCCACTCGCCGTACGGCTGGTGCCGGACGTCGAGGTCGACGATCACCAGTGAGCCACCGGGCCGCAGCACGCGGTCCGCCTCGGCGAGCCCCGGCTCGCAGCCGGGGCCGAAGAAGTACGCGGTCCGCGCGTGCACCACGTCCGCGCTCGCGTCCGGGAGCGGCAGCCGCTGCGCCGAGCCGGCCAGCACCTCGACGTTGTCCACGCCGGCCACCCGCTCCCGGGCGCGGCGCACGAGCGGCGGGTGCGGCTCGACGCCGGTCACGTGCCGGGCCGTGGCGGCGAAGCGGGACAGGTGGAAGCCGTCCCCGCAGCCGACGTCCACGACGTCGCGGCCGGACCAGTCGACGACGTCCTCGAGTACCCGCCAGATCTCGCCGTCGGCGTCCTGCGCGCGGTTCTCGACCTCGTACACCTCGGGCCAGTGCCAGATGTTCGGGCTCGGCACCGTGTCGTGCCCGCGCCGGACCGCCGCGAGCGCCCGAGTCACCAGTCCCACGTCTGCCAGCAAACCAGGCTCAGTGCGGCACGAACAGCCGCAGCAGCAGCCACGACACCACCGCGGCCGGCAGCAGCGAGTCCAGCCGGTCCATCACGCCGCCGTGCGCGGGCAGCAGGTGGCCCATGTCCTTGATCTTGAGGTCGCGCTTGATCAGCGACTCGACGAGGTCCCCGATCGTCGCGGTGCACACCAGCGCGGCGCCGAACAGCGCGCCCTGCCACCACTGGCCGTCGAGCAGCAGCGTCAGCGACAGGATCCCGGCGACGATGCCCGCGACCATCGACCCGGCGAAGCCCTCCCAGGACTTCTTCGGGCTGATGACCTTGGCCATCGGGTGCTTGCCGAACAGCACCCCGGCGGCGAAGCCGCCGGTGTCCGAGCAGACCACGAGGACCAGGAAGCACAGCACGCGTGCCACGCCGTCCTCGACGACCACGAGCATCGCCGCGAACGAAGCCAGCAGCGGCACGTAGGCGGCCGTCAGCACCGACGCGCTGAGGTCGCGCAGGTAGCCGTCGATGCCGCCGGCGAAGCGCCACACCATGCACGCGAGAACGGTCAGCACGAACGCCGCGAGCAGGCCGTTGCGTCCGAACGGCCAGGACAGCCAGACCATCGCCTGGCCGCCGACGAGCACCGGCCAGATCGTGACCCGGATGTCGGACGCCCGCCTGAGCGCGGTCGCGAGCTCGTAGCTGCCGACCGCGACGGCCGCGGCCACCACGCCGACGAAGATCTGCCGGACCGTCAGCAGCGAGACGAGCACGGCGGCGCCGAGCGCCAGGGAGACGGCGATCGACAACGGCACGTTGCGCCCGGCACGCGACGCGGCCGGTGCGGCGGATGCCGCTGGTACGGCCGGCACGGCTGGTACCGCCGGTACGGCTGGTTCGACCGGTTCGGGCTGGTCCTCGGCCGCGCCGGCCGCTTCACGGGTCATGTCGCTGGTCACTGGATCGAGAACGCTCAGACTTCGAGCAGCTCGGCTTCCTTGTGTTTGACCAGCTCGTCGACCTGCGCGACGTACTTGTCGGTGATGTGCTGGAGCTCCTTCTCGGCGCGGACCGCCTCGTCCTCGCCAGCCTCGCCGTCCTTGGCGATGCGGTGCAGCTCCTCGTTCGCCTTGCGGCGCACGTTGCGGATGGCGATCTTGGCTTCCTCGCCCTTGTGCTTGGCCATCTTGACCATCTCGCGGCGCCGCTCCTCGGACAGCTGCGGGATGACCACCCGGATGATCTGGCCGTCGTTGGTCGGGTTGACCCCCAGGTCGGAGTCGCGGATCGCCCGCTCGATGGAGGACAGCTGGCTCATGTCGTACGGCTTGACGACCGCCATCCGCGCCTCCGGAACGGAGATGCCGGCGAGCTGGTTCAGCGGCGTCGGCGCGCCGTAGTAGTCGACGACGATGCGCGCGAACATGGCCGGGTTCGCGCGGCCGGTGCGCACCGTGTTGAGGTCATCCTTGGCCACCGACACGGCCTTTTCCATCTTCTCCTCGGCGTCGAGGAGTGTCTCGTCGATCAAAGCTGCTCCTGTTGTTGTCTCCCCGGCCGCTGTCAGGGAGTGCTGACGACGGTGCCGATCCTCTCACCACGCACGGCGCGCGCGATGTTCCCCTCGA